>NZ_JBXAJI010000002.1:0-504068 GCF_058797135.1 Lysinibacillus sp. GW823-FHT02G10
AAAAGCCCGAAATCAGAACTAGCCTGATTTCGGGTTATTTCTGTTAGCCTTTTAAAGCTTCAATATGCTCAGGTTTAAAAGTACCACTTCGTAACATATCGATTTCCACTTTATACGGAGCTACCTTAGATTTAGCGTCACTCTTGAGAGGGACAAAGGGTGTTTCTAAAATTTTAGGAACATCCATTAATTGTGGATGGTGTACTACATAGTTAAGGGCATCAAAGCCAATATGACCAAAGCCAATATTTTCGTGACGATCCTTACCTGCACCGCGCACATTTTTGGAGTCATTGATATGCAATACTTTAATGCGTTCCACGCCTATAATTTTATCAAATTCGTTTAATACACCATCAAAATCTTCCACGATATTATAGCCAGCATCATGTGTATGACAGGTATCAAAGCATATAGAAAGTCGCTCGTTATTCGTTACACCATCAATAATTTTAGCAAGTTCTTCAAAGGAACGTCCACATTCTGTCCCCTTCCCTGCCATGGTTTCTAATGCAATTTGAACGGGATAGTCCTGAGATAATACCTCATTTAAACCTTCAATAATTTTAGCAATACCAGCATCAGCACCAGCTCCTACATGGGCACCAGGGTGTAAAACAATTTGCGTTGCCTCCAGTGCAGCAGTACGTTCAATTTCCGATTGTAGAAAATCTACACCGAGACGGAATGTTTCTGGTTTTTCCGTATTGCCAATATTAATAATGTAAGGTGCATGTACAACAATATTGGTCATCCCATGCTCTTTCATATGCAGGAGTCCATTCATAATGTTTAAGTCAGCAATGGCTTTGCGACGTGTATTTTGCGGTGCTCCAGTATAAATCATAAATGTATTGGCTCCGTATGACAGTGCCTCTTTACTAGAGCCAAGTAGCATTTCTTTCCCGCTCATCGAAACATGTGAGCCAAGTAGCATGTAAAAGCCCCCTTATTTTTTTCCGCGTGCCTTTAAGCGACGTTCACGTTTTTTAATTTTTTCCATTTCCCACTTCATATTACGTTTATAGCCAGGTTTTACCTTTTTAGGCTTACGTACCAACGCTTTTGCTTTCACATCAATTTCATTCTCTTGCTTCACACGATTTTTACGGGCATGACGCTCTTTTAACTCTGACCATTCGCCATCTTTTACATCTTTTTGTACAAAAGGAATGCCCATTTTTTCTACGCGAACTACTGCATCCTCATCTGATGGCTCAAATAAAGTAATGGCTGTCCCTTTATTGCCTGCACGCGCTGTTCGACCAACGCGGTGAATAAAGAATTCTAAGTCTTCTGGAATCTCGTAGTTAATAACATGAGAAATGCCTTGGATATCAATACCACGAGCAGCTAAGTCAGTTGCTACAATGTATTGGTAGTCAAGATCACGGATTTGCTTCATCATTTTTTTACGATCACGTGGACTTAAATCACCGTGAATTTGGCCACAACGGATACCATGCTCATTTAAGTAGCCAGCAACGTGTTCTGCTGTCTTACGCGTGTTGGTAAAGATAACAGCTAAAAAGGGATTAATGCCCTCAATGACTTCTAATAAACGTTTATTACGGGATTTTGAGCGCACTGGTACAAGTACAAAATCGATGCCTTCTGCCACTGGTCGTTTATCATTCATATGGACATGCACTGGCACTTCCATATATTTCTTTAAAAATGGCTGAAGTTTTTCTGGTATTGTTGCAGAAAAAACATACATTTCAAGCTTTTCGGGCATCTGTGAAGCAAATCCATCAATCTCTTCAATGAAGCCCATATCAAAAGCTAGATCCGCTTCATCGACAACTAAAATTGGTGCTGTATGCACAAATAACGCTTGTGCTGAAACAAGGTCACGAATACGTCCTGGTGTTCCAACAACAATTTGTGGCTGTGTTTTTAATTTATCAATGGAGCGTTGTTTGTCCGTACCCCCAATAAATAGTTTTGCTTGAATAGCTGTTCCTTCTATTAATTGATTTAATGCATCAAAAATTTGCTGTGCTAACTCTCGTGTAGGAGAAGTAATAACGGCCTGTACTTCCTGTTTTTCTACATCAATACGTTGAACAATTGGAATTAAAAAACTATGTGTTTTCCCTGTTCCTGTATGTGACTGTCCAATAGCACTTTTCCCTTTTAATAAAAGCGGAATAATTTCTTTTTGAATTGGTGTCGGTTCTGTAAAGCCAAGATTTGCAATGGCGTCCTGCAAAAATGGCTGAAAATTATAATCAGTATATTTTGACATCATTCGTTCCTCCTAACATCTTTTTCATTGTACCATGATTCGAACTTTAAGGTATATTTACGTCCTATTTCTTACTAGCATAAACATATTTTTAATGTTTTATTATCACCGTAACAAAGCCCTTATCAAAGGTACTTGAAATACGCAGAATATGCAATCAAAAAAGCGCTGTAACAATGTTCGAAAACGCTTGTAATATGTAATTTTTATGTCAATTTATAGGGAACTAATGATTAGCAGATTCCCCACATGTTATGATAGAGCTGTAAGATATTATGGGAGGTTGGTAGATTATGAAAGCAGCAAGATGGTATAAAGCAAAAGACATCCGTGTAGAAAACATTGAAGAACCAGTCATCGCACCTGGAAAAGTAAAAATCAAAGTACATTGGACAGGGATTTGTGGCAGTGATTTACATGAATACGCAGCTGGGCCAATCTTTATTCCAGTGGAGCAACCTCACTATGTAAGTAAAGACATAGCACCTATTGTAATGGGACATGAATTTTCTGGTGAAGTAGTTGAAATTGGCGATGGTGTTACATCTGTTAAAATCGGTGATCCTGTAGTAGTAGAACCAATCCTTGCATGTGGCGAATGTGCTGCCTGTAAAAAAGGTAAATATAATATTTGTAAACATTTAGGTTTCCACGGTCTTTCAGGCGGTGGCGGAGGATTCTCCGAATATACAATGGTAGATGAAAAAATGGTTCACAAAATGCCAGAAGGGCTTTCTTATGAGCAAGGAGCACTTGTTGAACCAGCAGCAGTCGCTTTACATGCTGTGCGTCAAAGTAAATTAAAAGCCGGTGACAAAGCTGCCGTCTTTGGAACAGGACCAATCGGGCTACTTGTCATTGAAGCATTACGTGCAGCGGGCGCATCAGAAATCTATGCTGTAGAGCTTTCAGCAGAGCGTGCCGCAAAAGCTTTAGAACTTGGTGCAACAGCCGTCATTAATCCTAAAGAGGAAGATGCCGTTGCGCGTCTACATGAATTAACAAATGGTGGTGTAGATGTTGCCTTTGAAGTAACGGGCGTTCCTGTGGTATTACAACAAGCTATTGACTCAACAACTTTTGAAGGTGAAACAATCATCGTGTCGATTTGGGAGTCTACAGCTGCTATCCAACCGAACAATATCGTTCTATCAGAGCGAACAGTCAAAGGAATTATTGCCTACCGCGATATTTTCCCAGCCGTAATGGAGCTGATGACCCAAGGTTACTTCCCTGCAGACAAGCTTGTTACGAAACGAATTGCTCTTGATGAGGTGGTAACAGAAGGCTTTGAGGCATTAATGAAGGAACGTAATCATATTAAAATTCTTGTAAATTCTCAAGCATAAAATACGATCAGGTAGAGAATAAAGCATTTCTCTACCTGATTTTATAGTTATTATTCTTGTCTATTATCCATTTTTTTCTTGATAGTTAAATTCGCCATTAGAACGTTCACTTTATTTTCTCCAAAGATTCCTAGTGTTCGTTTCTCCGTATTTTCTTCAATGATTTTTTCAATCTCTTCTTCTGAAAGACCGCTTGCTAGGGCAATGCGCTTCACTTGAATGTTTGCAGCCTTCACACTAATATGTGGATCCAGCCCTGAGCCAGAAGCTGTCATTAAATCTGCAGGTATATCTTGGCGTTTTACTGTTGGGTTTGCATGTAGAAACTTCTTGATATCTGCTTCAATTCGCTTCTTCAATTCTGGATTAGATGGTGCATAGTTAAAAGTTCCAGAAGTCACACCACTATAATTTAACTGACCATTTTTGTCTGGTACCGTATCATCCTCAGTATAAACATTATAATGAATGGCTGAAACACGTCCCCAGAAATATGATGGTGCTGAAAAGGATTGACCGATCAGTTCTGAACCAACAGCTTTACCATTGATTTCTAGTAAACTACCATTTGCTTGATGATGGAGTAATCCTTGAGCTAAAGCAGTCACCGCAAAAGGGTAGATTAGCCCACACAGTATAAACATTGTTATTGTAATAAGAATTGCTTGCTTTAAGTTCATAAATAGTTTTCGCATGTACCTTCCTCCTATAGCCCAAAACTACGGCATAGTGGACCAACTAGTATGTCAATTAACTTAATCCCAATAAAAGGAGCTATAATACCACCTATACCATAGACTAATAAATTTTTATTCAAAAGTTTTGTAGCACTCATTGGTTTATACGTTACTCCCTTTATTGCAATTGGAATTAACAAGGGAATAATGACTGCATTAAAAATTAAGGCAGAAATAATCGCACTTGTTGAAGAATTAAGTTTCATTATGTTTAATGCGCTCATCTCAGGTACAGCCACCATCAACATAGCAGGTATGATGGCAAAATATTTTGCTATATCGTTAGCGATACTAAATGTTGTTAAAGCGCCACGTGTCATCAGAAGCTGCTTCCCTATCTCTACAATTTCAATAATTTTAGTTGGATTTGAATCTAAATCAACCATATTAGCTGCTTCTTTTGCTGCATTTGTACCTGAATTCATTGCAAGACCAACATTGGCCTGCGCTAACGCTGGTGCATCATTTGTACCATCACCAGTCATTGCTACTACCTTCCCTTGTGCCTGTTCATCCTTAATGACTTGAATCTTATCCTCAGGTTTGCTTTCTGCGATAAAGCTATCTACTCCAGCTTCCTTTGCAATGGCTGCTGCTGTAAGTGGATTATCTCCTGTACACATAATGGTTTTAATCCCCATTTCACGAAGCTGTTCAAAACGTTCCTTTAGTCCAGCCTTGACAATATCCTTTAGATAAATAACGCCTAAAATTTTATCATTCAGTGCTACGACCAGAGGCGTCCCCCCTACTGTAGATACTTGTTGAACCAGCAACTCTAGATTTGAAGGAATACTGTACCCTGCCTTCAAACTCTCTCTTTTTATCGTATCATAGGCACCTTTTCGAATTTTTGTGCCATCCACCCTATCCAAGCCACTCATTCGTGTTTGTGCAGTGAAGGGAATATGTTTACTTGTCTGGATAATGCTTTTTTCACCGTCCGTATTCACCCCTAATTCGCAAGCAAGCGATAAGATAGATTTTCCCTCAGGTGTATCATCTGTTAGAGAACTAAGCCATGCAGCTTGCATTAACTCTTCCCTGGCAATTCCTTTTACTGGTAGAAACTCAGCTGCCATTCGATTGCCATATGTTATCGTGCCAGTCTTATCTAAGATTAATGTATCCACATCTCCACAGGCTTCCACCGCTCTCCCAGACATTGCGATGACGTTAAATTGTGTTACCCTATCCATACCTGCAATACCAATTGCGGATAATAATCCACCAATCGTTGTAGGAATTAAACAAACTGTAAGTGCTATTAATGTTGCGATAGAAATTGGCACATTCAAATACATAGTCATTGGATAGAGGGACACTACCACTAACAGAAAGATAATTGTTAAACTTACTAGAAGTGTATTAAGGGCTATTTCATTTGGTGTTTTCTTACGGCTAGCCCCTTCAATTAGCGTAATCATTTTATCCAGAAATGATTCGCCAGGCAATGAAGTAATTTCAATCATCAACCAATCACTCGTAACCGTCGTACCACCCGTAACGGATGAAAAATCGCCACCTCGTTCTTTTACAACAGGGGCAGATTCACCTGTTATTGCCGATTCATCCACAGTAGCAATGCCATCAATGACTTCCCCATCATTTGGAATTACCTCTCCAGCTTGAACTAATACAATATCTCCTTTTTTAAGGTCATTGGCCTGTTTAAGGATTTCCGTACCATCATGAAGCAACACACGAGCCTGTGTCACTGTCTTTGTTTTTTTTAAAGTTTGAACTTGTGCTTTACCTCTTCCTTCTGCAATTGACTCTGCAAAATTAGCAAATAGAATTGTAACAAAAAGTAGGATAGCAACTATTCCATTGTATAATCGAGCATGTTCTTCTACTACACTCCCAAACATATTTGGAAAAAGAACTAATAGCACCACAAACAAAAATCCTACTTCTACAACAAACATAACAGGATTTTTTAGCATATAAGTGGGACTAAACTTTTTTAAAGCGTCTATCATTGCATTTTTCAGCATCTTACTTGTCAAAAAACTCTTTCTTACTGTTTCCATATGCTCACTCCTCCATTAAGAATAAAGTTGTAAATGCTCTGTAATTGGACCAAGTGCTAAAGCTGGTAAAAATGTTAATGCACCAATCATTAAAACGATAGCCACTAGTAAAAAAGTAAAAGTAGTATTATCCGTTTTTAATGTTCCTATTGAATCACTGTGCCAAAATTTTTTGGCAAGTAGTGACGCAATCGCAAGTTGAATGATAATGGTTAAATATCGTCCAAAGAACATTGCAAGTCCTGTTGTCACGTTCCAAAATGTGGAATTATCTGCTAACCCTTCGAACCCTGAGCCGTTGTTGGCAGAGGCTGAAGCAAATTCATATAAAACCTGTGATAATCCGTGAGCACCTGGATTCGTTATGCCTGCTATTCCTGTTGGTGTTACAACTGCTAGTGCTGAAAATAGCAAAATAATAGCCGGATGAATCAAAATGCATAGAGCAATTAATTTCATTTCTTTCTCTTCAATCTTTTTACCTAAAAACTGAGGAGATCGCCCAATCATTAAACAGGCAATAAAAATTGTTAGTAGAACATACATCATCATGTTCATCAGGCCGACCCCTTTACCACCAAACACAACATTTAGCATCATATTAAACATCGGTACTAGACCCCCAAGAGGCGTCAATGTATCGTGCATATTGTTAACAGATCCTGTTGTAAACGCAGTAGTGACAGTGGTAAATAATGCTGATTGTACTACTCCAAAACGCATTTCTTTTCCTTCCATGCTCCCTAGCTCCTGTGTTATACCGAGTTCACTTATAATTGGATTACCAGCCTTCTCTGCTATGTACACAGTCACTAATCCGAGTAGAAACAATATACTCATTGCTGCAAAAATAGCTAAACCTTGTTTTCCAAAAATAGTTTTCTTTTTTCTATAAGCAATCATCAAACTAAAGGCAACTACACAAGCGCCCGGCAATAGCATCATCGATAACATCTCCACTATATTTGAGAGAACGGTTGGATTTTCAAAAGGTGTTGTTGAATTGGCTCCGTTAAAGCCCCCACCATTCGTACCTATATGCTTAATCGATTCTAGAGAAGCAACAGGTCCAAGTGCAATATCTTGTAATTTTCCTTCGATCGTTTGTACTGTTTTATTTGCACTTAAGGTTTGTGGTGTCCCTTGAGATACTAAAATAATGGCAACAATGATGGAGATAGGCATTAAAATACGCGTAATAACACGAACAAAATCAATAAAGAAATTCCCAATAGTATCTGTTTTCGCAACAAGGCGACGACAAAACGCCATACAAGCTGCATAACCAGTAGCTGCAGATGTAAACATCATGAAGATAATGACTAGCATCTGTGATAAATAACTGAGTCCAGATTCACCGCTATAATGTTGAAGATTTGTATTGGTTATAAAAGAAATAATCGTGTTAAATGAAAGTGTAGCTTCCATATTGCTAATATTATTTGGATTTAAAAACAGGAATGATTGAATGCGCAACAAAAAATATCCAATAAAAACCATAATTGCATTTGTAAGTATTAATGAAAGTACATATTCTTTACCATTCATATCTACTTGTTTAATGCCACACAATTTATAAATTACTGCATCAACTTTGTCTAAAATAGGATCAAGCCATGTTTTTTGATGTAATGTTACCCGATATAGATAATGCCCAGTTAAGATAACGAGCGGTAAATAAATAATTAATACTATGGCTATTTGCCACATAGTGCATTACCTCCTAACAGCCTTTAATAATTTTCAGGACAAAGTAATGCATGCCCTAGATAACCAAACAAGAATACAAGTACAATCCCGATAAAAATCCACATTCCTATCTCCTCCTTATTGCTCATCCACTAGTTTGAAGCACCATGTAGTTAATGACAAAAGACTTCCGAAGCTTATCAGTAACAATACAACCATATAAAAGTCCATCAATAAAATACCCCTCCTTCATTTAGGTTGTTCTCATCATACTGACTTTCAAATTAATGTAGTGTTAGGAAATCTACTTTTCTATTAAGAAAGCATAAAGAGGCAAAATCTTTATACTTTCTTAATGGGAGTTAACGCTATAATACAAATGAGGTGAACGAGGATGGAAAATACACGTCCAACTCCTGAGATGTTTTTAGCAAGACTTCAACAGGAGCAACAAATTTTAGGGAATTTAAAAATCTTTCTCGGTTATGCTGCTGGAGTAGGTAAAACTTACGCAATGTTAGATGCAGCACATCAAGCTCAAAAATTAGGTAAAGATGTGGTGGTTGGCTATGTAGAACAACATCCTCGTCCAGATACGTTAGCTTTACTAGAAGGGCTAGAGCAAATTCCGACGAAAAAAATAACCTATAGAGGAAAAGCTTTTTATGAATTAGATATTGATGCCGTATTGCAGCGCAAGCCAGAAATTGTTCTTATCGATGAATTGGCACATTCCAATGTTCCAACAATGCGGCACAAGAAGCGTTTTGGAGATGTTGAAGAACTACTGTCAAAGGGGATTCATGTTTATACAACTGTAAATATTCAACATATTGAAAGCCTTCATGACTTAGTAGAAGAAATTACTGACATTAAAGTACGAGAGCGTATCCCTGATTACTTAATTGATCAAGCATCTCAAATAAAAGTTGTAGACATTGAACCAGATGAACTAATACAACGCCTACAAGAAGGTAAAGTTTATGCAAAACAACAAGCGGAAAAAGCACTGCATTCTTTTTTCCGCAAACAAAATTTAGTATCATTACGAGAAATTGCATTACGTAGAGCAGCGGATACAATCAACTATAAACAAATAAACAACCATGAATCTGTCAAACACCCTGTACAAATTGAAGAACACCTACTAGTTGGTATCAGTAGTTCTCCTACAAATGCAAAAGTTATTAGAACCACTGCAAGACTTGCACAAGCATTACACGGTAAATTTACTGCTCTTTATGTACAAAACCTGCAGGAGCAAGAAGGAAGTAGTGCAAATTCAGAACGATTACAACAACACATTAAACTTGTGGAACAGCTTGGCGGCCATGTCGTCATCGTTCAAGAAGACGACGTAGCAGCAGCCCTTGCTAATTATGCTCAAATTAGTGGGGTCACGAAACTTGTTATCGGACGAACAAGTATGAGGAAAAAATGGTGGCGACCAAGCACAAAAATAAGTGACCGCCTGAATGAATTTGTTCCGAACTTAGCCCTACACATAGTACCAGATCAAGAAAATGAACCATTTTATTTTCCTATTATAAGTAATAAATTATCATTTGAATGGCTTGATTTGTTCAAAATGTTTATCGTATTTTGCTTCATATCAATTGTCGGCTTGTATCTATATTCAATAGGTATAAGCGAGTCAAACATCATTACAATTTACATTTTAGGGGTCCTCATCCTTGCTATTTGGTCAACTGGATCGATGATGAGTATTATTAACTCCATTATTGCTGTCTTACTTTTTAATTACTTTTTTACAGAGCCTCGATTTTCATTTGATGCTTATCATCGTGACTATCCAATGACATTTTTTATCATGTTTATCTCTGGCGTAATTACGAGTAGCTTAACAAAAAAGATAAAGGAGCAAACCATTATAGCCATTCGTAAATCTTATCGAATGGAGGTGCTCCTTGAAACAAATCGTAGGCTTCAACATGCTAAGTCTATTGAAGAAATAATAGTTGAAGGCATGTCTCAAATTGTTAAATTAGTAGAAAAGCCTGTACAATTTTTCGAAATAAATAACCAGGTAATTGAGAAATCATCTTTCTTTCGTACTGAAACAATGTCTAGTAGTGAAAATCAAAAAATAGCTGTACTTTTCGATAATCCAAATGAATGTGGTGTTGTTAGTTGGGTTACAAATAATAGGCATGTAGCAGGTGTATCTACAGACATCTTTCCTGAAGTGAACGCTTATTATATACCTGTTATTTCTAATGGAGATGTGAAGGGTGTTATAGGTATTGCCCTATCTAAAGTCTCCCCATTGCCTGCATTTGAGCGCAATATTTTGCACGCCATTATTAATGATTTTTCATTCGCTTTGGATAAATGGTATTTACAGAAACTTAATGAGGAAGTAGCGCGAGAAGCTGAAATGGAACAGATGCGAGCTAACCTTTTACGTGCAATCTCTCATGACCTTAGGACACCACTCACTGCTATCTCTGGAAATGCAGATATCTTACTCAACAATGCACCACTAATACCAGAGATTGAAAAAAATAAATTGTATGAAGATATTTATAAAAATTCAAAATGGCTTGTACAAATGGTTGAAAATTTACTAGCTGTATCTAAGTTAGAGGATGGGCAATTTGCGTTAGAAATGCAAATTGAACTAGTAGAAGATATTATTCAAGAGGCACTTTCCCATGTTATTCGTCAAAACAATACACATAAAATATCTTATGAAATTAAACCTGAGTTTTTATTTGCTTTAATGGATGCTCGACTCATCATACAAGTTTTCATTAATATTATCGATAATGCATTGACTTACACCCCACCAGGTAGTGCCATTACGATCATAGTGAAAGAATCAGATGGATTCGTAAGTTTTAGTATTTCTGATAATGGGCCTGGAATCGATGACGCTTTAAAAAGTAGCTTGTTTGAACCATTTACAACTGGAAAAGTACAACGCAGTGATAGTAGACGTGGTCTTGGTTTAGGCTTAGCACTCTGTCAAACAATTTTAAAATTACATGGTAGTAGCATAAACGTTTCAGATAATAAACCACAAGGAACGATTTTTAACTTTTCGCTGAAAAAAGGAGTAATGAAATTTGATGAGTAAAAGAATTCTAGTAGTTGAGGACGATGTAGCAATTGCCAATTTAATTAAAATGACATTAGCGACAAACCATTATGAATTCGACATTGCACGTGATGGTAATAGTGCCCTTCAAAAGGCTCTTACCATAAAACCTGACGTTTTTATTTTAGATTTAGGTCTACCAGACATAGATGGCGTAGAACTAATCACAAAAATTAGAAGTTGGAATCAAACACCAATTATTGTCGTAAGTGCTCGTGGAGAAGAACATGATAAAATTAATGCTTTGGATGCAGGTGCAGATGATTATGTAACAAAGCCATTTAGTGTGGAAGAATTATTAGCAAGAATTCGGGTTGCCTTAAGAAGAATGGCCTATGAACAACCACTTGAAAAAGAGAATCCCATTTTCACAAATGGTTATCTTCAAATTAATTATGTTGATCATACAGTATTTGTAAATGGAAAAGAAATACATGTGACGCCGATTGAATATAAACTTTTAATTGTTTTATCCAAAAATGTTGGGAAAGTTCTAACACATAATTATATTTTAAAGGAAATCTGGCAAAACGCTCTTCAATCAGATGTTCCAAGTTTACGAGTTTTTATGGCTACACTTCGAAAAAAAATAGAAGTTAATCCAGCACAGCCCAAACTTATTCAGACACATGTACGGGTAGGCTACCGAATGCTTCGCTATCATGAAGAGGATGAATGAATATGGAGCCTAAGGTCTAGCTGTATTTGGACTTCTACTTTACAAATTCCATATTACATTTTGCTTTTATGTAGCTTTATTGAACCCTCCTATTAGCCTTTGCATATCATAGCTATAGTCAGGTATGTCATCAATGAAAAACAAGTAGAAAGGAGATCATTATGGTATTTCGACCACCTTATCCATACCCAATGTATCCGGGTGGCATGAGAATGCCCATGCCCATGCAAACACCTCCACAGATGTCGCCACAGTCCTTTTTCCCGCCTGGAGGCTTCCCTGTTCAACCACGAATTCCAGGCGGCTTTCCAATGGCTAATGGAATAGGTTCATTTGGAGGGCAAATGCCGATGCCACCTGTGCAAGAAGCTTCGAAAGTCGGTTCATTTTTACAGCAAGCCAACAGTTTATTTAATACAGCCAAAACCTATACCCCTTATATCCAACAAGCTATGCCGATGGTGAAAAATATTCCATCACTTTTAAAATTGTATAAAGGATTCCAAGGACTTCCTTCCGCTGGCGGTGGAGCAACAGAAGCAGCAGGAAGCGATAGTAAGGCTGCTGGAAGTAGACGGTCATCTAGGCAAAGTGCATCATTTACGCCTCCCGAGCCACTTCCATCTAAACCACGTATTTTCCAACCACCAATGTAAATGAACGTTTCTTTGTATTCACTGTCACTGTCCGTTATAATGTAGATAGGTAAGCTTGAAAGGAGTCACAACCACCATGCAAGTATTAAAAATTAATCCACGTGGCTATTGCTACGGTGTTGTGGATGCGATGGTGATCGCTCGTAACGCCGCACTTGATAAAACATTACCAAGACCTATCTACATCTTAGGGATGATTGTGCATAATAAACACGTCACAGATGCGTTTGAAGAGGATGGGATCATCACGTTAGATGGTGATAACCGCCTAGAAATTATTGAACAAGTTGAAACAGGTACTGTCATTTTTACAGCACATGGTGTTTCACCGGAAATTCGTGAGATTGCGAAGCGAAAAGGCTTAGTGTCCATTGATGCTACATGTCCTGATGTAACAGTTACCCACGATTTAATTCGTGAAAAATCAGCAGAAGGCTATGACATTATTTATATTGGTAAAAAAGGACATCCCGAACCAGAGGGTGCTATTGGCGTTGCCCCAGATCATGTCCACTTAGTACAGTCTTCTAACGATATTGATGCTTTACAATTAACGAATGATAAATTACTTGTCACAAATCAAACGACAATGAGCCAATGGGATGTCGCCCATTTAATGGATAGTTTAAAAGAAAAATTCCCACATATTGAGGTACACAAAGAGATCTGTTTAGCTACACAAGTACGTCAAGAGGCTGTTGCACAGCAAGCAGGTGAAGCGGATTTACTTATTGTTGTAGGTGATCCTAAATCCAATAACTCGAACCGCTTAACACAAGTTTCTGTAGAAATTGCAGGAACACCATCCTATCGAATTGCAGATGTTTCAGAGCTAAAAGTAGAATGGTTAAAAGGTATCAACATCGTTGCTGTAACAGCAGGTGCTTCTACGCCAACACCAATTGTAAAAGAGGTTATTAACTTCCTTGATCAATTTGATGAAAATGATCCATCTACACACGAGATTAAGCGTACAGTAACACTAGATAAAATTCTGCCAAAGATTAAGACACCAACACCTGTTGATAAAATCATGCCCTATTAGTTAATCACAAAAAATCCTGATTGTTATTATGACAATCAGGATTTTCTTTATTTACTAAAGTAATAGTTTATAGGACGACCAATGCCACCATAATGGACATCCATTGTGATTTCCTCTTGTTTTTCAAGGTAATCTAAATATCTTCTAGCTGTTACGCGGGCAATGCCAATTCCACTGGCTACTTCTTCCGCTGAGGCACCATCCACCGATTGTAAAAAGTGCACAACTTTTTCAAGTGTTGTACGATTAAAACCTTTTGGGAGATTTTTTTCGGATTTCAATGTAACAGATTGATCCAACATGGTTTGTCCATCACGATAATGAAATAACTGATCTAATTCTCCCTGTGTGAGCTCTCGTTCTGTTTGAGTTTGCTTGTTAAAGCGTAAATAATTGTCAAGTGTCCCTTTAACACGTTCAAAAGAAAAAGGCTTCATAATATAATCAAAAACACCTAGATGCAGTATCTGTTTCACTGTCTCCATATCATTTGCGGCCGTCACGGTAATAACATCTACTGGTAAATCGAGCTCACGTATTTTGCGTAAGCTTGTAATACCATCTTGCTCTGGCATAAAAATATCCATAAAAACTAAATCAGGCTTCAGTTGACAAATTTGCGTAATGCCTTCTAACCCATTAGGTGCCTGTCCAACCACTTGAAAATGCTCTACCTTTTCAATAAATTGACGATTTACCTCTCGTACCATTGGATCATCCTCAATTAATAATACTCTAATCTGTGCCACTGCTAGCCCTCCATCCATTATGAATAATAAAAGGTGATTAAAAAACTTGTTCCTTTGTTAGGCTCACTGATGACTTCGATGTCACCCTGCCCTTTTTCGACAATTTCCTTTATTAAAAATAACCCTATTCCACGGTAGTTTTTCTCTTTTGTAGAATAACCATTATCAAAAATGTGCTGCTTGACCTCTTCCGTCATGCCAACACCATTATCGGTTACTAATATGGCTAATACGTCATCATCTTCATCCACAGAAACATGAATCACCTTCTCCTCGACCTGTACATCCTTTAATGCATCAAACGCATTTTCTATCAAATTACCAAAGAGAATGACGAAATCATGATGATCCAAATTAGCTGGAAATGATGTAAATCGGCTTTCACGGTCAATTTCCAATCGAATTCCTTGTTCCTTCGCATAGGAAATTTTACTGAGCAATAGCCCAGAAATATTTTCATTTTTTATTCGTTCGTTTAAAAAGTTAGTGATTTCATCATGCTCTTCCTTCACTTGTGTTAAGTAAGAAAGTGCCTGTTCATGATGACCTAGCTGTAAAAGACCCGCTATCGTATGCAGTTTATTTTTATGTTCATGTGTTTGTACACGAAGGGCTTGGACAAATGCTCTAACGCCTGTTAATTCTTCGGCAAGCTTTTTCACTTCCGTACGGTCTTTAAACATGGCCACTGCCCCAACAGTTTCGCCATTAACCTGTATCGGAATTCGATTACTCATAATACTATGATTATTAATATACAGCTCACGATTAAATAACGGCTGATCCAGCTCTAAAATTTCAGGAAGTCGTGTATCTGGCAAGACATGAAAGATTTTCTGTCCAATCAATGTAGAGGGTTTTTCATAAACGCCTAAGATATCACAGGCTTTTTCATTAAAAATCGTAATGGTCAAATCATTATCGATAGCAATGATGCCTTCGTGCATGGCATTAAACGTTTCTGTACGTTCTACATACATTTTGGCAATTTCATGCGGCTCTAACCCAAACATTTGCTTTTTCATATGAAGCCCCAATGTTCGTGCTCCCCATACACTAAATAGTAACGATAGTAGTACAGTAACCATTAGTTCGGTTTGCATTGTTTGCAGTAACTCCACTACCGTAAGAACACTGTACCCTACTACTGTAACACCTATTTGTTGTCCTTCATGGTTCATAATCGGGACAAACGCACGAACCATATTACCGTGTTCTCCACGTGCAATCGACGTATAGTAATGCTCTGAAAAAGCGGCGTTTAAATCTCCAGATTGAGATATTCGACCAAGTTCCTGGCTATTTGGATGGGAATATTTTCGTCGTTGCATATCAAGAACAACAATATATTTTGCCCCATTGATATCACGGATTTCCTCTACAACAGGATTAATATGCTGTACGGCATCATAGTAATTTTCACTAGCAATATATGTTTTTATTTCAGGAAGCTGAGAGACGGTTTTTGCTACAAGGAGTGCCTGATCACTTAGTTTGGTCTTTTGCTCATTCATGACAAAACCTAACAAAAAAGTACCGCCAATGCTAAAGGAAAGCATGAGAATAAAAAAAGTCAGAGACATAATTTTTCTCTGCATGGATAACTTCTGAAATTTCAACTGACCGCCTCCCTCCTACTATATTTTAGCTTACTCCATATGTTAGAATAACAAAAACATCAGAAAATACGAATTAATTGGGTGTATACAATGAAAAAATTTATTATTGGTACGATTATAACTGTGCTTGTGTTAATCCTCACTATCAGTGTTCAACAAGGATTACTATTCGCCAAGCCACTTCCCTATGATGATGAGCAAAAGGGTTTAGACACACAGATAACAATTCATTTAAGTCATGTCGTCGCTGAAAATACCCCTAAAGGCCAAGCTGCCAACAAATTTGCTGAGCTAGTAGAAGAAAAAACAAACGGGAAGGTCAAAGTACATGTTTACTCCAACTCCTCTTTATTTAATGATGAAAATGAATTTCAGGCATTGCAAAAGGGAGAAGTGGAAATGATCATCCCTACTTTTTCTAAAATGACGGCTTATGTTCCTAATTGGCAGGTGCTTGATTTACCCTTTCTATTTAATACAAATGAGGAAGTAAAGGAAGTCCTAACGGGTTCTATTGGTGAACAATTGGTTAATGAGCTAGAGCCGTTCCATATTAAAGGGCTTGGCTTTTGGTACAATGGGTTTAAGCATCTAACCTCTGTTGAGCAGCCTATTCATACTTTTGAAGATTTACAGGGCTTACGAGTGCGTACGATGCCAAGTAAAACATTAGAAAAGCAATTTGAAGTGGTCAAAGCAACACCTATACCTATTTCTTTTAGTGAGGTCTTTTCGGATTTAGAGAAGCATGCAATAGACGCACAAGAAAATACCGCTTCTAATATCTATTCAAAGGGTTTTTACAAAGTACAAAAGCATATGACTATCACTCAGCATGGGATTTTAGGCTATGCTGTGTTAATGAATGAAACCTTTTGGAATTCTCTACCTATCAAAATTCAGCATCAGTTGTTGGATGCTATGAAAGAAACAACCGATTGGCAATTTGAGCAGGCTGAACTTATGAATGAACAAGATATGGACAAGTTGAAACAGCTAGATGATTTTGATGTGTATACAATGAGTCCCCAAGAAAGACAGCGCTTTAAGGAACAACTTGCACCTGTTTATGATTTTTATAGAGCCCATATTCAAAACGATCAAATCTTAGCAGAGATTGAAAAAATCGTTGATCCCTAATACTTTTGTTCATTAATGAAAAATCCTTACAAAACGTAAGGATTTTTTCTATTGTATTATAATAGATTCGCGAATCTCATAACTACTATAAAACAGCTTAAAACCCTTGATATTACTAGCCTTAATACCCCTTTCTCTCAGAATGAACAAAATGAACAATACAACCATTACGGTCATAAACACTATTGTCGGAAAATTTCAGCTATGATAACCACATGAAAGCGTTCACACAATATTCATAGATGTTGTAGGGGGAGAACTATATGCGGATAAATTTTAAAAACTTAACAGTACAAGTATTGATTGCCATTGTACTAGGGATTATCGTCGGAGCAACATTCCCAGAATTCGGGGCAAAGCTCAAAATCTTGGCGGATATATTTATTAAACTTATTAAAATGTTAATAGCACCAATTATCTTCTTAACAGTCGTAATCGGCATTGGTAGCATGGGGGATGTCAAAAAGGTTGGTAAAATTGGTGGAAAAGCTTTAATTTATTTTGAAATTGTTTCAACTTTTGCCCTTGCAATTGGCTTAATCGTTGTCAATATTGTTCAACCAGGTAAAGGTTTTAATACAGATGCAGCAAGCGGTGCTGATGTTTCACAATATACAGACGCGGCGGCTGCAGAGCATGGTTTAGGTGCATTTATTATGCAAATTATTCCTGAAAATGTAGTTGGTGCTTTAGCAAATGGTGAATTATTACCAGTCTTGTTCTCAGCTGTTTTATTTGGACTAGCTGCGGCGGCGATTGGAGAACCAGCTAAACCTGTTATTAAATTTTTCGAGCAAGTTGCAGATATTTTCTTTAAAATCGTTAACATGGTGATGAAAATTTCTCCTATTGGTGCGTTTGGTGCCATGAGTTATACAATCGGAAATTTTGGACTTAAATCATTAGGAAACTTAGGATTTTTAATGCTATCTGTTTACATTACAATGTTCATTTTTATTGTTGTGATCATTGGATTG
Organism: Lysinibacillus sp. GW823-FHT02G10; assembly: GCF_058797135.1. Classification (NCBI taxonomy): domain Bacteria; kingdom Bacillati; phylum Bacillota; class Bacilli; order Caryophanales; family Bacillaceae; genus Lysinibacillus; species Lysinibacillus sp. GW823-FHT02G10. The sequence continues at coordinate 18,046 of NZ_JBXAJI010000002.1, forward strand.
ATTACCCATTACTTTGGCTTTAGTATTTTTAAATTTATCAAGTACATTAAAGATGAAATCTTTATCGTTATCGGAACATCTTCATCTGAATCTGCATTACCTTCCATGATGCGTAAGCTTGAAAACTATGGTTGTTCAAAGCAAGTGGTTGGGCTGGTGATTCCTACAGGCTATTCATTTAACTTAGATGGAACATCCATTTACTTATCAATGGCTGCTATCTTTATTGCGCAAGCCTATGGTGTGGATTTAGATGTTTGGCATCAAATTACGCTATTAGCCATCTTAATGCTTACTTCTAAAGGGGCAGCTGGTGTAACAGGCTCTGGCTTTATTACACTTGCAGCAACATTAGCAGCCTTCCCGATGATCCCAGTAGAGGGGATTGCCCTTTTAATCGGCGTAGATCGTTTCATGTCAGAAGCACGTGCAGTTACAAATCTAATTGGTAATGGTGTAGCTACAGTGGTCGTGTCAAAAATGGAAAAAGAATTTGATACAGAGCAGGAAAAGCGTGCTCTATCCGGTCATACCCAAATGTCATAAAATGAACAGGCTGCTGAAAGCGGAAATAATTTGCTACTTCAGCAGCCTGTTCTTTTATTTATAAAGAGGCAAGTAGATAAAAAACACCGTAGAGCTAGTTTCTTGAAACCTCATCGACTACCTACTCGTATAAATAATGACTGGAGGTTTCTTTATGACAACTTTTACACTTACCTATCCGAAGGGCTTTAAAAGCTTCACTGATATTCCAATCGTGAATGAACAGAACGAAACAGTATGTGTACTTCAAAAAATGGAGCGTACCTCTGCTGGTAAAGTACTGAATGCTGTCTTGCTGGTAGCTGCACAGCAAACATTACCGTACCGTTATGAGACACGAACTACTTTAGGTGCACCACTTTTTCAAGTACAATCTACCCTGTTAACAAAAGGAGTCAGCCATCAAATTGTTATGCCTGATGGCAGCTTGATACCCATTCAACGGAAAACAGTGCAATTATTAGAATCCTCTTATTCATTTACAATGGACGATTTAGAATTTCGTTTTGAAAAGGATTTTACCTCTACTGCTTATTTATATTGCAATGATGAAAAGATTGCGAGTGCAAGCTCTATTGAGACTGAGCTAGTACAGATAGGTATACAGTTTAAGCTTTTCCATGCGGATGATATGCGCTTTGTTGCACTCCTAGCAACTCTTTATCAAGCTCTCTTTGCAACAACTACATAGCTGCTTTAAACATGTCAAAGGCATCGAGCATTAAAATCTCGATGCCTTAATCCTATGTTATTTTTCTACACAGCTAATTTATTTTTTCTCGTTGGGCATTTAATATGTTAATAACATAGGAAGCATTTTGTGATGCTTTTGCTTGTACAATCTTCTTGATGGCTTCTTCCATCCTTAAAGCTAACTCAAGTGCCTCATGCGTAGCGCCCTTTATCGTTGTTTGTATGGTAATGGTTGTTCGATTTTCAATAACTAAATATTCATATACGTCAAAAGCTTCTAAGCCCGCAATTAAATCTTCCATCAAAAGGTTCATATCATCCCCCATTATCTTGTTGTTATCAAGCAAGGAGGTAAACTCCCATCTTTCAAAAACTATGGGATAGTCCTTTAAGGGAGACGTTTTTAAAGCATTTTTTGCTATGGATTCCATATCTTTTTTAATTGACTGGAAATAGTCTTCTCCGCCTACAACTTGGATTACTAATTCCTTTTCTTCCGTCGTTTTAACGTCAATGCCGACATACTTTTCAAGTAGCTTATCCTTCAATCGAGCCAGACTCAACTCTTCATTTGTTATAAGCGATTGAGCCTCTTTATTTGCTTCTGACCTTTTCTCTCCTGCAAATCTATCAAATAGGACCAACATAGATATAATGACTACCAACAGTCCGATGACAAGCCCAAACCGTTTACCCATTGAATCCCTCCTGATAGGAAGGTATGTCCCCTTTTACTACAATATTCGCTTTTCTAGTTTGAAACAGCACATACTTTTCATATTAAAATGCAGTGTCCCTACAGTATCTCCACTTTTCATAATGGAATTTGTATCGCTTATTTTTCCCTATATATTCCGGGACGCGAAATAAATTTGCTTTGTTTTGTCCTTTCTGTGTCATGCTTCTCAAAAAGTAGTACACTTAAGAAGTAGTAATTCTATCATTATGGAGGGTTTTAAATGGCATCAAAAGCAGCGGATATTAAAAATATACTGACATTAAATCTGCTTGTACAAATCTTAGAGGAACGTGGCATTATGACAGATAAAGAACTAAAAGAGCGCCTCACCAATACAGTAAAACTATCTTCGATGGAGAATGATTTAAAGGAAAAAGTCCTTGAAGAAATCAAACATTAATGGATTTTACCTCATCAAAAAACGACCGCTTTCTGAAAGCGGCCGTCTGAATCAAAGCTTTAAGTTTAGGATCGAATTGTTTTCAAAGCAGTTGACCATGGCACAAGCTGATCTAACATTTGATGAACTGAATCTGCTTGCACCTCTTTTGGTTTAAAGACAGAGCCGTTTTCAAAATCAGTAAATAATGATAATGCTGGATGTACTCGAACATCTGCAACTAGCAATTCTCCAAGAATTCCTCGTAGATGCTCTGCTGCACGCGCACCTCCAACAGAACCATAAGAGACGATACCAGCAGCTTTATTGTTCCATTCAACTCGTAAATAATCTAATGCATTTTTTAATGCACCTGTAATGGAGTGATTGTACTCAGCAACAATAAAGACAAAGCCGTCACAAGCTGCTACTTTTTCTGACCATGCAGCTACCCCAGAAGTATCTCCACCTGGTTCCCCTAAAAATGGTAATTTAAATTCAGCGATATCAATTATTTCATATTCCGCATCACGACGTTTTTCCGCAACTTCCTTTACCCAAGCTCCAACTTGTGGGCTTACACGACCTTCTCGCGTACTTCCTAAAATAATACCGATTTTTAACATATGACGCCTCCTCTTATCATCCATTCTTGTGACTCCATCACGGTTTATCGTACGTGTTCGCCACTCGTAACCATTTTGGTCAGAAAAATATCCCTTTATTCATCACCCGTTAATTAGCTCTGAATAGTTAGAATTGAATTATCTCTAATTCAAGATTAAGGTATCATCAACCATTCTTTCCTGTCAAATATTTAATCTAGAGGGATAAAGAGGATTATTTTGTTTTAATGGGCTGCTCCAATGCCTCTAATTCCTCTTCAATAGAGGCGTATTGTCTTTCCACAACATACTTGGCATCTGACAAGGCAGCATTATAAATATAGGGGGCAATATGCTCCTTGATAAAATCTAACATACGTTCAGCTTCAAATTCACTAATGTCTTCATCACGCTGATTATAAAAAAAACGTTGAATATCAGCAAGAATCATTTCCTGCTGATCTTTAGATAAACGAATAAACAAGACAACTCTCTCCACTTCTGTTAATCAATTTTATCTACATCTTATCACTGTTCATAGATTCCTTGCATTCAAAAAGGCTGAAACACTAGTACTGCTAGCGTTCAGCCCCATCTCATTGTTTACATTCAAATGAGTAGCTAGTGGATAAAAAGTTTTTCTCCTTTGCTACAATTGCTTGTCCACCATCATCTTCACATTGCTGTGTCATTGCATCGATTTTCTTATCATTGACCATATTGGTCATCACCGTCATACCAATACCAAAAACAACGATGAATAAACCAATCATGATCCATAGCTTGCCTGCTTTATTACCAGCTGGTCTTTCATTAGCCATATTAGTTCCCTCACTTATACAAATAAAAATGGTTCTGTATGGATCGTTGATTGGATGAATTCAACCAAGTATTTTTTATCCTCACATAGTTCAGCCATTTTTTTTGCTACTCCTGCAATCATTACCTTTTCTACATGATGACCAGGATCTACTATTTGCAGATCAATGGCTTGTGCGTCCTGAGCTGTATGGAAGTACATATCGCCTGTTAAGAAAACATCAGCTCCTGCACGTTTTGCCGCATAGATATATTTATTACCATCTCCACCAACAAGCGCAACCTTGCTGACCTTCGATTGTAAATCACCCACTACACGCACAGCTGGCACATCTAGTTGCTGTTTAACGAATTCAGCAAATTGTTGTAACGTCATGTCCTTTGTTAAGTAACCTACACGCCCTAATCCCATCACATTTGTTTGCTGCTCAAGACGTATCACATCATAGGCAGGCTCCTCATAAGGATGGCTAGTAAGCATGGCCTTTAACACGCGGCCTTTAATGGATTCAGGAAAAACAACTTCTACCTTTACTTCTTCCTCCACATGTAATTCACTAACAGAGCCAACGAACGGATTAGCTCCTGCTAATGCACGGAACCGACCTTCTCCAGTCGTTGTATAACTACATGCTTCATAGTCGCCAATACGACCCGCCCCAGCTTTTGCAAGCGCCTCACGTAATGCTTGTGCATTAGCAGTTGGTATAAAGACTGCCAGCTTCAACAAATTCTCAGCATACGTTTCTTCTAATATTGAACGGTTTTTTAGCTGTAGGGCATCTGCTAATAAATCATTTACCCCACCTTCGGCTACATCTAAATTTGTATGAGCGGCATATACAGCAATATCGTGTTTAATGAGCTTTTCATATAAGCGCCCTGCTGGATGATCTGTGCGGATATTCGCTAGGCGTCTAAAGATTGGTGGATGATGTGCGATAATCAGCTCACAGCCTTTTTCTATTGCCTCATTTGCCACGGCTTCAGTGACATCTAACGTCACCAAAACTTTACTTACAGGTTTGTTGAGGGTCCCTATCGCTAGTCCAATTGGATCATTGTCCATACAAGCTAGTTTTTTGGGTGACCATGCTTCGAACACTTGAATAACTTCTTGGCCATTTACCGTTTTCATCTTACAAAACTCCTTCTACTAAATGTATCAGAGCCGTTAACTCTGCACGCTTTTCTTCAATTTCAGGTGTTTGTTCTGCTCCTTCAATGGATTGTAGTACACGTTGCCAATTGTCTTTTTCACGCAACCATTTTTTCGTAAATGCTGGTGATTTACGCAGGCTTAGCTTAGGTCCAAACAAAATCTCGGCTGTAGAGAGCTCCATTTGCCCTCTTTGTAACACAAGGATTTCATAGATTTTATCATCTTCCTCTAAAATCTCTTCATCAAGAATCGCCCATTGATGTGCTAAAGCCCACTCACGGATAACCTTGGCGTGAATATTCGGTTGTAGGATTAGACGTGTGACACCTTGAAGCTTTTCTGGATGCTTCTCTAGAATGGAAACAATTAATGGTCCACCCATGCCAGCTATTGTCACCGTATCCACATGGTCAGCTTCTTCTATCGCTGCTAAACCGTCTGCAAGGCGTACTGTAATTTTTTCAGTTAAGTTTTCCTTCTGTACTTGTCCTACCGCCGATTCATAAGGTCCTTTTACAACTTCCCCTGCTATGGCATATGAGGCAGTCCCTTTGTGAATTAAATAGCATGGTAGATAGGCATGGTCACTACCAATATCCGCCATGACTGCTCCTGTAGGAACAAATTTCGCTACTGCTTCTAATCGCTTTGAAAGTTTTTGTGCGTTCATTTTTATACCGCCTATCTTCAATAGAGTCCATTAATAGTATGGATGATGTCGTGAAAAAAAACAAATGGAGTTGTCTCACATTTCTATGTGGACAACCCCATCTTCATGCTTTAAATCTAAAAAGTAGCTGTACTATTTCAGTACAGCTACTTGTCAGTTTTACTATTCTAAAGTAGAAATGTATTCAGCGATTGCTTTTGCTTCCTCTTCAGTTTTCATGTTTGGTTGCATTGGAGTACCTTCGATACCCTTTGTTAAAACTTCTACGATATGTGCTTCATCTAAGCCATGTAGATTTGGACCCATACTACCAGTTAAGTCACCACCATGACAACCGATACAAGATTGTACTAGTGCTGAACCATCAGCTTCTGCATCTGTTGTTTCTGTAGTAGTTTCGCCACCACCCTCATGTTCAGCAGCAATTTCTTTCTTGTTATCTGCACCTTGTAAAGACATGAAGAAAATAAGACCAATACCAAATGCCAGAATTAAGATGTAAGGAACGACTGGATTGTTTTTCATAAGTTTCCCCTCCTCATTTTAAGTCTACTTCTATTATAATATAGAATCAGTCAACATCTAATATTGTACTTCATTAACAAAGAAACGAAAAGCCCTATTCGCTAAGTTTTCCTTTGTTTGTAACAAATTCGACATTTCTGTATCTATTGGATAAAATATGTCTTGCCAACATCCAAAATTGGTCAAATTTATCCTTTTATACAATTTCTTTTTCATTATATTTATGCTGTTATCATACCCTTTTCACTCATTGATATACCCAAAATTAAAAAATCTGTACGTTTTTAATTAGCGTACAGATTTTGAATCTTCTGAGGTAAAAACTTTAACATGATACTGACCCTATTATAGATAAATTGTCACAAATTATGGTTTTATATAAACACTAAAGTTCAATTAAGTTTCTAACCTGATTTAGTAGATGGAGTTCCTTGTACATCGATAGAAATACCATTTGCTAAATCAGGATAAATTTATGATATAGTACCCAACTAGTGCTATTAATCCTAAAGCACCTGAGACTGTGAAATATAGAAGTTTCATTTTAATACCTGACAACAGCCAAATAACACAATTTGCTGCAATCAAGCAAAATAAAACCGTATTATTTCCACTAAAATATGTAGTACAAATTCGGATCGACATACTAAATAACAGGATGGCCGCTAGTACATGAAAAATGGGAGCTAGTAGATGTTTTTTTCGAGCCATTTGCCACGCAGCAATAAATAAGATGCATGCACCTACTCCCACGATTACTGTAAAAATCAATGTTAAAGATTGCATTGTAAAATAGAGTGCCAAAACAGCCATTATGGCGATACATAGACCCACTACCAATAGGATCATTTTTCTTTTTTCTGATGGCAAGACCGCTTGTTTAGGATGTTGCACTGGTTCTAACTCCTCTATGTCAGCCCCCTCCGTATAAAGAGCTGCTAAAAAGTCACAATAGTGCTCAGGTAAAAGTTTATTTTGCTTCCAAAACAAAATTTCATTAAGGATTATTTTTTTGCGAGGATTTGTCATAGTGTTAGCTCCAAACATTGCTTAATAATGGTTGTATTACAATTTTATCTCACACTATTTGAAAACACATCTGTATAAAGTCGCAAATCTAGCATTTCCCTCATTCTAATTATCTATGATTGCATAGCATCGATAGGTGAATAGCAGGGCTAATTTCTTTTTTGTTGACTTTTCAATTCTATAAAAAAGGAGCTATACCAATTAGTCATTTTCTCACTACTTGGATAGCTCCAGCTATTTTAAATTTTATTCTAAGAAGTCTTTTAAACGTTTACTACGAGAAGGATGGCGTAATTTTCTTAGTGCTTTCGCCTCGATTTGACGAATACGTTCACGCGTTACGCCAAAGACTTTCCCAACCTCTTCTAATGTACGTGTGCGACCATCGTCTAACCCAAAACGTAAACGAAGTACGTTTTCCTCACGGTCTGTTAACGTATCTAGTACATCTTCTAATTGTTCTTTTAACAGTTCATAGGCTGCATGGTCGGAAGGAGATTGTGCTTCTGAATCCTCGATAAAGTCTCCTAAATGGGAATCATCTTCTTCTCCAATTGGTGTTTCAAGAGATACTGGTTCTTGTGCAATTTTTAAAATTTCACGTACTTTTTCAGGTGTTAAATCCATTTCTTCTCCAATTTCCTCTGGAGAAGGCTCACGACCTAAATCTTGTAAAAGTTGACGTTGTACACGTATTAATTTATTAATGGTTTCGACCATATGAACAGGAATACGAATCGTACGCGCTTGGTCAGCGATTGCGCGTGTAATCGCCTGACGAATCCACCATGTAGCGTAAGTCGAGAACTTAAATCCTTTACGATAATCGAATTTTTCAACAGCCTTAATAAGACCCATATTTCCTTCTTGAATTAAATCAAGGAATAGCATTCCACGACCAACATAGCGTTTTGCAATCGATACAACTAGACGTAAGTTCGCTTCCGCAAGGCGTTTACGCGCTTCCTCGTCCCCTTGCTCAATACGTTCAGCAAGTGCAATTTCTTGCTCAGCAGATAATAAATCTACTCGGCCGATTTCTTTTAAATACATACGTACAGGGTCATTGATTTTAACACCTGGTGGCACACTCAAATCATTTAAGTCGAAAGTTTCTTCGTTCGCTTCTTCTTTCATTAGACTTTCTTCTTCAAATTCTTCTTTTCCAATGATTTGAATATCTTTATGCTTTTCAAGATCCTCAGCAAAATGGAAAATTTCTTCGTTTTCCAATTCATAAGGTGTTAGTTTCTCTGAAATTTCTTTCATTGAAATTTCACCCTCTGTTTTTGCTTTTTCTTGTAGGAATTTTTTTGCATCATCTAATGTAATTTCTACTTCTATCTCTTTTGAACGTTCTGACTTGTCCGCCATAAACCTTCCTCCTTCTAAACAACCGAATCGGGTTAAATCGCCGATAACGATTTTCTTAAATGAATAATCTGTTGGGCGATTTCAAGTGCACGTGCATACTCATGCATCTTCTCCGCTTCCTTTGACTCATGCATCTTTTGATAAATTTCTTGCTCAATTCTATATTTTTGAAGCTGACGGATAGAGTCCATAACCTCTGCCTCTGCTTGATCTGGATCTCGCTCAACTAAAGCCGCTTCCATGACAATTTTTCGTAATTCAGCGTCATCCAAAATTTCCACAAAACGTTGATAATCAGGATGACCATACTCCTCATAAAATCCAACTAAGCGAACAAAAACTGCCATATAGGCATCTCGTACAAATGGCTCTTTTTGCTCACTACGTAATACCCTGTCCACTACATCTATATTATGAAGCATATGAGCCAGTAATAAACGTTCGGCACGTTCGGCTGCGTCCATAGGCTTTTGTTGTTGCGTGACTGGCATTGAAGGTATCTGTGTAGGCATTTCTACTTTAGCAGAACGTACCTGATTAGCCTCCAGTTTTCGGAATTGGGCATAAATGGCTTCTTCCGAGATGTTTGTTTCATTTGATAGCTGTCGTATATACAAATCTCGTTCAACTGGTGAAGATCTTCCCACTAGCTGCTCAAGAACTTCTTGAATATATTGAAGCGTATCATTTTCAAATTGAAAGTTCTTATTGCGTCTAGCATGCATCATCATAAAAGCAATATACGCATGAGGTTTTTCCAAAATTTGTTCCTTAAATGCTTGTCCACCTAAAGTGTGAATGTATTCATCAGGATCTAATTTTTCTGGCAACACGGCAATATCAACTTTCATTCGCTCTGTATGCAGTAGCTGCGCCGCTCGTTTCGCTGCATCAAATCCAGCATTATCACCATCATAGCAAATCGTAATTTGCTCTACTAAGCGCTTTAGCTTTGTGATATGCTGATTTGTTAACGAAGTACCCATTGTCGCAACAACATTCATGACACCTACAGAGTTGGCTGCTAAAACGTCCATAAATCCTTCCATCAATACTACTTGACGATTTTTTCTGATAGAAGTTCGTGCTTTATCTAGGTTATACAGCACTTCACTTTTTTGGAAAATTGGTGATTCTGGACTATTTAAATATTTTGCTTCCTCACCATTGGATGAAAGGATACGTCCTGAGAAGGCAATAATTTTACCATTCTCATCTCGAATAGGAAACATGATACGTCCTCTAAAACGATCAAAATAACGCTCTTCTCCCTCTCTTTTGATGATTAAGCCACTTTCGGCAATTTCTTGTAAGTTATAACCTTTTCTTTCAAGCAATATTGTTAATGCATCAAAGCTTGGGAGAGACCAACCAATGTTATTAGATTCGATAAGTTCCCTTGTAAATCCTCTTTCTAGCAAATAATTTAAAGGTTCTTCACCATCTTCTGTATTCAACAGTAAATGATGAAAAAAATCTGCTGCAAAAGCGTGTGCTTCTTTCATCCTTTCTTCCGCTTTAGATATCTTTTTCGTTCCTCCAGGGAAACTTGGCTCAACATCTAAGTGTATGCCAACACGTTCCCCAAGTTTCACAACTGCATCAGGAAAAGAAATGCCTTCAATATCCATTACAAAAGTAATGGCATTGCCCCCTGCACCACAACCAAAGCAATGAAAAATTTGCTTGTCTGTAGATACAGAAAAAGACGGTGTTTGCTCTCCATGAAATGGACAGAGACCAAACCAATTTCGCCCACGCTTAGTAAGCTGCATGTATTCACTAATAACATCAACGATATCTGATTGTGTGCGAATCTGCTCAATTACTTCTTCTGGAATCTTCCCTGCCAAATCCATCACCATCTTTAATATTTGCGTTCTAGAAACACAATTCGCTATTCGTTTTAAAATTCCTTTATTTCTCGACAAAAAATTAGGATTTTTCTCTTATAAATATTTTTACCACAATTTTATTATTATAAAACAAAAATTAGTTTTTATCTATACCATTTTCAAAATCCACTCAAAAAAACCGCCTCTGCTAACCGAGGTGGTTTAAAATTCTATCCTTATTTACAGGTCAAAATATGTTCGATAATCGTATTTGCTGTCTCTTCAACAGCTTTATTTGTCACATCGATAACTTGACAACCTATTCTACCGACAATTTTTTCAAAATGCTGAATCTCATCAAGAATTCTTTCATGCTGTGCATAGATAGCATCATCATTCAAGCCGAGAGACATTAATCTTTCTTTCCGAATTGAGTTTAACTTCTCAGGGGAAATAATCAATCCAAAGCATTTTTTAGGGTCTATCTGTAATAGCTCTTCTGGTGGTTCTACCTCTGGCACTAAAGGTACATTCGCCACTTTATATTTTTTATGGGCTAAATATTGTGATAGTGGTGTTTTAGAAGTTCGTGATACACCAACTAGTACAATATCAGCCTGTAATAATCCTCTTGGATCTCTACCATCATCATATTTTACCGCAAATTCAATCGCTTCAATTTTTTTGAAATAATCATCATCCAGCAGATGAACAATACCAGGCGTTTCTAATGGATTTTCTTCCATAAAAGCTGCCATTGATTGTAAGGCTGGCCCTAAGATATCCACAGCCTGAATTTTTTCTTGTTCACATAAATCATGTAATAATTTACGCATTTCTTGGCGAACAAGTGTATAAACAATAAACGCTCGCTGTTGCGAAGCAAGAAAAACAATTTTACGGATAAGCTCCTCTGATTGAATATGTGGAAATCGACGAATCACAGTATTTTCAAGACCCGGTCGGAACTGGCTAATAACCGCTTTTGCAACTTGATCACCAGTTTCACCGACAGAATCAGATACAACAAATACGCGTAGTCTTTTCATGCAGCTCTCCTTCATTTAGACATTTTGTGCAAGAGATAAGAAAGCCCGTGTAATCGTTGTTTTTGTAAGACGACCAACAATCGTTAAACCACCCTCTTGCGGTTCAACTACTGGTAGTGAATCAACCTCACGTTCAATAAGTTTGTTCGCTGCAACAATTAAAGAATCTGATCTTTCACAGTACGAAATATTTGGCATACGCGTCATAATAATATGTACTGGAATTTTATTTAAATCCTGCGTGCCAATACTTGTACGCAGTAAATCTTTGCGAGATAGTACGCCTGTCAAAAACTCATTCTTATCTACGACAAAGAGTGTACCAACATCTTCTGAAAACATAAAGCAAATTGCATCATAAACCGTCATTGTTTCAGGGACAACTACTGGCCCTGAATGAAAATCCTTCACTTTTAAATTGTGAATACTATCTATTAATGTAACAGATGCCTTCTTACCTGAATAAAAATAACCAACCCTTGGTCTTGCATCCAGAAATCCTGCCATTGTTAGGATTGCTAAATCCGGTCTTAGAGTTGCTCTTGTCAGATTGAGACGTTCGGCAATATGTTCCCCCGTAATAGGGCCATTTTCTTTCACAATTTGTAATATGTCTTCCTGACGTTTATTGAGTTCGATTGGACTCACCGCCTCAAATCTAATAGTGTTATACTTATGCTCAATTATTATATACTATTTTAATAATTATTGCGAATTAAAGAACTACATGCTACAATATTGACACATACGCTTGCTCTATCAGTATTTTCGAGCAAATTGCGTTATACAGGCGATGATGGGAAAAAAGTATCTGTTCCATTCTATAGCGAGTAGAAGATGGTGAAAGTCTACACAGCAACAGAGAAAAGGCACTCCCTGAGCTAACTTTTTGAAAAGAGGTTTTAAACTACTCGTTTAAAACAATCAGGGTGGAACCGCGGGTATTAGCACTCGTCCCTGGGCATACAATGTGCCCGGAGACGGGTGCTATTTTCATTTAGTTGCAACTGAATGAAAAAACTATGGCGTTTTTACCGCTAAAACAACGTATTAAAAATTTAAAGGAGGCTATTTTATGGCTAACAAATCAATGGAAACCATCGTATCTTTAGCGAAGCATCGAGGCTTTGTCTTCCCTGGTTCTGAAATCTACGGAGGTTTAGCAAACACATGGGATTATGGTCCACTAGGTGTCGAATTAAAAAATAATATTAAAAAAGCATGGTGGCAAAAGTTTGTTCAGGAATCTGAATACAATGTAGGTATTGATGCTGCTATTTTGATGAACCCAAAAGCTTGGGTTGCTTCTGGTCACGTAGGAAACTTCAATGACCCAATGATCGACTGTAAATCATGTAAGGCCCGCCACCGTGCAGATAAAATTATCGAAGACGCTGCATTAGCGAAAGGCGATGAAATCATTGTTGATGGTATGACATTCGACCAAATGAAAGAAACAATGATTAAATATGACGTAGTATGCCCTGATTGCGGAAAGGCAGATTTCACAGATATTCGCCAATTCAACCTCATGTTTAAAACATTCCAAGGTGTAACGGAATCCTCTACAAATGAAATTTATTTACGCCCAGAAACGGCACAAGGTATTTTCGTGAACTTTAAAAACGTTCAACGTTCTATGCGTAAACGTACACCATTTGGTATCGCACAAATCGGTAAATCTTTCCGTAACGAAATTACACCGGGTAACTTCACATTCCGTACACGTGAATTCGAACAAATGGAGCTTGAATTCTTCTGTAAACCTGGTGAAGACCTTGAATGGCATGCATATTGGAAAGAATTCTGTAAAAATTGGTTACTAAACCTAGGCATGAAAGAAGATTCGATGCGCCTTCGTGACCATGAGGATGATGAGCTATCTCACTACTCTAACGCTACAACAGATATCGAATTCAAATTCCCATTTGGCTGGGGAGAGCTTTGGGGTGTAGCAGATCGTACAGATTACGACTTAAAACAACATATGGAGCACTCTGGTGAAGATTTCACTTACATTGATCCTGTATCAAATGAACGTTATGTTCCTTATTGTATTGAACCATCATTAGGCGCTGATCGTGTAACATTAGCTTTCCTGTGTGATGCCTATGATGAAGAGGAACTAGAAGGTGATGATAAACGTACGGTTTTACGTTTCCACCCTGCTCTGGCTCCATTTAAAGCTGCTGTGCTACCACTTTCTAAAAAATTATCTGATGAAGCTACAGATGTTTGGGCTGAACTGCGTAAAGCCTTCCCTGTTGATTTTGATGAATCACAATCAATTGGTAAACGTTACCGTCGTCAAGATGAAATTGGTACACCATTCTGTATCACATATGATTTTGATTCAAAAGAGGATGGCCAAGTAACAGTACGTCATCGTGACTCTATGACACAAGTTCGTATGCCTATTGCTGAAGTAAAAGCATATATTGAAAAACACCTACAATTCTAATCACTTAAAAAAGAGGGGGTAGCCAGCAGGCAACTCCCTCTTTCTTATGCTTTAAATGTTGAAAATAAGCGCTCTTGCATTTTTTCCTCGAATGAAAACTTTTTCATGCTCAAACCTATTAAGCTCACTAATAGCTCCTCAATATCCGCTAGTGAGTAATAAAGGAATGTACCTTCTCGCATTGGACGAACCCGTTTGTCAAAAGTTAGTTCATCTTCAATAAAGTAAGCGACATTAACATCACAATGTTCCATCAATTGTGTAATACGTTGATCATCACCTGGGTTTATAAAGAATGGCACAATTTTATCAATATACAAAATACTTTGAACAAGCTTAATGAAGAAATTTTCACGCAACGATGTCTCCACAACTAATATGGTCGTTTGCTCATGTTGATAATCCATATATAAAACGTTTAATTGCTCCTCTAGTAGCGTTTTTAAAATACCAATAGAATTGCGATACTTTGTCATATCCGTTTGGATTTCCCTTGTTAGTAAACGTAAAATACGAAAGGCTGGCAGAAAAATTTTTAAGACAATTTCTTTAGGATGTAAATGGTCAATTAATTTATTAAAATGAATTCTCAGATTATTTTCGTCACAGCGGATTAATTGCTCTACAAATAAGTTGAAAATCTCTTCAAAGCTATTCGCTCGATAGTCGATCATTTTCGTAATTCTCACACTATAGTTCAAAGGAAGATTCATTGATTTTTGCTCATCTAACAATCTTACTTTTGGTAATGTTGGAAATAAATCATAAACAAGTTCTACTTGTGCACTGCGATTATCGGATAACATAACAACAGAGTTTACTGGATAAATCCCTAAACATTCTACAAATTTATGCATAAAGCTCTCATTATATAAATGTCGATCTCTGTATAAGACAGCTAAAGCATCTGTAGCACCATAGCCAACATGATAGACTCTCTTGGATGTCATCGCTGAATATACATCAACAATTTGTAATAATTGTACACCCTCACTCATATCATCCGCACAAAGTTGATTTGGATAGCCCTTTCCCGCAAAGCGTTCATGATGATCTCGTGCCAAATAGGCAATGTCTTCCTCGTTATGTTCCATGAGTAGCTCGTAGCCTTTTGTTGTGTGCGTCTTTACAATATCGAACTCATCTTCAGAGAGTTTACGTTTCAGATTTAATATTTCTTGGGGTATAAAAACCTTCCCGATATCATGGAACAGGTAGCCCCTAGCTAATGTTTCAATATCTGTTAAACCTAGGTATCTAGCAAAAATTGTACCTAATACAAACACATCAAATGAATGGACAAATGAATACTCGTCCCATTCCTTTAAACGCATAAGTAGCTCATAGCGATGTTTTTTTTCCAAAATCTTTTCAAAAACACCTCTTACATAAGCCGTATCCTGTATGCTTTTAAGAATTTGTCCATAGCGTAATTCGTGCACGACATTCTCCAACGTTGTCATAAAAAGCTGACTAACTGTCTCTTTATAATCATCCACAGGATCTCTTTTTTCAATTAATGGGGCAAATAGATCTTCATATTCTCTTGTTCGTTGAGCACTTAAATCATGTACAACTCGAACTGAATTAGATGGCAAATAGACAGATAATTCATCTACTTTACGAAGTTTAAGTAAGGCAATAATTCGCTCCGTTAAAACTAAATCCTTTTTAGCCAATAAACGATACTCTGAAAAAATATCTTCTGCTAATATATCATTTGCTTCAACTTCATGAATACTTAAGGTTACTTTTCGTAGCATATATTTTGCCACATACGCAATGTACTAAGCACTATGTGACTCCCTCCTTCTTCCATAGGACTGCGCTATTCTGATAAACGTATAACAATACGTTTTGCTGATAGAGGCTTTTATATTTCATAGGCATGTCTAAAGTGATCTAGCGTACATCAGTTTCGATGGAGATTAAACGACTTAATTATATTTAAAAAATATAATTACCATTATCTATACCATTTACAATATCATAGGTTAAAATGCCTTTTCAACTAGTATATGGGTCTCGAATGAACAGTTTCTACCACTTATATAATGAAAACTAAACAAAAATACAAATCTTTTTACCTATTAAAATACTTATAAATATATAGATAAATAAAAATATAGATAAATAAGACTTCATATTATTCATTTAAAGACAGAAAAATAACAAATAAAATTAAATTTACGCAAAAATTTTATTTTGTAAAAATTGAAATTTATTCATTAAAAAGAAAGGTAATCTAGTTGCATCCTCCTATAAAATCAAAGGTATTTCTTTTTATTTAAAAGATAAAATGAAGCGAGTTCTGCGCTATGCAAGTTAATTAGTTTTAGCTCCCCCTTTTTACATAAGGTATAATCGATTACCGAACAGTCATGATATGGATGAAATTCCCTCTATGCGTTGTTCCATCTTTTTGGTATAAATAAGTTATTATAGTTAGTATTAGCTGTTAAATAATGAATAATTGACAGGCTAAAGACACATCACCTTTTAACATTCATTCGTCCGGAAGTTTGAACTGATACATAGGAAGGTCTGACCAGAAATATATATACTATAAAATTTTCTATTGTACTTTTTGGAGGAATTTAATTGCAGTCTCAACGTTTATTTCAACTAGCTATGGCTTCTGCTTTAGCAACAAGTGCGATTATTATCGCACCACCCGCACACGCAGCATCATTTTTTCCTGATATCAACCCAACCAATGAAGAAGGTAAGGCTATTATTCAATTAGCAGAGCGTGGCATTATTTCAGGCTATATGGATGGGACATTTAAACCCGCTAATCCTATTACACGTACACAGGCTGCGAAGATTTTAGCAGGTATTTTAAAGTTAGATACAGTTCACGTAAAAAATCCCCAATTCAAAGACATCAAACCTGGCGATGAAAACTACGGAGCCATTGCAGCATTAGCAAATGCTGGCATTATTAATGGTGCAAATGGTTATTTCTACCCTACTCAAAATATAACTCGCGAGCAAATGTCTAAAATGATTGCGAAAGGCTTTGGATTAATAAGTACGAGTAACACGCAATTACCATTTACAGACGTTAAAAAGGGGAATGAATTTGAGCCTCATATTAGAGCATTGTTTGCAAATGGGATTACCAAAGGAACATCTGCAACGACTTTCGGCCCAAAAAGCAATGTAAAGCGCTCTCAGCTGGCTGCTTTTGTTGTACGAGCTGAAAAGTTGCTAGGCAATGCAACCGTCTATGCAAGTCAATTTAAACAGGACTATATTTTTGCTTCTTATGGTGGTCTTGAGCCAGCAGAGGATATTTTCACATGGAATGAAGAGGAAGATATGACAGAGTCTATCACGATTACCCCTATAAAAGAAGGTACGGGTAAATTAGTGATTACTGGATTGACTGATGATTCAGAGGACTTTATTGACATTTTTTATTTAGTACATGTCAAAAATGTAAATGGTAAGCTGAAGGTAACACTTGAAGAAGTAAAAGAAGATGATTATATCGAAAATTTACCACTCGATTTGTCTGAGAGCAAATTACCATTCATACCAACAGAGGTGACGGTTCAAAACGCGAATGGACAGCCACTCGCTTCAAATTTCTATAACTTTAATCAACAAGATCAAACACTTTCCATCTCGCAAAATGGACAATACATTGTTACATTTTCAGATGGGACGCAACAACAAAAGATGGCCGCAGATGTGTATTCCTATGATTTTGTTCGCAACATTGATTTATATCATTTGACAGATGAATTAATACTGACAGCGCAAGAATTACCTTTCGAACCAACACATGTAGCACTCGAAAGCTTTGGTTTTGAACCAGTGCCTGTAAAAGCGACAATTCTTGACGGGCAACTACATATTACGCCAAAAGCTGAAGGTCTAGCGATTCTCCATTTAACAGGTAAAAACAATGAAACAGCATACCTTTATATTGAAAGTAAAAAAATTGCTGGACACTGGGCCTTTTTAGTGACAGAGGATGAGGATGAATTTTAAATAACGTGAAATGCCAGATGAACATTATGATTCATCTGGCATTTTGTCTTTCGAGCGTATTTGCAGTTCAGGGGTACGTTCTAGTTGCTCTATAAATTTTCTCGTCTTAAACCGAATACCGGTTTGTTCTTCATAGATGGTTGTTATAATTTTTTTAATGAAATATTTTGTTTCTTTTTTTAGTTCTATTTTTCCAATTTGGTCGATAGGAACAGTGTAGAACATCCTGATAAGTTTCAGCTGTGTTGGCGTTAAGCGAATGATATAGGGGTCATGCTGATAACAGCGATGGCATAAGAATCCTCCTTGAGCAAAGGAAAAAGCGAATTCCCCATCTACTGCGCCACACGCAGCACAGGCATGTAAAATAGGTTGTACACCTGTATAGGGCAACATTTTCCATTCAACAAATAGCGTAATAGCTTCAGGATCATAGCCATCCTCAATTGCTTGTAGTGCATGTAGTAAAACATCGAACGCAAATGGCTCTGGCTTTCCTTCTTCCACAACTCGCTCCACTAATTCCATAATATAGCTAGCATAAGCAGTAGCCATAATATCCTCACGAATATGTCGCATTGAATTTAAATGTTCTCCCTGTTGCAAAGTTCCCATGCCTGTATGATGTTGTACCATAAACATCCCGTAGGTAAAGGGTTGCGTGATGGAAGCCAATCTACTAGAAGGTTTTTTTGCCCCTCTAGCCATCGTAGCCACTTTACCAGCTTCCCGAGTTAGCAAAATAACAATCTTATTAGATTCCCCATAAGCGCGAACCTTTAATACAATCCCCTCCCATTTATGAAGCATAATCCCCCTCCTTTCTTAAAAGAACTATCCATGCAAAGAGAGCTGCCCAAAATAATTTTGGACAGCTCAAAAATAAAAATGATCAAATACTTCTAGATCCTTTTGTGCCTACAAGAAGAAGTTAACCTAAAACCGTCACGTCAAAATTTGGCGTCTATTCCTGATTCAACGGGCAATGTTCGCGAACGTTACAATTCATTAGCTAAGCCAGAAAAAACTTAATATTCATCGTCACGGAATCCAAAATCACGTAAATGTGTAGCTTTATTACGCCAATCTTTTTGCACCTTTACCCATAGCTCTAAATAAACTTTAGACCCTAGAAGCATTTCGATATCCTTTCGCGCACGTGTCCCTACTTCTTTTAGCAAGGCTCCACGTTTTCCAATAACTATCCCTTTTTGAGAATCACGCTCCACAATAATTGTAGCCGCTACATGAATTTTATCCTCATTTTCTTCATCACGACGAATTTTATCAATTACCACTGCGATAGAATGGGGAATTTCTTCACGCGTTAAATGTAGGACTTTTTCACGAATAAGTTCAGATATGATAAATCGTTCAGGATGATCTGTCACTTGATCGGCTGGGTAATACTGAGGTCCTTCTGGTAAATACTTCGCCAATGTCACTAATAAATTTTCAACATTATTGCCTTGTAGCGCAGAAATCGGTACAATCTCCGCAAAGTCATAGCGCTCTTTATAGCTCTCAATAATTCCCATTAGTTCATCTGGATGAATGGCATCAATTTTATTGATGACCAAAAAGACAGGTGTTGGGTTTCCTGCTAGCATTTCTAGAATAAATTCATCACCTTTACCGAGTTTTTGCTCAGCATTAACCATAAACATAATAACGTCTACTTCACGCAATGTGTTTTTAGAAACCTTCAGCATGAAATCGCCTAGTTTATGTTTTGGCTTGTGAATACCTGGTGTATCAATAAAAATCATTTGGCTATCATCTGTTGTTAGTACGCCTTGTACTTTATTTCGTGTTGTTTGTGGCTTATCACTCATGATCGCAATTTTTTGGCCAATGACACGATTTAAAAATGTCGATTTGCCAACGTTTGGACGACCAATGATGGAGATAAAGCCTGATTTATAGCCATTTTTAGTTTCCTGCATTCTCTAAATCCTCCGTCGTAAATGCAAACGGTAGTAATTCGCCCACTGACGTTACCGTCACATCACCTTTTAAGTTCGTTAAATAAACAGGCATAGTTGGAGCACAAAACTCCATCATGACCTGGCGACATGCTCCACATGGGGCGCATGGTCCGTCCGTATCAGCTACAATGGCAATGGCCTCGAATTCGTAAATCCCCTCCGATACTGCCTTAAAAAACGCTGTACGTTCAGCACAATTTGTCATACTATAGCCTGCATTTTCAATATTACAACCGTGAATAACCTCTCCATCTTTTGTTAGTAGAGCTGCCCCTACTTTAAATTTTGAATAAGGAACATAGGCTTTTTCACGTGCCTTTTTTGATTCTTCTAATAATGCATGCATATCCATTGTCATCTATACTAATTCTCCCTCACATTTATGGTTTATTTTCAATTAGAAGACACTCATTTCCATTAAAACCATTTTGGCAGAAAGATGAGTAATCCGATTATAGCACTGAATAGCGCAAATACAAGCACTGCACCTGCTGCAATATCTTTTGCTTGCTTAGCAAGAGGATGTATCTCCGGGGAAGCTAAATCGACTACCCGTTCGATAGCTGTATTCATCATTTCCAGTGCAAACATTAGTGCTATTAATAGTAGCACAATATACCACTCCATACGAGATAAACCTGTCAAATAACTAGCCAGTATAACAATGATTGCACTTACTATATGTGATTTCAAATTTTGTTCTTTACTTGCAGTTATGATGCCTTCAAAAGCATAGCCAAAAGATCGCAAGTATTTTCGCAAATTCATCTAATCTCGACCTAAGCCAAAAGTTTGGAGAATCTCATCTTGCTTTGCAAACATCACTTTCTCTTCTTCTGGCTCCATATGGTCATAACCAAGTAAATGTAAAAAACCATGTACAGCTAAAAAGCCTAATTCTCGCTCAAAGGAATGATTATATTCCTCTGCCTGCTCTTTTGCACGATCAGTCGAAATAATGATATCACCTAATACACGTGGCATACCTTCAAAAGTAACTTCCATTTCCCCTTCCCCTAGCTCCTCTAGTGCAAAGGAAATAACATCTGTGGGCTGATCTTTGCCACGATATTCACGATTAATATCTTGAATTGCCTTGTTCGTAACAAACGTCACCGAAACCTCTGTTTCTGGCTCAATATTTTCTACACTTGCAGCATGCTGTAATAGCTTTTCAACAAGTTCGATATGCTGTGCTCCCACTTCATTTGTTTCATCCGTAAAATCAATTGTTAAAATCATAGATCCTCCTACTTATCTGCCTTTGGATATTCAATACGTGAATGGAATATCCCATTCAACGTTTCACAAAGTACTCTCTCTATACATTTTAACTCTTTTATTGAAATATCGCATTCATCAAACTGATTATCTTGGACGCGATCATCGATAATCGCTCGTACTAGCTTCTGAATTTTCTCTGCATTTGGCTCTTTCATAGAACGTACTGCTGCCTCGACACTATCCGCAACACTTATAACAGCTGCTTCTTTTGTTTGTGGTTTGGGCCCTGGGTATCGGAACTTTGCCTCATCAATATTTTTTCCTTCTTCCTTTGCTTTAAACAAGAAGAATTTTAACAAACTTGTGCCATGATGCTGTAAAGCGATATCAATAATCTCTTGAGGCATTTTATAACGTTTTAACATATTGGCACCATCTGTCGTATGGGCGATAATAATCTCTGCACTTGTTTCAGGTGGTAAAGAATCATGCGGATTGATGCCCGACATCTGATTTTCGATGAAAAAGGAAGGTCGTTTGGTTTTACCAATATCATGATAATAACAACCTACACGTGCTAATAAACCGTCGGCACCAATCTCTTCACACGCAGCTTCCGCTAAGTTCGCTACCATCACACTATGATGATATGTCCCTGGAGTTTCCATTAATAATTTTTTTAATAATGGATGGTTGGGATTGGATAGCTCAATTAAGCGTAAAGACGAAAGCAAGCTAAACGCCGATTCAAAGAATGGTAAAAGTCCCATCGTTAATGCCCCTGAAAGCAAGGCTGATAACATCGCCGCTATTAAGTAAAATGCTAATTCTGGTAAGCCATAGGATGATTGTGTCATTAACAAATAAAACGCAATAAATGCCATATTTACAAGGGAAATCACACCAACCGCATGTAAAATATGTGAGCGTTTTTCCACACTACGCAAAAAGAATAGGCTTGCAAACCCTCCGAATATGATATACAGCGTAATTTCCATTTGCATAACTGAAGAATAGCCTTCTTGAAAAATTACCCCTGCTGAAGCAGCCGTCATAACTGTAATTAATACGGCTGCTCGCTCATCTGCTAGCAATCGTACAAGCATCGTTGCTAGTGCTGTCGGGAATAAAAAGGCAATCGTCACATCAAAGCCACTAGAAACTAAGCTAATAAATTTCATTAGCAAAATAGACAAGCTATAAACAATCACTGTCACTAACAGTGCATTACGTTTTTTTCGTTCGTTCGTCTCCCAACGCTCAAATAAAATATACATAAACATCATTTGCAGTAGCGTTAAAATAATAAGCCCTGCTATCGGCTTAAAGGAGGCTTTATTACTAACCATCCCTAATAGCTCTAATTGTCTAAAAGCCTCATTGTCAATAATTTGGCCTTCTTGAACAATAATCTGACCTTGTAAAATTCGTGTCGGCTCTACACTTTCTTTGGCCTGCTGTTTTCGAATCTTTGTTTGTTCTTCGTTAATTGTTTCATTTTCAATAATGCTTGTACGTCCTATTAACACGACTGTATTGAATATTTTATCAGGATATCCTCGTTGTCCACGAATCTTTGTTTCAAAATCATTTTGTGCAACAAAGACGTTCTCTGGTCGGATGGATTTTTGTAAATATTCCTCTACAAATTTAGATAATTGCGTACTTGTTCTAGTTAAATCATCTTCACTTTGTACTAATAGACCTTCTAGCTGAGAATCTGTAAAAATTAACGGCATCTGGTCTTCGTCAATGGATTCAAATTTTTTTCGAAGCTGTGTAACCTGGTCTGCAATAGGAATAGGTTCCTTACTATTTGCAACATCTTTTTTCACTTCCAAAACATAATCAAATAATGATGTTACAATCGCTGCTCTTTGCTTGGCGACATCCTCCGAAAATTGATAGACTGAATCCACTGCATTGGCAGCTTTTTCTCGCTCTAGCTGTGTTTTATAAGTGTCTTCAATCGTTTTAGTAGATCGTACGGTTTCAGGCGCAAGCTGTAATGGTTTGAAATCATATGTAACTCCTTTAACATTGCCATACATGAACCCAAATTGTAGGCCACCTGTTAAAATGAGAATGATGATAAGAAAGTAGCGAAAACCGATAAGCTCTGTAAATTTTCGAAGTTGTTTCTCCATCTGGCACCTCCTCTATCTACCTACTATCATACCAATTCAACATACATTTTTCTCGAAAAATGTATAAGAAAGCAAAAAACAGCTATGCATCTTCGCATAGCTGTCACATTTTTTTCCATATTTTGATTAAATTCGTGGTTTAGGTTTTAACTATACGGATGTTTTAAACCTCGTTACCCCTGTCGCTTCGCTTTCGGGGCAGACTTTAAACCTCGTTGCCCCTGTCGCTTCGCTTTCGGGGCAGACTTTAAACCTCGTTGCCCCTGTCGCTTCGCTTTCGGGGCAGACTTTAAACCTCGTTGCCCCTGTCGCTTCGCTTTCGGGGCAGACTTTAGAATTGCTACGCAATTCTAAAGTTGCTGTTCTTCGTAGGCTTGAATGATTTTGGCTACGATTGGGTGACGTACGACATCGCCTTGTTCTAGTACTTGGAAATGAATAGATTTAACATACTTTAATGTACGTTCTGCTACAATCAAGCCAGATTCTGTATTTTTGGGTAAGTCGATTTGCGTTTTATCACCTGTGATGACCATTTTAGAGCCGAAGCCTAGACGAGTTAGGAACATTTTCATTTGTTGATGTGTTGTATTTTGTGCTTCATCTAAAATAACAAAGGCATCATCTAATGTACGGCCACGCATATAGGCTAAAGGGGCGATTTCAATCGTTCCTCGTTCAATTAGCCGCTGTGTTTGTTCTGAGCCGTAGATGTCGTTTAAAGCGTCATAGAGAGGTCGAAGATATGGATCAACCTTTTCCTTTAAATCTCCTGGAAGAAAGCCTAGAGACTCTCCAGCTTCAACAGCAGGGCGAGTTAAAATAATTCTCTTAACATGACCGTTCTTAAGTGCCTGTGTTGCCATGACTACCGCTAAATACGTTTTCCCAGTACCGGCTGGACCAATACCGAAAACAACGTCTTTATGACGGATTGCTTGTATGTATTCTCGTTGACCAATTGTTTTTGCACGAATTGACTTACCTTTCGTTGTGCGTGCTATTTCTTCATCATATAGTTCTGCAAAATACTCGATTGTTCCTTTTTGTGTCATTTCAATAGCTGTTGTGACATCACGTTGATCAATATTAATTCCTTTGCGAATGACCTTCAATAAAGCATGCAGAAGAAATGTTGCCTGTTCCTTAGCATTTTCTTCACCCGCAAGTTGAATTTGTTCACCACGCGTAATGATATGAACATTAAGTGCTTCTTCAACTAATTTCATATTTGCATCGGAAATACCTAGTAGCATAACCGCTTCATTTGGATTATCCACCTGTAATACAGTTAACTGTTCTGACATAATCATTCTCCTTGTAGGCCTTGTATTGGACTTGCAATGTTTTCATTGACTAAAAATAGAACTTTCCCTTCAACTGTACCATTCCCCCACTTTGCCTGTAAAAGGTTTTCTTTCTTGATGATTGTTTTTGCAGGTAACGAGCGTAATACTTTTTCATGCAATAAAGGAATCAGCAATGACTCAATTTTCGATTCATCCAACTCTACTTGCATCGTTTTCGTCTGTTGCTCCTCTACAATTGAAACATAGGGGGATAGCCAATTCGGTAAATCTTTTCTTTGTACATAATCCACCTTTTCCTCATGTATACCCTTTATCAACACTCGCCATTGCTTTTGCTGCAAGGTTTCCACGGTAATTTTTGTTGGAATTTTAAATGAACATTCAAGCCAATAGTCTGCATAAACCTCTCCCTTCGCCCCTACAAAAACTTGATCTGTGCCACTTTCTAATACACCACTTACGAGGACGTCACCCTCGTAGGCTGTATCATTTACTGAAATTTTTCGCTCGCCATGCTGTATATTAAAGTGTGTAATGACACCACTTTTCGTTGCTACTATATGGGAGGCTAATTTATCAGTTGTTTGCTCTGTTTGTTTAGGTGATTCCTGTGGTCTCAAAATTACTCGTCCGCCATGTTTATCAATATGAACCCATGATAGCTCTCGGTGTTGCTCTAACAGCTTTTGTCGTATAACCGTATTGGAAGGTAACTTTTTTTGAGATAAAGGGGTTTCTAATTGAAAGGTTTCATGAAAGGTCTTACCTAAACGCTGCTCTAGTTCTGGTGTTGCGGCTTCTATGTCCACTCGCCATATGACTTGTGCACAAAGAATTGGAATAGCAATCATAAAGGCTAAGCCCAATAAAGTCCAAATTTGCGCTCGAAAAACTTGAAGCTCATCTGCATAAAATACAGCCATTTTTAAGCGAAAACGTCTTCGTACACGGCGAATTTTTGGTAGATAATGCATCGTCGTTTCAAAGGAAACTTCCTGCTCACGAAAGACAACACGCTTTAATGGGACATGTTGAGCGTGCAATGCTTGAATAAAAGGATGAACATTTTCATGGCGCTTTATACGTATAATAATTGGCCGATTATTCCACATTTTTGCTCACACCCATATTCTTTGTCATTTTCATATGAAGCTCCTGTAGATTGTCAACAGTGAGATGTAGCATTTCTTCTTTGAGCGCATTGATTGTCACTGAATCCGCATTGACAGTAATATGATAATCTGCATAGACAAACGAACAGGTCGTCGCATCTGCATGAATAAAACGGTAGGGTCCAATAATTTTTAATGATTCGTATTCTAACAACTCAAGTAGTGGCGTTAATTGAAATAATTTTTTCATAAAAAATGCCTCCTTCTTCGGCAATATATGCATCGAAAAAGGAGGACATGCTAGTTATTTTCTTTTTGATTTCGGTGGCCCTAATATTTCAGCCATCACGATTGCTTGCATAAGATCATTTTTAGATTGAGGTAGTTGTAAAGTCGAATTTGTGCCAACTGATTGCACTTCTTTTTTTCCAGCTGCTAATCGTCCTCGACCTTCTCGATTAGAAGAACGGCTAGGGATATCTGCTGGAATGACAGCTGGAGCAACATAGCTTGGTATTTCCCTTTTCACTTGTTGTTCAACAAATTTTTTAGGCTCCTCGACTTTCTCATTTTCTGGAATCCAATCTCCTATAAATTCTCGTGCAAAATCTTCAAAACTCTGTGCTTTCCCAGTACGATGTGGTGCTTTCTCCGTAACTGGAGGCTCCACCACGGTGTCTTTATTAAAAGGAGGCATCTGCTTCTGAGGCTTTTTATTTTTTGATTTTCCGAAAATAGAGCTGACTATGGCTATTATGGCGAAGATTATTAACTGTTCCATATGTTAGTTTCGCTCCTTTCCGTTATTAAGCATTGGGTTCATTTTTTTCAGGTTTATCATTGCTTACTTTTGAGATAGAGTCGCGCATCGCTGTATCTGCTTGGATATTGCGATAGTTCATATAATCCATAATGCCAAGATTACCAGAACGTAAGGCTTCAGCCATCGCTTGTGGTACTTCCGCTTCTGCTTCTACTACTTTTGCCTTCATCTCTTGAACACGTGCAATCATTTCTTGCTCGTTTGCTACAGCCATTGCACGACGTTCCTCAGCTTTTGCTTGCGCAATGTTTTTATCAGCTTGTGCTTGTTCAATTTGTAATTCAGCCCCGATGTTTTTACCGATATCTACATCCGCAATATCAATGGATAAGATTTCAAAGGCTGTTCCTGAATCCAAACCTTTAGATAAAACCGTTTGAGAAATCATATCTGGATTTTCTAATACTTCTGTATGACTAGTAGCCGAACCAATTGTAGAAACGATCCCTTCCCCTACACGGGCAATAACTGTTTCTTCACCAGCACCACCGACTAAACGCTCGATGTTGGCACGCACGGTAATACGAGCCTTTGCTTTTACCTCAATCCCGTTCATTGCTACACCTGAAATGAAAGGTGTTTCAATAACTTTTGGATTAACAGACATTTGAACAGCTTCTAATACATCACGCCCAGCTAAATCGATTGCTGCACAACGTTCAAATGACAGCTCAATATTGGCACGGTGAGCCGCAATTAAGGCATTCACTACACGGTCAACATTACCACCTGCTAAATAGTGACTCTCTAACTGATTAATCGTTACAGGTAAACCTGCTTTATGTGCTTTAATCAACGGATTAACAATTCGAGAAGGGATTACACGACGCAATCGCATCCCAATTAATGTAAAAATACTCACACGTACACCTGCTGCTAATGCAGAAATCCACAATGCAACGGGTACAAAGGTAAAGAATACCGCAAGCACAATGAATAAAATAACTAGTCCAGCAATAGGACCAATCAAAGCTAAATCAAAACCCATTTTCTATTCCTCCATCTCTTTATCTGTTTGTCTCACAACAATGCGTGAGCCTTCAACTTTAATAATTTCTACATGTTGATTGGCATCGATATAGCCACCTTCTGATACAATATCAATGCGTTCACTACCAAGTACCATTGTTCCAGATGGACGAAGTGGTGTAAGCGTTTTCCCAATTTTTCCTAACAGTTCTGTGCGATTCACATTGGATACATACCCTTCTTCTGTCGTAGTTGCATCCATTAACACAAGCCTGTTTAAAACATGCAGTTTTTTTCCGAAAAATTTCATCAGAATCACCATTCCTATCATCGCTATCACAAGCGCAATGAGAATTGCTACTATCATTTGCATCATATTTGCACCTGCCAGTATCAGACTTAGTACTATTAAGACACCGCCTAAAATACCAACAATTCCACCGGGGACAAAAAACTCTGCAATTAAAAGGGCTAAGCCAACAATAAATAACAATAATGTTTCATATCCCGCAAAGCCGGCCACCATATGTCCAAAGAAAAATAAACCAAGTGCTGATAAGCCCATTATACCTGGAACACCAAATCCTGGCGAATAAAGCTCCATCACAAGTCCTAAGCTAGCGATAGACAATAGAATAGGTACAATGATGGGATTTGTAATAAAACGAGCTAACTTTTCAGAAAAGGTTGGTTCAATGGGAACAACATCACTACCATTCAAGTTGGTTACTTCTAAAAGCTCCTGAAAATCGTTAACCGTCCCTTCAGAATATTTAACCTTTGCTGCCTCTGAGGCTGATAGGGTTAACAAATTCTTTCCGCCAGCACGGTATTCTGGTAGTTCATAGTTGGTATCTGCCATTGCTAATGCATACTTAGGGTCGCGCCCTGACGTTTCTGCTGCTGCTTTCATTTGAGCAAGCCAAGCGCTATTGGCCTTTAGGTCGGCTGCATTACCTGCTGAATCGATAACTGCCGCTGCACCGATTGTTCCATTTGGAACCATGTAGATCTCATCCGCATGTAAGGCTAAAAACGCTCCTGCTGAGTGCGCATCCTTATTAATATAAGCAATCGTTTTTATTTGCGTTGCATCCATAAGCATGGCGATATCGCTTGCTGCATTCACAAAACCGCCAGGCGTATGTATTTCTAAGATAATCGCCTCTGCATTGTTTTCTTCAGCCTCTTTAAAAGCTCGTTCTAAAAATGCATGAAGTCCTCGCTCTACTTCATTATGAATCGGAACATGATAAACCTTATTACTGGCAAAAGCCGAAGTTAATGGAAACGCTAACAAAAAAGTCATCCATATCACTAGTAAATAGCTGAGGATTCTCCGTTTTCGCATCTTTTTCCCTCCCTTCTAACATGCCTCTCCTCTGTATATACGGTCAATCATGCGAAAAGTTTCACAAATCTTAAAAAATTTATTAATTATTTATCATTCGATCTAATGCCAATTACTAACACTTAGTATGTGCAAAAAAGCCGAATGAATCAAAGTGATTTCATTCGGCTTTTTCATATGTACGTAAAGTTGAGCAATGTAAAATACCTGAAATTAATCAAAAATGTGATTAATTTCAGGTATAACTTTGTCTGCTCAGTGAATCATACAATTGCGTGTTATGAACGTAGGGATTTTTAATGGGAAATTAAATTACCACTTACGTTTACGTGCAGCTTCTGATTTCTTTTTACGTTTTACGCTAGGTTTTTCGTAGAACTCGCGCTTTCTAACTTCTTGAATTGTACCACTTTTTGATACAGTACGTTTGAAGCGGCGAAGAGCATCTTCAAGCGATTCGTTTTTGCGAACGACAGTTTTTGACATCTCTCTTTCCCTCCCTCCGAACACACGTCAATACACAATTAGGCAAATCACCTTCTGTTGTGTACTAAAAAATTATATCGTATTGTCTAATAATGGTCAATAGAAAGTATGCGAAATTATCAAGTGAATTTTTGGTTTTATTTTTGCTCGAATTATTCACACACAATTCGCCCACAATAAAAATAATTACATTTTCTTAACAATTAAGGGGTTTACAAAAAATAGAATAAAGGCGTAGAATAATCACATTCAATTTCATATCGGCCAAATCTCAACTATTTGAGAACGGAGGAACCAATCTTTTGGGGTTAATTCTGCTTTAGCAGAAGGGATGAGAAAGCTCTTTCGCCATCCTACCCGTCAGCTAACTTCGTCGGCTAAAGCGAAGGAGGTCGTTATTGACCACCATTATTAGCATGCTTTCTACCCTTTTCATGCTCTAATCGTAGGTCTTTTTATTATGCCATCTAACAAACAGTTGTTTACTATTCAGAATTGAGGAAATATTAAATGAACAATTTTAAAAGAGCATTAAATCCTCCCAAAGTTCTTGTATTGGGCTTTGCCCTTATCATTGCCATAGGTACGTTTCTTTTAACAATGCCATTTTCTACTGAGGATGGGAAGGGTTTGCCCTTTTTAGATGCTTTATTCACTGCTACATCAGCTACTTGTGTCACAGGTTTAATTGTAGTTGATACAGGTGATACCTTCTCTATTTTTGGCGAAGTGGTCCTTTTATTCTTAATCCAAATTGGCGGTTTAGGATTTATGACATTTGCCACATTATTATTTTTACTGCTTGGAAAGAAAATTTCATTAAAAGAAAGACTGCTGCTTAAAGAAGCATTTAATAATATCTCCATTGCTGGTCTTGTTCGATTAGTGAAAAGAATATTACTCTTTACAGCATGTATTGAAATAATCGGTGGTCTAATTCTATCGATTCGTTTTTCTTTTGATATGCCTATTGGAAAGGCCCTTTATTTTGGATTTTTTCATGCCATATCCAACTTCAACAACGCGGGCTTCGATTTAATGGGTGGCTTTAACGGAATGACTGCCTATGTTGATGACCCCTTTGTTGTTTTCACCATCTGTGCTCTTATTACAATCGGTGGATTAGGCTTTATTGTGATGAATGAATTGTATGAATATCGTGTAACTAAAAGGCTTTCTGTCCATTCAAAAATAGTCTTAGTAACGACACTTTTGCTCACTGTTAGCGGAACCATTTTGATATTTTTGTTTGAGTATGGCAACCAAAAAACTCTTGGACCATTATCCGAATGGGGTAAAGTATTAGGTTCCCTTTACCAAGCGGTTACACCACGAACTGCTGGCTCCAATACACTGGCTATTGGGGACTTAACGCATTCTACATTATTTTTAATGATTCTTTTCATGTTTATTGGGGCAGGCTCTGGGTCGACTGCTGGAGGTATTAAAATCACAACCTTTGCTGTTTTAGTAGCTACTATGTGGTCACAAATTCGAGGAAAAGAAGATGTCGTTCTCTTTAAACGTAGAATTGTTACTGAAACTATCTTAAAGGCTTTGACGGTTACAATGTGTGGAGGATTAATTGTTGTAGTCGTGACGATTATTCTCAGTATCACGGAACAGCATCATAGCTTTATGATGTACTTATTTGAGGCTACCTCTGCGTTTGGTACTGTTGGTCTTTCGATGGGCCTAACTCCAGAGCTAACACCTGCTGGTCGTCTTCTTCTGATTATTACAATGTTCGCAGGAAGAGTAGGACCATTAACCATTGCTTTTGCCATTGCAAAACGAAGAAAAAAAGAGAGTTTCCGCCACCCAAAAGGAAATATTATGATTGGATAACCAAATGAGAGGAAGACAGAACGCTATGACCATTAAACAATACGCTGTGATTGGCTTAGGTAGATTCGGAACAAGCGTCGCTCGCAGATTGCATGAAGCTGGACAGGAAATATTAGGAATTGATATAAATGAAGAAAGAGTAGAGGATGCCGAACCCTATGTGACTCACGCTGTGGTTGCAGATACAACAGAAGAAAAAGCCTTAAAATCGATTGGTATTGGTAACTTCGATTGTGTTATCGTAGCGATCGGTAATGATATGCAATCTAGTATTTTAACCGTCTCTTTATTAAAAGAGCTAGGGATCAAAAAAGTGATCGCAAAGGCACTTGGTAAAAGACATGGACAAGTGTTAGATAAAGTAGGAGCTGATTGGATTATTTACCCAGAAAGAGATATGGGTGAACGTGTAGCTAATCAACTCCTATCCCCAAATATGTTGAATTATATCGAATTATCAAAGGAATACAGCATTGAAGAAATTATGATTCCTTCCAAAATGGCTGGACAAAACCTTCGGGATTTAGACTTGCGCGCAAAATATAACGTCAGTGTAATTGCGATTGTGCGCGAAGGTGAAATTATTATCTCCCCTTCTCCTGAGCAAATTATTGAAAAGGAAGATTTATTAGTAATGATTGGTCATCGAAAAGATCTTAGCTTATTCTCAAATATTCAGTAACCGCAAAAAGGCTGTGTCAAGTTCACCTTGATACAGCCTGCCATTTTTGTCTTAGAAAACTTTCTTTTGATCTCTATCATCTTTTAAAATTTCAACAGCCTCTCTAAAGCGCTGGGAATGAACAATTTCCCGTTCACGTAAAAACTTCAAGCTATCATTTAAATCCGTGTCATCTGATAAGTCAATAATCCATTGATATGTGGCACGTGCCTTTTCTTCGGCTGCTATATCCTCATACAAATCCGCGATAGGGTCACCCTTTGCTTGAATATAGGTTGCTGTGAATGGTACCCCCGAGGCGTTTTGATAAAATAGAGCCCGATCGTGATTTACATAATGATCACCCAATCCAGCTTCTTTCAGCATTTCTGGTGTTGCATCTTTTGTTAGCTTATAAATCATCGTGGCAATCATTTCTAAATGTGAAAATTCCTCTGTTGCTATATCGGTCAATAACCCTACTACTTTGTCAGGAATCGTATAGCGCTGATTCATATAGCGTAGAGCTGCTGCCAGTTCCCCATCCGCTCCTCCATATTGTTCAATTAAAAACTTTGCAAGCATTGGGTTACATGTACTAACTTTTACCGGATACTGGAGTTTCTTTTCATAATACCACAAAGATTTTTCCTCCTAGTCTTTTGTTTAGACTTGCCATGGCCATGGTGTATCAATCCAGTTAAAAGGATAATTCGAATAGCTTCTCCCAAAATTCATGAGTGGTCCATATTTTTGCTCAAAATCAATTTTAAGTTTCATACTTTTCTCTGTATTTTCATTAAATTGCTGAATGGCGTCATAATCGTGTGGATGAGTGTCTAAATAGAGGTTTAATTCAACAATGACGAAATCAATTGCTTGTATTTCTTCTAATTGCTTATAAAATTCGGGCGGCATCTTTTTAGTCATGCTTCCTCCCTCCTTTTAGGGGAAATGGGTATGGGCTAAACAACTGTGGCCATAGTGTTCCTGCCATTAGCGCTTCTCTGGCGGTTGGAAATTGTGGAAGTCCAGGTGGTTGAAAACCCATATATAGTTGTGGGGGTGTTGCATAATACTTAACTTCTATAGGCTTACAAGGATCAAAGGGGCTAATATAGGGCCTCCAAGACTTATACTGTGTAAACATGACATCCTCCTTTCTGTATTTACATTCATCAGTGGAGTATATGTGTATAGAAAATTATTATGCTGATTAAACACAAAGAAGCCATAAGCTCATGTCAATGTACACATGAGCTTATGGCTCTATAAAAAGATAATATTAATAGTTGGAGTCTGCAATTAAACCATTCATAATAGCTACACCAGAGCTAGCCCCAATACGAGTCGCACCTGCTTCTACCATTTTTTTCATGTCCTCTAAGCTACGAACACCACCTGATGCTTTTACACCAAGTTCTGGACCTACAGTTTTACGCATAAGCGCGATATCCTCTGCTGTTGCTCCACCAGTAGAAAAACCTGTAGATGTTTTCACATAGTCAGCACCCGCTGCTACAGCTAACTCACATGCCTTCACTTTTTCTTCGTCTGTTAGTAAGCATGATTCAATAATGACTTTTACAAGTGCGCTATCTTTAGCTGCTTCTACCACTGCTGCGATATCTGCTTGTACAAGGTCATAGTTTTTATCTTTTAACGCACCGATATTAATAACCATATCTACTTCTTTTGCACCGTTAGCAATGGCGTCTTTTGCTTCAAATGCTTTGACTGCTGGTGTATTGGCACCAAGTGGGAAGCCGATAACCGTACAAACTAACACGTCTGTACCCTGTAATAATTCACTGCTTCGCTTTACCCAAGTTGGATTTACACAAACAGAAGCAAAGTTAAATTGTTTAGCTTCAGCACATAATTTTTCAATTTGTTCTTTTGTTGCCTCAGCCTTTAATAATGTATGATCAATCATACGTGCAAAATTTTTTTCCATTGTTAAACGCTCCTTCATTAAACAAGATGTACGTACCTCTTCGAATCATATCATTTTTTCGCGATGGCGTCTAATTTCTTTCTATATAATGAACACCCAAATATAAACATTCCAGAACGAGTCATGTTTATCTGAAGTCCTCAAAAGATTATATAGAAAGTGATAACTTAATTATTTCACAAAAAAATCTTATATGTACTGATTTTATAAGGATTATGTTATCATAAATCACGTATCTAAAATATGTACAACGAAAAACTTATTAAATGTTTGGAAACACAAGGTAATGTGAATTGAAAGGATGATATATATCATGAGTAACGAGCGATCAAAAATCGTGAGTTTTCATACTCTAGGTTGTAAAGTAAATCATTACGAAACAGAAGCAATTTGGCAGCTGTTTAAAGAAGAAGGCTATGATCGAACAGAATTTGATCAACAAGCAGACGTTTACGTCATTAATACATGCACAGTTACGAATACTGGAGATAAAAAATCACGTCAGGTTATTCGTCGAGCAATTCGCCAAAATCCGGATGCAGTTATTTGTGTAACAGGATGCTATGCACAAACATCCCCTGCAGAAATTATGGCAATCCCTGGTGTTGATATTGTTGTTGGAACACAAGATCGTACGAAATTACTTGGTTATATTGAACAATATCGTGCGGAACGACAACCGATTAATGCTGTACGTAATATTATGAAAAACCGAGTATACGAAGAATTAGATGTACCAGCATTTACAGACCGTACACGTGCTTCGTTAAAAATCCAAGAAGGCTGTAACAATTTCTGTACATTTTGTATTATTCCATGGGCACGTGGTTTAATGCGTTCTCGTGACCCACAAGAGGTATTACATCAAGCACAGCAATTAGTAGATGCTGGTTATCTTGAAATTGTCTTAACTGGTATTCATACAGGTGGCTATGGTCAGGATTTAAAAGATTATAATCTTGCTCAATTACTACGTGATTTAGAGGCCAATGTAACAGGCTTAAAGCGTCTTCGTATTTCATCTATTGAGGCTAGTCAATTAACAGATGAAGTAATTGAAGTACTACGTGAATCAAAGATTGTCGTGAATCATTTACACATCCCTATTCAATCTGGTTCTGATACGGTATTAAAACGTATGCGTCGTAAATATACAATGGAGTTCTTCGGTGAACGTTTAACAAAATTACATGAGGCTTTACCTGATTTAGCTGTTACTTCTGATGTAATCGTTGGTTTTCCAGGTGAGACAGAGGAAGAGTTTATGGACACATATAACTTTATTCGCGATCATAAATTTTCTGAGCTACACGTTTTCCCATTCTCTCCTCGTACAGGAACCCCTGCTGCACGTATGGAAGATCAAATTGATGAAGACATTAAAAATGAGCGTGTGCATCGACTAATCTCTTTAAACGATCAGCTAGCAAAAGAGTATGCTTCTCGTTTTGAAGATCAAGTGCTAGAAGTTATCCCTGAAGAATTTGTGCATGATGACAGTGAAGAAGAAGGCCTTCTAACAGGCTATACAGACAATTACTTAAAAGTAGTTTTTGAGGGTCCAGAAAGTCTAATCGGACAACTTGTAAAAGTAAAAATTACACAAGCAGGCTACCCTCACTCAAAAGGACAATTTGTACGCGTTTTAGAAACAGTGAAATAAATAGTGAAAAAAGGGTTGCCAATTTTATATGGCAACCCTTTTTCCTTTTAATGAAGCTAATCATTCACTTGTATTTGATTTTTCATAATATTGATAAATGCTTTTAAAGATTGACAGCTCCTATAAGAAAATTAGTAGTACAAACAAAATATCCATCTGTACTACCAGCTTTCTTAATATATTATAATATTCTACTGTCCTCTAAACTAGCATTTATCAAGGACTAGGAGGAGGTGTAAGTCCTAAAAGAACAGGCGTTATTACGCTACTGCCAGCACCAAGGCGGATTTGTTGCACTTGCAATACTTTTACAGTAAGTTCTAAGACAATTTTTTCACGTAATGTGCTGAATGTCCCTTCAGGAGCCGCCATAATCGGTGAAAAATCAAGTTCAAAGAAGTTGGCAGCTACTAATTCACCAAATGGTTGTTCATTGTATTTAACAAGATTTTGGAAGAAAGCCTTATCTAATCGAGCATCCATTTGTGTTCTTTCGTTAAGGAAGTTCGCTTCAGCAAACTCGGAAATGCCTAAGATTGGTGTTGCGCCTCCAGGTGTTTGTGGGAAAATAAGATCTGTAAAACCAGAAAACGGAACGTCAGCAATTCTATCTCGAAGTGCCCCATTACATGCTGATGAAGCATATTCAATATTTTTCCGAATATGTCCTGCTACAAATAATTTAGCTCTTGTTACTCTAAAGAAATCAGTGCCACCAATACGTGCAAAGCTAACTGGTACAAGTTTCACTTGATTTAGGAAGACATTCTTTTTCACTCGTTTGATTTCTGTAGCAGCAGGGCTAAGTGTAATATCCGACTCAACAACGATTTGCAGTGTTGGTTCTGCCAATACAACTGGAACTTTGATAGTTGGCGTTGTAACTGGTGTAGTGACTACTGGTGTAATCTCATTCGTTAATGGAATTTGTTCAGTTGATGTTACAGGACAAGGTTGAAATTGGCTTTCTAATTGATCGCTCAAAAAATTCCCTCATTTCATTTTTTTAGTATTAGAGAGCTCTCCTATCGCTAGAATATGTAGCATTTAAATCTATACATGGACGTATATATTAGTTTTATTTTTTATTTGAATTAAGGGATAAATTTCTATAACCCTCCATTACCTTGCCAGTCAAACAGTACTTTAATTTTTTGTACTTGTAACATTTGGATAATTAATTCTAATACTATATTTTGACACAATCGATTGGGATGAATGGCTGACTTATTTTGCGTATTAGATACCCTATACTCAATATTATGCTGTATGTAGCCTTCTATAAATAAATTCCCCTTTAATACAGTTCTTGTTCCATTTCCCAATGACTGGGATCTATGAATAGGTACAAATCTACAATCGGATAGTACTACCTCATTTGTGATCTCTTTAACCTCTTCAATTCCTTTATCAAAAGCAATTTTTTCCTCCATACATATTTCTATTTTGTATTCCCCTAGCACAACAGGAACTCGTATATGTATAAAAGGCTCAGAGGAGTTAATTTCTCCTTTTTTAATTGCTTGTGAGTTATGTAAGGGAACTACTACTGATTTAAACGGATGCTGCTCACTACCATTTTTTTTATTAGTATCAGTTCTCATTAAAGAAATCATTTGATTAATGTTGGAGCTAACCAAACGACAATCTGGTTGTTCAGGGTAAATCGAAATCGTTTGGAGTAGCTTCGTCTGAAGTTGGGGAGATAGGTTATCATTTAAATCAAGAAAATCAAATATTGTATTTTGAACATTTTCACCATAAATAGGAGCATGAAGAAAATCGTTAATTTCTACATAAGTAGAAAAGGGACTTTTTTGGATAATGGTGCATACTTCTCCTTGTAAAGACTTTGCAATCTCTTTATTACGATTTGGAGGATTGTTTTTCTCCTTTTCTGCTATATCATCCAAATGCATATTATTTTCAGCCTCTGACAGAGCTCTATTGAAAGATTTTGGATTATTGTCTGATTGGGCTGTTGAATTTTGTTCTTCAAGGGAGTTCTCATCACTATCTAGTAGATGGTCAATTTCTACCTTTGTTGGACTGGGTACACTTTGATTGCATGCTATCTGGTCTAAAGTTAATTCCTCTACATGGTTCTCATCCATATGTCGGAAATTTTCTTCGTTCTCCTTAACATTCGCTTCTATAGGTATGGACGCTAATTGCTCTAATAAGGTCACTTTTGTGTGACTATCATCGATATCTAGAGGATGTTCGTTTTCTTGCTCAACATTTGTTTCTTTAGATATAGGTAGATCTTCATTAGATGCTAATAGCTCTGCTAAGCTAGCATCCTCCCTGAAGTTCTCAAAATTTGGGTGATGTTCGTTTTCTTCCTCAATAATCGGCTCCATAGGTTCGGGGAGCTCTTCATTAGAGATTATATGGTCTGTTAAAGTTGATTCCTCTGTAATTGGTTTATCTTCTATTTCATCAAGCAGATTATTATTTCCATTAAAAGTCTGTTCAAATGGAGATTCGTCATCTATTTTAGTTTGATACCTCCACTCAGTGTATTTATTTTGTTTAGAGGATATTTTTTTCATCTCTCTAAAATTAATCCATGGAGTTGCCATTCATTCACTCCCAAATAATGATTTGACAAAAAAAGCATAACAATCAATTTTTAATCCATTAGCTAATTCTTCTGATGCGATTATGTTAGGACAATTGAAAATCTACAATACTAATTACAATCCATATTATGCAATATTTTTACTTTTGTCACAGTCCCACTATGAGATACAATTGGAAGGCGCATGTCCTTATCTTGCCAAAAAAAAGCAGTTAAAAGTTCGAGTAAAAGTGAACTTTCAACTGCCCAACAACATATTTGATTTTATATCAGTATTATTGTTACCATTTTTACTCCACTACATAAAAAAATTAACAAGGCTCAGTAGGCGGAATCATATCAGGAACAATTGGTGTTGCTGGTGGAGTAAGCCCTGGTAGAACAGGTGTTACTACACTACTTCCAGCGCCCAAACGGATTTGTTGTACTTGCAATACTTTTACAGTAAGTTCTAATACAATTTTTTCACGTAATGTGCTGAATGCTTCTTCAGGAGCTGCCATAATCGGTGAAAAATCAAGTTCAAAGAAATTGGCTGCTACTAATTCACCAAATGGTTGTTCATTGTATTTAACGAGATTTTGGAAGAAAGCCTTATCTAATCGAGCATCCATTTGTGTTCTTTCGTTAAGGAAGTTCGCTTCGGCAAACTCAGAAATGCCTAAAATTGGTGTAGCGCCTCCTGCTGTTTGCGGAAATATAAGATCTGTAAAACCTGAAAACGGAACATCAGCAATTCTATCCTGAAGGGCCCCATTACATGCTGATGAAGCATATTCGATATTTTTCCGAATATGTCCTGCTACAAATAATTTAGCTCGTGTTACTCTAAAGAAATCAGTGTTAGCAATACGTGCAAAGCTAACTGGTACCAATTTCACTTGATTTAGAAAGACATTCTTTTTCACTCGTTTAATCTCTGTCGCTGCAGGACTAAGTGTAATATCGGACTCGACAACGATTTGCAGTGTTGGTTCTGCCAGTACAACTGGAATTTTAATAGTTGGCGTCGTAAGTGGTGTAGTAACTAGTGGTGTAATCTCATTCGTTAAGGGTATTTGTTCAGTTGATGTTACTGGACAAGGTTGAATCTGATTAAATTGTTCACTCAAAAAATTCCCTCATTTCAATATAGTATTAGTGAGCTCTCCTATCGCTAGAGTATGTCGCAATTAAATCTATGTATGGACATTGAACTTGTTCTTTTACATATTTTATTTGGAATGTTTGAGGTTGTGATTTTCCCGGTTGATCTTACACAATGGGCTAAAACTCCATTTAAGCAGGGATTTAACGCAGACCCCCTTCAAATATGATTTACGTAAAAAAACCACTTAATAATATTAAGTGGCTTTCTCTAAGTTATGTTGATAATAAATTATACATAGCTGTTATTCAAATTCATAGGATATGGCAGACAGTGCGTATAATGGCGCTGTTTCTGCTCGTAAAATTCTCGGTCCTAATGACATCGTTTGAGCGCCTGCTTGTAATAGCGCTTCTGATTCTTGACGAGAAATGCCCCCCTCAGGACCAAAGATAATAAGTATTGATTTCGACTTCATATCATACACGTTTTTTAGCTTCTCCGCAAACCTTGTGCGCTTTTCAGCCTTTGCATCCTCTTCATCAGCAATAAAAACGGCATCGAAATGATCTATTTGTTGTACTAGCTGTTTAAATGATATAGGTTCAAAAACTGTTGGAATATGCGTACGGTGAGCTTGTTCCGCAGCTTCCTTAGCAATTTTCTGTAATCTTTCTTGCTTTTTTGCTCCTTTTTTCTTGTCCCATTTCACAATGGAGCGCTCAGCTTCAAAGGGTAATAAAGCAAACATTCCTAGCTCTGTGGCTTTTTGGGTAATAAGCTCCAGCTTATCACCCTTCGGTAAACCACATGCTACTGTTACTTGAATGGGTAACTCTGGGGAAGGGATTGTTTGTCCAGTCGCTTCAATGACAACCTCATCCCCTTCAAATCCTTCAATTGTGCATATATACGCAGTGTTTTGTGCAACAACTACAATGTTGTCGCCTTGCTTCATACGCATCACTCGTTCAATATGCCGTGCATCTTCTCCACTAATACGTGCATTTTCGATAGCTGTCTCAATAAAATAACGTTGCATGCCACACAGTCCTTTCTAGCAAGAAAGGAAAACGCCAAATCACAAGCACACGGCTCACGATTTGGCGCTTCCTCAGTCATGTTATAGTGGACGACGGGCAATAATGGCTACCCAATCTTCCATTAATAATACTTCTTCAATCACAAAGCCTGAAGCTTCTAGTGCTACTTTCACATCATCTCGTTTTGCACCGATGATGCCCGAAGTGACATATAATCCACCTGGTTTTACAATTGTATACGCGTCATCTGTGAAGGACATGATGATTTCAGCCAAAATATTAGCGACTACTACATCTGCTGGTTCTTTTACAGTATCCAATAAGTTACCATGGAACACTGCCACCTTATCTTCCACTTTATTTAATGCTACATTTTCTCGCGCTGAACGTACAGCTACCTCATCTAAATCAAGCGCATGCACACTTTTGGCACCAAGTAATGCTGCACCAATAGACAATACACCCGATCCTGTACCGATATCAACAACTGTATCCCCTTCTTTAATGACCTTTTCAAGTCCTTGTAAACACATTACCGTTGTTGGGTGGGTACCTGTACCAAATGCCATACCAGGGTCTAATTCAATAATTAGTTCATCTGTTGAAACAGGTGTGTATTCCTCCCATGTCGGTACGATAGTAAAGCGTTCAGAAATCTTAACAGGATGGTAGTATTGCTTCCAGGCCGTTGCCCAATCTTCTTCATTGACTTCCACAATGGATACCACATTTTCACCGATATCAATGTTAAAGTTCGTTAAATTTGTGATAGCTGCTTTTATTTCTTCGACTGTTTCATTTAAAAAACTAGACTCTGATAAATAAGCTTTAACAATCACGCCATCTTTCGGAAAATCATCTTCATTTAGCGCATAAATTTCACCATATTGATCTTCACGTGGCTTCGCAAACTCTGCAGAATCTTCGATGACAACACCACTTGCACCTGCTTCATGCAAAATATTCGAAATTGCTTCTACCGCATCATTTTTTGTATGAATGGATAATTCTGACCACTTCACGTAGCTCTTCAGCTCCTCTAATTATTCACCTTGGAATTTTTTCTTAATTTTATCGAATAGTGAACTACCTTGTTCTTCAGGGATATCGCCACTAATTTCTGCAAATTCTCGTAGTAATTGTTTTTGTCTTTCCGTTAATTTTTCAGGTGTCATAACTTTTACTGTCACATATTGATTACCCATACCATAACCATGAACATTTTTAACACCTTTATCTTTTAGACGGAATTGAGCACCTGACTGTGTTCCAGCTGGAATACGTAATTTTACTTTCCCATGGACTGTTGGTACTTCAATTTCATCCCCAAGTGCTGCTTGAGGGAATGTTAATTTCAACTCGAAGTAAATATCGTCTCCATCTCGTTCAAAATCCTTGTGACCTTGAACGCGGAACATAATATATAAATCCCCTGCAGGTCCACCGTTTATACCTGGTTCACCTTGACCAGATACACGAATTTGTTGTCCATCATCCACACCTGCTGGAATCGTCACTTTAATTTTCTTACGTTTTTGGACTTTTCCTTCTCCACGACAAGTCGTACATTTCTCTTTAATAATTTTACCTGTTCCATGACATGTTGAGCATGTACGACGATTCATCATACGACCAAATGGTGTATCCACTGCTTGATTGATTTGACCTGCACCTTTACATGTCGAACATGTTTCTGGTTGCGTGCCTGGTTTTGCTCCTGAACCGTGACATGTTTCACACGTTTCATCTTTCGGGATTTCTATTTCTGTTTCTTTTCCAAAAATTGCTTCCTCAAATTGGATGTTCATACGATATTGCAGATCATCCCCTTTACGTGGAGCATTTGGATCTTGACGGCGACCACCTCCGCCAAAGAATGAACTGAAAATATCCTCGAAGCCGCCAAAGCCGCCCCCTCCAAAGCCACCACCAAAACCAGCATTCGGATCCTCATGACCAAATTGGTCGTAGCGTGCTTTTTTCTGGTCGTCACTTAATACTTCATATGCTTCAGCGATTTCTTTGAATTTTTCATCTGCACCTGGCTCTTTATTAAGGTCAGGGTGATATTGTTTTGATAATTTACGGTATGCTTTTTTAATCTCATCTTTTGTAGCCGATTTTGTTAAACCAAGCACCTCGTAATAATCGCGTTTCTCCATGATTCACACTCCGCTCTGTTTGCATAAAATCTATTGTAACATGCAGTTGAAAAAACTGCCTCATTTTTTCGATTAAAGGTTCTATAAGTTCCAAAAATGAAGATACTCACTTCCTAGCAGCTAACGTATGCAACTATCCCATAAATGGTGCATTTACGTGAAGTGACCTCACATCATGACAAAAGCCAAAGCCGCAAGCGGTCTTTGGCTTTTTCACTTTACTGTGTTACTTCTTATTTATCATCTTTTACTTCTTCGAATTCAGCGTCTACAACACCGTCATCTTTTTTACCAGCGCCAGTGTCTGCACCTGCATCGCCGCCTTGAGCTGCTTGAGCAGCTGCTGCCGCTTGTTCGTAAACTTTCATCACTAGTGGCTGTAATACGCCTTCTAGTTTTTCTTTAGCTGCTTTAATACCTTCTAATTCACCAGCTTCAAGCGCTTTTTTCAATTCGTCACGAGCATCTTCCACAGATTTTTTCTCGTCTTCTGTAATTTGCTCACCAAGGTCAGCAATTGTTTTATCCACTTGGAATACTAATTGGTCTGCTTCGTTACGAAGATCTGCTTCTTCTTTACGTTTAGCATCTGCTTCAGCATTAGCTTCAGCGTCTTTTACCATGCGTTCAATTTCTTCCTCTGATAAACCAGAATCAGATTGAATCACAATTGTTTGCTCTTTGTTCGTACCAAGATCTTTTGCTTTTACAGATACGATACCGTTTTTATCAATATCGAATGTTACTTCGATTTGAGGTACACCACGAGGTGCTGGTGGAATATCTGCTAATTGGAAGCGACCTAATGTTTTATTGTCAGCTGCCATTGAACGCTCACCTTGTAGAACATGAATATCTACTGCTGGTTGGTTATCAGCTGCTGTAGAGAAAACTTGAGATTTTGAAGTAGGAATAGTTGTGTTACGGTCGATTAATTTTGTGAACACGCCACCCATTGTTTCAATACCAAGTGAAAGAGGTGTTACGTCAAGTAATACAACGTCTTTCACATCACCTGTTAATACGCCACCTTGTACTGCAGCACCCATTGCAACAACTTCGTCAGGGTTAACACCACGGTGAGGCTCTTTCCCTGTTTCTTTACGTACCGCTTCTTGTACTGCTGGAATACGTGTAGAACCACCCACTAAAATAACTTGGTCAATTTCAGAAGTTGACAAACCTGCATCAGATAATGCTTGACGCACTGGTCCTACTGTACGGTTTACTAATGGTAAAGTAATTTCGTCAAATTTCGCACGCGTTAAAGAAATTTCTAAGTGTAATGGACCTGCTTCTCCAGCTGTAATGAATGGTAGAGAGATTTGAGTTGATGTTACACCAGATAAATCTTTTTTCGCTTTTTCAGCAGCATCTTTTAATCGTTGCATCGCCATTTTATCTTTTGATAAGTCAATGCCATTTTCTTTTTTGAATTCAGCTACTAGATATTCGATAATTGCGTCATCGAAATCATCTCCACCTAGTTTGTTATCACCAGCTGTAGCTAGTACTTCAAAGACACCGTCACCTAACTCAAGGATAGACACGTCAAACGTACCGCCTCCAAGGTCAAATACTAATACTTTTTGATCTTGATCTTGTTTATCTAATCCATAAGCAAGAGCTGCAGCAGTTGGTTCGTTGATGATACGCTCTACTTCTAGACCTGCGATTTTACCAGCATCTTTAGTTGCTTGACGCTGTGCATCGTTAAAGTAAGCAGGAACTGTAATAACTGCTTTTGTCACTTTTTCCCCTAAGTAGTCTTCAGCATAGCCTTTTAAATATTGAAGAATCATTGCAGATACTTCTTGTGGCGTGTAGTCTTTATCTTCTACTGTTACTTTTTCAGCCGTACCCATTTTTGATTTAATAGAAATGATTGTGTTAGGATTTGTTACTGATTGACGTTTCGCCACTTCACCAACTTGACGTTCACCA
Organism: Lysinibacillus sp. GW823-FHT02G10; assembly: GCF_058797135.1. Classification (NCBI taxonomy): domain Bacteria; kingdom Bacillati; phylum Bacillota; class Bacilli; order Caryophanales; family Bacillaceae; genus Lysinibacillus; species Lysinibacillus sp. GW823-FHT02G10. Next base: position 62,293 of record NZ_JBXAJI010000002.1, read on the forward strand.
TTTTTAAAGGCAACAACAGATGGCGTTGTACGGTTTCCTTCTGGGTTTGGAATTACTTTTGGTTCTCCACCTTCAAGTACAGAAACGCAAGAGTTTGTTGTTCCTAAGTCAATACCAATAATTTTGCTCATTAAAATTTCCTCCTATTATGTCAACGCAAGGGATGCGTTTTCTAACTAATTTTAATTGACTAAATAGTGCAAAGACTATTCGTTCACAGATACCATTGTTGGGCGTAATACACGATCCTTTAAGATATACCCTTTTTGTAGTTCGCGTAAGACGATACCCGTTTCTTTTTCACTATCTTGTTCTTGCATAACAGCTTGGTGAATCGTTGGATCAAATTGCTCACCTTCAGCTTTAATCACTTGCAAACCTTCTTTTTCTGTTGCTTCAATTAAAGAGCGATACACCATTTCAATTCCTTTAATGATCGATGCAGTCTCTTCAGAAGTTGTCTCTACTTGTAAAGCACGTTCAAAATTATCAAGGACTGGTAATAGATCAGATAGTAAGCTTTGGGCGCGATACTTTTCAGCTGCCTCACGGTCTAACTGATTACGACGACGCATATTATCGAAGTCAGCACGTAAACGTAGGTGACGATTTTCTTCGTCAGCCAGCTTTGCTTGTAGTTCAGCCAGCTTAGCCTCATACTGTTCTTCAATTGATAACTCTACTTCTTCCAGAACTTCTGTTTGCTCTACTTCCTCAGTTGTCGTTTCAGCTTGTACATCTTCTTGTACTAAATCTTTGTTTTCCGTTGTTTCCGTCACTTGAATCCTCCTCATTATCATTCACTACGATTCTTCATAAAGGCTTGTGTTAAATCCAAGCGCATTACGTCTAATAAAGCCACAACACGCTTATAATCCATACGTGTAGGGCCAATAATAGCAATGGCTCCCTGTTGATCATCACCAATAGAATAGGTAGTGGTAATGACACTGCAATTTTCCATTTCTAGTTGTTTATTTTCTGAGCCTATCCGAATATGAATACCTGATTCATTCGGATGGAAAAGTGACTGCACTTGGCTAGTCGTCTCCATTAAGTCCAAAATCATTCGGACTTTATTTAAGTCATGGAATTCTGGTTGGTTGAACATATTCGTTTTCCCACCATAGAAAATTTTACTTTCTGAATTATGCATTGTTGCTGTGATAAGTGCGCGAATAAAATCATCCGCTGATCGAACATGTTGCTGTAACACTGCTAGCACTTCAGCCTCAAGGCTTTTATGGAGATCTTCTAATGAAACTCCAATAAGGCGATCATTTAAGATATTTACCATTTTCTCTAAATCAGAAGCGGTAAAGTCAGGTGGTAGATTGAACATGCGGTTTTCTACATGCCCATTATTCGTCACGATAATCGCTACTGCTGTGTCGCTAGAAAGAGGGACAATTGAAAACCGTTTAACACGATGCCTTTGGACATCAGGTCCTAAAAGTATGGAAGTATACGATGTCAGCTCTGATAAAATGTTGGCTGACTTTCGGATAATATGCTCTACTTCTACTAGTCGATCATTAAAAATTGATTGAATTTGTTGAATGTCCTTGGAATTGATACCTTGAGGACTCAACAAATGATCTACATAAAATCTGTAACCCTTTTCCGAAGGCACTCGACCAGAGGAGGTATGCGTTTTTTCTAAAAAGCCTAATTCCTCTAAATCCGCCATTTCGTTTCGAATAGTGGCTGGACTAAATGTAATCCCTTGTTTTTTGGAGATTTGGCGAGAACCTACCGGCTGCGCAGACACAATAAAGTCGTCTACAATGACTTGCAATATCTGTAACTGCCGATTTGTTAGCATGATTATCACCTCTGTTAGCACTCAACTAAGAGGAGTGCTAATACTATTATTAAGTTATCAAATCCCACATTTTATGTCAACGATATCGCTCAATCTTCTAGCAAAAATTGTTGAAATACTTCATTGCCCACAAAACGCCCTTTTCTTGTCAGGCGAACACCAAGCTCATCCTGTTCTAAAAGCCCCTTTGACACTAGATCTTTTATTACCACATCATAATGCGCAGTCATAGGTGTTTTAAATTTCTCTTCATATATAGAGTGCATAACACCCTCTGTTTTTCTTAGCCCTAAAAACATTTGTTCTTCTCTTTTTTCCACTTGTGATACTTCATGTGCGTGGACAATTGGTAGCTCATTTGCCTCAACAGCTTCCATATACTTTTTTAATGGACCGTGATTAGAATAGCGTATACCTGCTAAATACCCATGAGCTCCTGCGCCAAACCCCGCATATTCATCATTATCCCAATAAATCTTGTTATGCTCTGAATGATATCCTGGTTTTGCAAAATTACTGATTTCGTATTGTTGAAGCCCATGTAAGGCCATTTGTTGCATCAGCACATCATACATATCCGCTTCTAAATCTTCTGTCGGTAAATACAGTTTCCCTTTAGCGTACTGATTATAAAAAATCGTTTTGGGTTCCACAATAAGAGAATAGGCAGAGAAATGTGGCAAATCAAGAGTAAAAGCTTTGGCTAATGAATCCTTCCATTGCGCCATCGTTTGCCCAGGTAAACCATACATTAAATCAATGCTGATATTACGGAAGCCAATTTTTCTAGCCAAGTCGATTGTTTCATAGACATGATCATTACTATGAGTGCGTCCAATCTTCTGTAGCAATCCCTGGTCAAAAGATTGTACACCCATGCTTAAACGATTAACACCACCGTCGAACAACACCTGCAATTTGGCTGCAGACAATTCATCTGGATTTGCCTCTGATGTAAATTCTGTCACACTATTCATTGGAATATACGTATGAATAGACGTTAGTAGTTTGTCCAATTGCTCAGGAGATAAGGCTGTCGGTGTTCCGCCACCAAGAAAAATCGTCTCGATGTTACGGAATGTTTCAGGATGTTTTTCGGTTGTTAGGGCCATTTCTTTTCCAAGTGCTTCTATATATTCATCCACTGGTTGATTTTTAAAATAAAATTTATTGAAATCACAATAATTACAGATTTGATGACAGAAAGGAATATGAATGTAAACACCTCGTGCCATAGCAATCCCTTCTTTCGCGTTAAGTCTTTTCCATTTCTACATTATAACGAATCGATAGAAGGAACGCTATGAAACCTCACAGGTACTTTTAATGAATATTGATTCTGTAATGACAAAACAAACTGCACCTCCGATTATTAGTTAGAATCTAACAATCGAAAGTGCAGATTTTTCATGTATAAAAAATGACGCCCACAGCAATTCCTAACAGCACCAATAAATAAGGCTGTATTTTCCATCGAATTAAACACCATAAAAAGACAGCTACTATGAAAATATCTAACGTGCTGATGATGGTTTGTGTCACAATGGGATGTACAAAAGCAGCGGCTAGAATGCCAACGACTGCCGCATTTGCGCCTGCCATCGCACCTCTAAGTCGTGCAATTCGACTTAGGCTAATCCAAAATGGTAGCGCTCCAACCACTAGCAAAAACGCTGGTAAAAATATTGCGAAAGTAGCAATAATAGCTCCCGGAACGCCAGCAATGACCATACCGATATATGCAGCAAATGTAAATAAAGGTCCTGGAACTGCCTGTGTCATACCATAGCCAGCTAAAAAATCTGAGGTACTTATTTGACCACTTTGAACAAATTGTGTTTCCAGTAAAGGTAAAACAACGTGTCCGCCACCAAATACTAGGGCACCTGCAAGATAAAACTTCTCTATCATAGAAATCCACTCATGATGCCATAAAGCTGCTAATAGAGGTAAACCTAGGAGTAGCACGAAAAAAAGTACTAGTAAAACAATGCCCGTGGTTTTTGAGATGGGTATATGAACTAATTTTGAGGTATTACCCTCATCACTTTTTTTCAGTAGTTGAAAGCCTAAACAAGCAGCAATCAATATTGCTACGATTTGTGCCAATGGATTTAGCCATGTCAATACTGTTATCAATGTCAATAAAGCAATCAACCAATGCCATTTTGTCGAGAGTAGTTTTTTACCCATATCAAAAATAGCATGAGCGACAATCGCCACTGCTACTAACTTCAAACCATGAATCCAATCCATCTTAAACTCTGTATACTTGGAGAAATAGGCAAAAAGTATAAGTATCAGAACTGATGGTAAGGTAAAACCAAGAAATGATAGAAAGCTTCCTAGTACTCCTCCTCTAAGTAAACCAACCCCCATCCCCACCTGACTAGATGCAGGACCAGGCAAAAATTGACTTAACATAACGAGTTGACCATAATCATGTGCAGAAAGCCATTTACGTTTCTGTACATATTCCTGTTGAAAATAACCTAGATGAGCTGTTGGGCCTCCGAATGAGGTACAGCCCAATTTTAAAGCAACAAAAAAAATCTCCCAAAGCCTTCGCAAACTCTCAACTACTTTCCATATCTTTTATTTCATCTTACACGGAAAGCAGTTTTTTTTAGATTAAGAGTTTGTAAAATTTACTTCATTATTCATCTCTCTTTATTTTAATTGCAGAACCTACTTTACTACCCTCTTTATTGATTGGAATTAAAGTGTATTTTTTTTCTGTTAGATAGAGTGCATCTACACGACTTCCCCACCTTGTACCCTCTTTATTTAATGGATAGGGTGCTGCAAAATCCCATGATTGTCCAGATTTTGATTGGATTTTAAAGTGTAACGCATCATTGACAACACTTTCCTCAGCATGAAAATAAATCGTTGTGGAAATAGGTGTGGAGACAACTTTGTCAATGGTTATTTCCTGCTGATCAACATGCTTCACTTTTTTATCAATGGAAAAGATTTCACGATCTTGTTGTAATTGCTCTTGTGAAGCATCTACCTGAAATTCCCATGGCTTCTCAATTGGTGTTTCAACATTCCAATCTTTATAACGAATAACTAATTCTAATTGTTCATCAGCCGGAAAATCATCCATTTTAATATTATTATATATCGTATAGACGTTGGCAGACTTTGCTATGGACTGTCCTCCATTACGAACCATATAATCTTGCCCATTGACAAGAATTTGCGGAAAGAAAAATACTTGATGGTCTGGCTTAAACTCTTTTCCAGGTTCGAAAGTTGCATTTAGTAAAATTTGATTGTCATCTATAATCACTTCATTTAATGTTAACCGTCCTAAGCTATTGCTAGCTGTTTTCCCTACATCCGTTTTATAGGCTTCAAAATTCACATCCTGATCCCACCACAAATACAGCGTCGATCCACTAGCAATCATTAATAAAAGGATCACAACAATAAGCCACTTCTTACTTCTCCGATTTTCCTTATCCAAATCCACAACTCGAATCATATCATTGGACAACCGTACACCTCATTTTTATAAAAATCATTATGATTCATTGTAGTGCTCAATAATGCATTATATAACCTTCTATGTTGAAGATTCATTTATGTATAAAAGGATATTACATCCCTTTATGTAGATGACGTCCTTTATTGACTTCACGCATTAAATAGTCCACAAAGAGATCATCTCTTACTAGCCATGCTTGTTTATTTCGCTTTAAAAACCACTCCGCTTCATTAAAACTCGCAAAGGATTGTGTCAGTAGCATGTTATTTTTTTCAATTATCCAATCAACCTCATCGTTTGAATAGAGCATAAACATTTCATCTTGCTGATTTTTATAGAAAGTTCCAAACGTAGACCCTTTTACATTATAACGATTTCTTTTTGCATCCTCTGGAATAGGCTCTATATGGAATGTTGCCACTACATACTGCCTGTAAGCTTCCTCTGTTAATGAGCAGCCAGCAGCCTTTTGATGTCCACCTCCACCATATTTGGCAGCAATAGCTGACACATCAATATGATCATGGATTGTTCGAAAGGATATCTTTTTACTGCCCATATTAATCATCGCAATATAATCAAGATGCGGATTTTCCTTTCCCAATTCATTGCCAAGCTCAGAAAGATAAGATTCTGCATAGACAACCCCAGCATAGTATTCTCCCAAAGTAGTTTGAATAAGCTCCCGTTTCTTACGCCGAATGTAACGCTCTGTTTTTTCTTCTTCCATGCTTAAAATTTTCTTTTCAAAATCATCAAAGTCAAAGTGATCACTTGTTTTTAAACGCTCAAGCATTTTCTCTTCAAATTCTTCAATAGACACTAGAAAAAAGAGTGCATTTAATCTTTGTGCTTGTAAATTGCCGTTCTTTTCCCATTCCCATGTATCGTATTGTCTTACTAACTCTACAAATTCAGAAACGGCTTCTGTTTTTTCTAATAGTCCATGGATAACCAGGTATTGATAATATAAAGATGTAGCTGACGTTAAAAAGCCTTGCTCATCCTCAATTAATACCTTTCCCCATTCATATTGATTGAAATGGAGTGCTGTCTTATGATGGTCCAACAATTGCACATTACCAGTCGCCTGATAATAATCATGAATCCTTTTTTCATTCTCTTCATTTGGAGAAAGATCTGTAATAAACAAAAATGTTTTCTGTTGATCATTCTCCAAAAAGAATTCGATTTCGCGATCAAGTGCTGTAATGGAATTGTAGCGTATCTTCACCTTATCGTTAAAAGCAAGCTTGGCTAAAATCCCACACCCTACTCCGTCTAAATCGTTATGTGATAATAATTTATACATGTTCTCACCTCGATTGTAGTATGGGTATTTTTTTGGTATTCAAACAGCTAATGACGTTCAATACGTAACAACATGGATATTGTTTTTCAGATAACATACATTAAAACCATACATCTTTAGGATGAAAGGGGACACAGTGAATGAAAAGGAAACTAGCTTATAGTGGAATCGGATTTATTTTGTCTTTGTTTTAAACCTTTGTAATTGTAATTAAATTCTTTTATTCTTGCGAAATTTTCTCCAATTGGGCGATCACTTTATCGTATGTTGCCAATTTAATTTGTTCTAGCACTTTAATCTGAGCCTGTTGTCTTTCAGCTTCCATCATTATCAAAGTTGTTTCTACATTCATTTCCCTCTGCTCCTTCTACATTAAAATAGGTTATTTAGAATCTCTATTCAAAATCTCCTTGATTAACCCAAAATATTTCATCCAATGTCGCATTCACTGTATAGCAAATCAGTAAACAAAGCTTCAAGGATGGATTAAAACTCCCCTTCTCTATCCGTAGTACAGTCTGTCTTGATATTCCTACTGCATCGGCTAATTGTTGTTGTGTCAAATCTGCTTTGACACGTGCAATTTTTACATGATTTTTCATATATTAACCTCCATATATATGGAGTAAAATATAGTTTACTTTATGTAAATTATATATCACATATATTTTAAAAATAATATCTAATGTTACACCTATTTAGTAGAACAGAATATACTTCGTAGTATAAAAGAAAATAAAATAATTGGTATATTTATGGTAATTAAATATTTTTTATGTTAAAATTTTCCATGAATGGTTTTTGTATATCAACCGTTCCCGAAATATCAGAAAAGAATGGGGGTCTTAAATGAAAAAATCAGTCCTACTTAGAGTATTGGCATTTATAGCCGTATTGCTTATCCTTTTTTCAGATGGGATACAAACCTATGATTTTCTTATCCTATTGTTTGCTGTTTTCTTTATAGGTACCCCGTGGTACAAATTTTTCAAAAAAAAGTAAATTTAAATTTAGGAGGAATAGTAAATGAAGAAAAAATTGATCTTTTTTGTAATGGTTATGTTTTTAGCATTTCAACCCCTATCTGTAAATTTAGGTGCTTTAGCTAAAGAAAAAAATGAAACTACTGACACTACTGATTGTAATAGTTGCTCACAACAAGCACCTTTGCAAATTGAAAAGAATGGTTTCCTTAATGACTCAGTAGTTGTAAATGAAGTGAAACAGGATTTAGATATTGCAGAGAATTTCACACATAGTGAATACAGTAGAGAAGACTTTGATTGGCAAAATACTGAGTATATGGATTACGGTAAGAATAAAGATGGTTTGATGATTCCTTATAAAAAGAACAATGAAAGTTTTGATATTCGATTATTGACTACTTATGATAAAACCACTGGTGAAGTTGGCGAATTTATCATTATGAAATCAACTTTAGATATAGAGAATAATGAAATCAATGTTACTTATGCAACATTAAACAATGAAGACATGCTTGGTATGACTCTTGAAGTAGGTACAAATAAAGTAATTGATAAACAAGTTTATTTCGATGAAAATTCAGAAGTTTCCCTTTTATCAACTAATAGTGCTAAAGCAGGTTATTGGAGTGATTCATGGGAATGCTTAAAAAACTATTGGTATGATGCCCCTGAACTAACAAAACAAATTTGTAGTGCCGCATGTGCGTCAGTAATATTTGGTGGCAATGTTGTAGGTGCTGTTGCGTGTGCTAGTTGTTTAGGTTCTCATGTTATGGTATGTCTAATCCATTAATAGTTAATTAAAAATCCCCTTCTATGGACGTTTAAAAGGTAAACCGATAATAAAATTGTTTAATATTATTATAAAAATATAAGAGCCTTGCTACACTCTAGCGTGTAGTAAGGCTCTTTAAAGTTGTTTAATTCTTATTGAACTAAAGCACCCTGTTAGTTGAAGAACTAATTTTACGAAATAATTCCTTTATAATTGTTGTATAGTACTATATTATTCCGCATGTTCTTTCATTATTTTATCAAGTGCTTTAAGATAAGCATCTTTATTTTCCTTACTTAACTCATAAAGTGCATTATCCCAATTTTCCCCATCTACACCCGATAAATGTGGAGTACTTTTTAGTACAGCTTCTTGCATATTCGGTTTATCCTCTTTACTAGCGTCTTTAATAAGCTTTGTTGCTTTTCTTGCATCTGTAACCCCTACTTGTATGTCTTTGTGAATGTCTTTGTATTTAACAGGAACATTTATATATTCCATATTGTCTAAAATCTTATCCATCTTGATTGCTGTTTTTAAAATATCTTTTTCTTTGTCTTCCATAGCTTTCATCGAGTTTACTATGAATATCTTAAAAATATCACTCAAGCATTTGCCAACTACTCTAAGCAATCATGGAATATTGGCAAAATGGCTCAGATGAATAATCGTTTTTTAATTAGCCTGAGAAATAAGTTATTAACATTAACACCCCAAGTAATGATTCAAAAACAAGCACAGCATGTCTATAATTTTGAAACCACAAAATAAACAAACTATAACGAAATTCTTAAAATCTGCACTTTCTTTGTGCAGATTTTTTCTTTTAACTAGTCAAATAGATAAAAAGTAATAGCTCTTAAAGTTTTTCTTATAATAATATCATCATCCTTTTTCATTTTAAGATATTTCTTTAAAAATCAAGCTACAGTAACATAGTTAGAATTTGTCAATAAAACTTAGATTTTTCAGAAATGTCTATAAATATTTTTTCAGTAAAATATAATCACCATCTCTGCTAAAATATGCTATTATACCTTTAGTATAATGTCCTATTTTTATCAAAGTAAAAATAGAGGAAATATGAACTACAAAAGGATGATGAATATGCAAAATATCCAACAATTATTCCAGAGCGAAGATGGAAATATCCAACAAAGAGAGAATTTTTTGTCCCTATTAGAGAAAATTGTTTCCTCATTAGATGAATTAAAGAACCCAAATAAGACAACTCTTGGTCCAATGAAAGAGCGATCTGCTAATTTTTATCAAGAGCTTATGCAAGAGCATCAAGTGCCAACAACTGGGATCGGACTCGATCAAGTTGTAAAAGAATTGACACATTTAATGCAAGGACACCCTTATCATACACGTAACTTTGTAACAAATGTTTTACCGATGGCAAGTATTCCTGGAGTGTTAGGACAGTTTACAAATGCGCTATTGAATGGCAATAATTTATGGGATGTTTATGGTCCTGCTGCTGCTGAGTGTGAGGTTAAAGTAGTAGCAATGATGTCTAAATTAGTAGGCTATGATTATACGAAAAGTTTTGGCTATACTACATGGGGTGGACAAGGTGCTGTTTTTAGTGGACTTCGTCTTGCCATTGCAAAACAATTCCCTCAAGCAAAAGAAGATGGTGTTCCTACTAATTTATATTGCTTTGCTTCAGAGAATGCCCATTACAGTCTTTTAAAATCAGTAGAAGCCGTGGGTATCGGCAGTAAACATTTAGTGCGTGTAAAAGCAGGTAAAGATCATTCGATGGATGTAGAAGACTTACGTGCACGCATGACAGACGTCATCGAAAATGGCGGTATTCCTGTTTATGTAGTAGCGACAACAGGTGCTACTGATCAATTTGGTATTGATGATGTCCAAGCCATCAAAGAAGTCACAACAACCCTTGAGAAGAAATACAACTTACAACCAGTACATATTCATGCTGATTCGGCTTTAGGTGGTTTTTATGCCTTCTTTAATGATTATGATTTTAATAAAAACCCACTCCAATTCGAGTCAGAGGTTTTACAGGGATTAGCACAAATCCGTGAACGTATGCAACATCTAGCCATTGCGGATAGCCTATGCTTTGATTTCCAAAAGCTTGGCCAAACACCTTATTTAACTAGTCTATTTTTAATTAAGGAAGGTAAAAGTTTACAGCTACTAGATATTGAGGACTTTGATACGCCATATGTAGGCAATCGTGGTTATGGCTCTTATCATACTGGCTATACATTAGAATGCTCTCGAATGGGTAGCTCCATTGCTATTTTTGCTGCATTGCAGGCATTTGGTAAGGAAGGCTATCAACAACTATTAGCTAATTATGTACGTGTGAATTTAGCATTCCGTGCTCAATTAGCTGCGAAAACGCCAATGCTACAGGTGGTTAATGAATCCAATATTGGGCCAGTCACAGCGTTTCGTTTATATCCAGACGGCATGAATTGGCAAGCTGAACAAGCTGGTCACTATACACAAGACCAAATAGAACACATAAACGGTATCAATGCTTCATTCTTTGAAATTATTGGAGAAGGTCGAGACGAAGTATTCTTTGGTGACACAACGCGTGTTTGCACGGTTAGTACTAGTGATACAACACAACAAGTACCAGTTGCAGCGGCAAAATTTTTCTCTATCTCACCTTATACGGAGACAGAACACATCTCTAATATGATTCATTTCTTACAGCAAAAGCTTAAAGTACTGGAGGCGTCCCACATTGCGTATCGTCACTAAATTTAAGAGTTCTTTACTCTACAAATATATTGCCAGTTTCACCATTCCAATAGCGATTATTTCCTTGCTCTTTAGTATTGTGTTATTTGCCGTTTCTTACCGCATTATTGACAACTTTGTTATTAAACAATTTGAATCTACTTTAGAGATTACATCGACAACAATTTTTGAAGATATTGAGAAAAATGATGTAAAGGCAGCGGATAATGGTAGCCCTGACAAATACAAAAAGCTTTTAGATCAATTGAATGCAACGGTTAAAAAATATGATGTTGAAAACGCCTATATCCTTTCTAAAGCAAATGGTAAGGAACATATCGTCGCACTAAGTAATACCGACAATCATCAGCAAGATTATGTATTTAGTGAAGAAATGCATGAAGCCGTAGCTAGTGGTAACACACAAACAAGTGATATTTATAAGGATGAATATGGTATCCATAAATCCATTTTTATCCCATTTAAAGATACAGATATTATTTTCGGTTTAGATATGGATGCTTCCTTCATTTCTAAGCTTCAAACGGAAACACTTTGGATTTGTATTATTTTAACGATAGTATTTGTAATTTTTGGTATAATCGTTGCTTACTTTATTAGTGTAGGCATTACAAAGCCAATTAAAAAAATGACACGTTATGTTGGTCAAGTTGCACAGGGAGATTTGGCTGTTGAACCTCTTCACATAAAAGGTTCCAATGAAATTGCCCAGCTTTCATCAGGCATTGAAAACATGACGGAAGATTTGCGTTCGTTAATTAAACAAATCGCTCAAAATGCTGAACAAGTGGCCGCAATGTCGGAGGAATTAACAGCAAGCTCTGAACAGACAAGTGCATCCATTCAGCAAATAACCTCTTCTATGCAAGAGGTTGCAGCGGGTTCAGAAAAGCAAACTTCTTCGATTGAAGAAGTGGATAGTCATATTACAACCATCTCTAACAAAATGTCAGAGGTAGTGACAAGTGTAACCGATGTAACAGATAAGGCATTCCAAGCATCTGCTATATCAGAAAAAGGCAACACAACAATCCAAGATGCTACTGAAAAAATGGCCGTAACATCTCAGGCTATTCAAGAGTCAGCAGCTGTAGTAGAACGTTTAAGCACATACACAAATGAAATTGGGGATATTGTGACATTGATTACCCAAATTACAGATCAAACGAATTTACTTGCATTAAATGCTTCGATTGAGGCAGCGCGTGCAGGCGAACACGGTAAAGGCTTTGCAGTTGTAGCGGAGGAAGTCCGTAAATTAGCCGATCAATCTTTAGAGGCAACTAACAGTATTCGTACACGCATTGAAACGATTAAAGAAGAATCTGCACAAGCCGTCAAATCAATGGCTATCAGTAGCAGTAATCTTGCCGAAAGCTCAACAACATTCAATGCATCCGGAGAGGCATTTGCTGAAATTTATACCCAAGTCACTGCACTGACGAGAGAAATGGACCATGTCAATAACGTGATGTCCAATATCAATGAAGGTGTTAGCAATATTGCTAGTTCTGTTGAACAAGTGGGGGTCGTAGCTGTTCAAGCTTCAGGCAATATTCAAAACGTAGCTGCTGCCTCTGAGGAGCAATCTGCAAGTATCGAAGAAATAACAGCTTCCTCTAATAACTTAGCTGAAATGGCTCAACAGCTTCGCAATATCATTCAAAAATTCCAGTTATAAAAATAACAAATCCGCTATGCACATTTTCGGCATAGCGGATTCTTCTTTCCATAAAAACTCTCCTACCAAAATGGTAAAAGTTTAGGCAATAATATTTTTCACAACTTTTGAAATAACGGCACCTTCAGCCTGACCTGTCAGCAATGGTTTTGCAATTTTCATGGCTTCTCCCATGTTCATTCCTTTTCCAACACCCGCTGCCACTAATTTCTCTGCAATTTCTTCTTCTGATAATTGCTTTGGTAAAAAGGATCTCAAAAGTGTCAATTTGGCTTCCTCTTTTTCAATCAGGTCTGCTCGCCCAGCCGTTTGTGCACCTTCTAAAGCCTGATTTGTTTGTTTGACCTCTCGATTAATAATAGCTATTTCTTCGTCAGCTGTTAAAGCCTCTCCCTTTTCTTTTTCAGCTGAATCTAATGCTGACTTTAAAAGAGATAATACACCCTTCGCTAACGTATCTTTTTCTCTCATTGCCGTTTTTAATTGTTCAAATACTTCTGTTTTTAACAATGATCTCACTCCTTCTAACCGTCTATATCAAAAAAATTATATCATAAAAATCATGAAGGATTATAGTTCGTTGCATCTGCTAACTTTACTTTATAGTGTAATATTCCCTTTAACTCACCTTCATAAGAAAAAATGCCTTGCTGAATTAATTGACGCAGACGATAGTCGATCCATTCAGCCTCTCTCAATTCTTCCATATGCCCCAGTACCTCTCCAATTAACCTAGCTGCAACTTCGTAATGAATTTCCTCTTGTTCTTCCTGTAAACGTTTAGCACAGGTAATGATCAAGTCATCCTCTCTATCCTCATTATTATTTCCCCAAAGTTCATGATATTTCCATGTATGTATGCAATCGTAATCATCCATTAACAGATTTAGCCCTTCTTTGCATAGGGAGTGCCTCAATGCTTCTTTTAATGGCCATCTTTGGAAATGTTCATAAAAGTAAAGTAAATCCTCTGTGCTGACCTCTCCAGTCGATCTTGGATAATGATCCTCTGCTAACTGTGGTAAAGTATATAACTCATGAAATAACTGAAAAGTATCTAATACATAGATATCATTTGTTTTCTGTTCGAGCATCGCCAAAACGAGTCGAAGCCCTATTTGCTCATGAGCATTTTGACAAGTCCAAATCAGTATATCCTGATGAGGGGGGATATTTTTAATTTTCTCTATTGCTTCCTTCATCTCCCGCTCACATATGATCAATCCATCATCTTCTATTAGATAGCGCTGTTCCAACCATTGAAAACGAGCTTCAATTCCGTCCCTTGTATGTACATCTTTTAAAGGACCAACAGAAAAATTACCTGGCACAACAATAATCTCCTCGGACTTAGCATAGTCAGGATTACGAAAGGCTGCTTTCAAGCTCCCCCCAGGTGAATGACCGAATACAATATGCACTGTTTGTACCGTTGAAGCATCCCGCTCCTCAGCTTGCTGTAATAAAAACTGTAACATGCTATCTCTTGACTGTTCATTTATTAAAGTTAAAAGAAGCATCGACTTCGCATCAGCTTCACTCAATCGTTGTATTGACTGTTTTAGTTGGTTGATCTTCTCCATCATCTGTACTCCTTTATTTAAAAACACCTAACCTTATCATACCTCTTTATTACCTCAAATTACTAATTTAGTTAGTTTTAAAGATATGTTACTACTATTGCTAGTGAATTCTTTAATCTGGGCGGAGGCTCACTTCTTTTGAGCGACTTGCTCACTTTTTGGAGCAGGACAATGTATGAACTATATTCTCCAGAGCTAAAAACACTCATGTCCCTATAAAAAAACATACTACACGTAGTAGCTCAACTACGACGGTAGTATGTTATTTAATCAACATTCGTTAAAAATACTTTTCCTTTTTTAGTTCCCTCAACAGCATCGATTGCCTTATGGATATCCAATAATGGAAAACGAGCATGTACATTCATCATTTTTAAGGAGCCATCCTGTACAAGGTGTATAAGTTGTTGCATCGTTTGTTGCCATTTTTCAATTGACGTCTGACGTTGCCAATGGCGTAAATGAAACATCCTCGCTTGTACCTTTGCTTCCTTCACAATGTTTGTCCAATTTACCTGAATACCCGATAAAAGACCAATAGCTAAAAAAATACCCTCGGGCTTTACGCAGAAGGCAAGCTGATTGCCAGCCTCTCCACCAATCGAATCAATTGCTGCATCTGCTCCCCTACCATTTGTTAATGCCATAACGGTTTCGTAAAGTGGCATATGAGAGGTATCAATGACAAAAGCTGCACCAAGTTGCAGTAATTCTTCAGTATGCTGATTACTTCGTGTCACAGCAATAAGTTGATAGCCTAGCAATTTCGCAAGTTGAGCATAGAGATGTCCAATGGCAGAGCCACAAGCATTTACTAATAAGACATCGTTTGATTGTAAATTAAGTACCTCTGAGCATGTTACGAAGGCTGTAATTGGATTAATATACATTTGTGCTGCTGTAAAATCATTCATCGTGTCAGGAATAGTCACTGCAAAATCTGCTTGCGTTTTCACTACTTCCTGCCAAGTTCCCTCTCCCCGTAACGGTAATACGCGCTGACCAATAATCTTTGGTGAAACAAGCGGTCCAACAGCTTCTATTATTCCTACTCCCTCATAGCCAGGGATAGTTGGTAAAGTGATTCTATGAGCATATTTCCCCCATATTGGTATTAAATCTGAGGGATTAATCGGTCTGGCTAGCATGCGAACAAGAATTTCTTGACCTTGAGGAGGCTCGATTGTTTTATTCTCTAGCCTTACAACCTCTTGCGGATTTCCAAATTCATAAATTTTTAGGCATTTTGCTTTCAACGATCCTAGCTCCTTTATTCATTCTGTATAGAACAACATCATACCAGGAGCATCTATTTCACGTTCCTTAAATCCAAGCTTCTGATAGAAAGGTTGTTTACCTTTGGCACAAAATAATTGAACCCATTTTATATTTTCTTTCTGACATTGCTCTAAAAGAGCATCCATCACCATTGTGCCAACTCCTTTTCGTTGATAATCAGGATGCACCATCACATCACAGATAAATGTTTGATAGATACCATCAGAGATAATACGTCCATAGCCAATTAGATTGCCTTCATCATATATAGATGTACTGAACCAGCTATTACAAATAGCCTTGTATAATTGTTCATACGTATACTGCCCTTTTGCATTCCAGCCAGTTGTTTGGTGCAATGCTTTATACGAGTCTATCGTCGGATTTGTTTCTTTGATTATATACATATAACACCCTCCTTATTTTGAATAAATATACAAAATAACACATATTTAATCAACAATAAGTTTATGATGTTAGAGTTGCAGAAGCTTTAATTGCCCTTCTTCATCCATATTTAATTGTAAAGCTTCGTCTATTTCAATACTAATCGGGCTGATAACTGCTTTCTTATCAGAAAAATACCACAGACGTCCACTCGGTCCTAATAGGATATTGGCTCCGTCTTCATAGTTTCCTAGAAAATTAAGGCCATCCAGTTGAATTTCCTTGTTTGCTATAGGGTTTATAGCATACTTCTTTAATTTTTCAGCAATTGTTTGAATGTCATCTGACGTTAAATTGATTTCTCCAATATGTAACACTTGCTCTACAGAAAAATTAACTTCAGCATGTTTCGGATTTATTTCCTGTCTTGCAATAAGCTCTACTATATTGCCTTCTGGATCGTAGAAATAGCATGCATATGCTTTTAAAAACTCAAAATAGACTTCATCCTGCCCCTCTGAATCCAGCAAGCCTACATGCTCTTCTGCCCAAATCTTTGCCTGTTGAAATAAGTTACTAGGAATATTTAATGCAAAATGATACTGCTTTGGCATTTTAGAAGGCATCTTTTCAAATGTCATCCTGCTTTCTCCCACGGCTATTGTAAAATAGTCAGCTGTTCTTTCTAACAAAGTAAAACCTAACAAATCAACATAAAATTGCTCCATTTTTTGCATATCATGAACATATAATTTTACCTTCGTAATCTTCATCTTTAAGCACCCCTTTACACTCCCTACTATACAAGTAGCTGATTAGAATGGCTTCATGCAAAAGAATGAAGTTTACTTTCGTATAGTTAGAGAAGCTTTCGATCTCCCCTGCTATTTGGCTGCGATATTACGAGGAATTCTACATCTTCTTGTGAATCGTTTCGCATTTGATGTGGTAAATTTGGAGGTACTTCAATTCCCTCATGTTGCTTTAACTCAATTCTTTGGTCATTCAGTTCTATTGTAGCTGTGCCTGAAAGAACAAAGAAAAACTGCTGTGCATGATGGTGATAATGATTTACCTCAGCTGTTTGAGCAGGCATCCGCTCATGTATCACACTAAGCTCCCTATTTTGTACAAGATGCCAGCCATCACACTGTGCTCCCCATTGATAATGTTGTGCTAATGCTTTGTTAATTTTCATCCTTACACTTCCTTCCCTGCTTTAGAGGAGGGATATCCATCATTCTTGTCAATTTCCCTCATTCAATAAATTCAGCTAAGCTAATTTTCCTTTTTTGAAAATCTGCACGGATAGCCTGTAACTCGGCTTCTAACTTTAAGGCACCTGCTTCAACTCCCCTATAAATTACTAGCGGAGGCTGTTCTAAAGCCTTTCTCGCTTGTGAATAATCATAAGATAATAATTTTTTTAGCAACAATAATGTCTTTAGTTTATCTTTTCCTTCCCCAGTAATAGTTAGTTCATAGTACGCTACAGAACTTTCTTCAGGCAACATTTCTTCTAAACCAGGCGGAATCAGTAAACTTTCAAGGAACAAAATTAAATTGTCATAAGCCATTGAAAAATGCCAATTGCCTGTCCCATGGGGAGCGGTAAAAACAGCCGTATCACCTCTTGATAGATCTAGACAATAGGGATCGCCTTCATCTGTGGCAATGACTAAATAATCATGTGGCCAATCCTCAATCATCTCATCTGTCACTGGATTATAATTATAGCCCTCCTGCCCACGTATTAAATCTCTTGCGCCATAGATATTTAGATTAATATAATCACCTGTAGCCCATGTAACCCTTTCAACAACATAATGTCTCAAAAAATAAACATACTCTGCTGGCAATGACCACCCACCATCCACAAATTGGCTAATATCCTCTTCTGATTGATGATAAAAAACCATGGGATAGGCTGACTCCCGCTCCTGAAGCTCATCAATAAAATCACGCATTTGCTGTAATACTGCATCGAGTTTCTTTTCTAAATCTTTCAATGGAATTCTCTCCTTTTGATGACCAAGTGTCTTTCTTGCATTTTAACATACCCCATCATTAACCAAATAAGGGGAACATGTTATAATCATTAAAATAGACTGGTAGTATGCATAACGTGAACAAAAATAACGGATGGGAGCGATCTGTCATGCAACATACGAATGAACAGATAATACAGCAAGCCAACACGGAATTTTTGAAAGCACTTCGCTATTTAGATTATGGCAAGGTAAAACAAGGGGAAGCATGTCTCAAACAAGCCACCCATTTGGCAAATCTGCTGAATGACCATATCACATTTATTCGTGCTGCCATTTGTTATGGAGAGTTGTTATGGCACGCTGAAAAATATGATGCCTCCGATCATTGGTTACAGCTGGCACTTGATCGATTGACCGCAGTACAGCAAGATATAAATGACTTACTAGATGTGGATGTGCAACGAGCTCGATCCCTACTAAACCACCAACGACATCCATTATAAGGAGCAAGCAATCATGAAATTACTTATTAGACGTCCAGAACAGTCGGACATCCAGGCGTTACACGAATTCTTTGATCTTGTCATTCGGGAAACTTATAAAAAAGAAGGAATTGCCGAGCTAGTGGACGATCAACAGGATGAATGGGAAACGAAAAAACAGTATGTAGCAATGGACTTAGAAAGCCAGGGCAAAAAAAGATTTTTCTGGTTAGCTTTAAATGAAGAAACCAATGACATAATAGGCACTATCGAATGCGGTGCAGCCAACGAAATCATTCAACAAACGATCAAAGAGGAACTATTCAATTGTCTAGAAATCGGTACCGTTTTTGTTCATCCTGACTATCAAAATCGTGGGATTGGCACCATGCTACTACAGAAAATGCTCCTGACGTTAGAAAATCGAAGGGTTCCTAGTTTTTGTTTAGATAGTGGATATAAACAAGCGCAAATGATCTGGCAGAAGAAATTTGGACAGCCTGATTTTGTCCTTGAAAACTATTGGGGAGCAAATAGTCACCATATGATATGGAAACGAACACTACCATTTCAAATATAGAAGTAAAAAATGCTCTATCAGATTACACAAGAACCTCTATGTAAAAAACAAATCTTTAGTCAATAACATGCTTTATGCATACAATATAAAACACTTTCCCAAATGATTTACAGGGTGTTATTAGGAATTACACATAAGGTTCGTGGTTTAGGGTATGACAAATTACAATGAATACTCAGTATGATTTCCACTTAGCTTTCAAGTGTTACCATCTGATGAAAATATCCTAATAAAAATTTACGGGACTCTCGATATGTGGGATAAGACTCTAAAAAAGACTTTGGATCAGTATGATGATTGGTAAGCAATAAAGAGATTATAAATGCCAATACTTATTATGTTTGGAGGGGAATGAAATGTTAAAATTCATTGATGATTTAGCGGGTGCGGTTTTCGATGTTTTTATGTTGTTTTGTTATTTCTTTGCAGGCGTAATAATTGTAGGAGTCCCCATTTTTTTATTAGCTAAGTTTTTCCTATTGTTTCACTAAATTTCAAACAGGTTGGTCGCACTATAAAAGGAATCACTATAAATAGTGATTCCTTTTATGACGAATACACTCAATATTAGGCTAAATATTTTGTTGCTAGTTCTCAGGTACTTATGGGCGAGACAATGCTATTATTTAATAAATTTATCATAGAACCGTTTGAGCATCGTTGCCATTTGTTGTCTTGTGAGTGTATCTGTAGGATTCATACACTTGCCATCGCCTCGTATAACTCCCTCTTCAATGGCCCACTCCCAATCTTCTTTATGTGCTGGTGATACCATAGCATTTGATTTTATCCCAACTAATAACTCTTTCATTTCAGTAAGTTCCTGTTTTAGTTGTTTGTTTTCTTTCTGTAATTCTTCATACTGAGACAATGATATTTCCTTCTTCTTATCAGTATCTGTGAACCAGGATAAAGACTTAGATCCATTTAATTGGTTTAAATCTACAGTTCCTTTAATACCTGCTACAATCCCTTTGTCTGTGTACTGCCATAAGTCACAAGCAAAGTTTGGCTTTAGTCCAGGTGAGCTAGAGCCACTATAGCGAGGAATCCATAGGAAATCATAATTTTTAACGGTATCCATCAGATAAGGTTTGTAAAAATGATGGCCTGTATATAGCCCGACTTTTACAGCCTTACTTTTTAAATAATCAATAAACACCTGTGTGCCTTGTACGATATTTTGGACACTAGCACCAAAGCTTTCTTCGATATCTACAACATAAAATAGCGGATTATAGTTTTTTGCTCTGTTATAGAAGTCTTTTGCTTGTTCCAATGCCTCAGTACCATTTTTAAAGGTAACATAAATATAAACACCAAAAGGTACCTTGTACTTAATACATGCTTCTATATTTTGAACATATTTACGGTCAATTGTGCTTGTACCATATTGTGTGCGGATGATAGCCAAATCAACATCTTTAACCGCTTCAGACCAATCAATATCTCCTTGATGATGTGAAATGTCTATGATATAACTCATACAATTTTCTCCTCCCTAAAAATAGTAAATAAATTATGAATAGCGACAAACCCATTGCTTCAAGCATTATTTAGAATCATTCATTAAATAAAGTTATGTAGATTATTTTAGTCCTTATAGGTTCTTCATTTACCGATTTTTAGTGGTCAGATAATTAATAAGACAGAGCACATTTCACATAGTCGAATTAACTCTAAAAAAATAGCGGCTTTATATCAAATATTTACTTTGTAATTAAGTGCTAATTCATCCCCAGGTAACCCTCTTATTCCCCAATTATGTTTAGGCGTTTCAAAAATTGTAATTTCAACATCTTGAGGTGAAATATTTAATTTGTTATTTATGCGTTCAAATAGTAGCTTTACTAATTGTTTTTTAGCTTGAATCGTTCTACCTTCAAACATACTAATTTCTATTATTGTATATGATTCAGTTCTTTCACTTGCAAAATAAAAATCCTCTTTGTCCATAGGAAAAAAGCGATGAAATTTCTTATCTAATGGATATTCAAGTGCGTCCACCATACAAGAATGGATAATATTCGATAATGTTTCCTTAATGGGATTTAACCTTCCCTTAACACCATAAATTTTAATTTGTCCCAACGACCTCTCACCTTTCTTGACTTGCTAATCTAAACTCAACTACCAAATACTGTTCTTTAACGATATTATAAAATTCTTCAACATGACCATCAAGCTAATTCTATGCTTGGTTTCATTTAAACAATCACCCAATTTATTCATGAAACAAATGTGAACTATTTAAACCAACAATTCCAAAATAATAACTCTACTTAACTGTGACCATAATTAACTGCAATATGCTGCAAGCTCAGGTAGAAACAGTTATCCAAATAGTACACATTCTGTTGTTCCAATCTGATAAAGAAATAGATATAAAATATATTATTGTTGATGACAAACTAACGTTTGAAGTTGTGGGTGTCTATATACCTTAAAGCTCCAGGAAATGAAAGAGAGAGTGAGAGAAGCTCAGGACATACTGTTGCTTCGTTAGTTTCTACACCACTACATTTAAATAAATGAAAAGGAAGAACCTTAAATTACTAAAAATTAACTACTCAATTTTAAATGAGCACCTCATCTTTACTATTCAATTTCAAAAATGACCCAAACTTTATATCTACCTTCAATGCTATTTTCTGTATAAACTCTACACTCTTTTATAGAAGCTAATCTAAAAGCAAGCGAATAGGCTATTTTGTAATCTGGTGTATCATATCCGTTATAAATTCTTCCATATATTTCATTTGCAATTGAATCTGCCCAGGTGTCAGCTTCATATAGAGTATCGAAAAGTATTTCTTCTCTGTTCCATTTAATAGTCATGTCATAAACTCCTACGTAGTAATAGAAATAATCTAGATGAATGTATTGTTAGGAATTTGAATTCCATATTTCAAAGCAAGTAGCTACGGATCGTTTCGTAAAATCTTTAAATTGCACTTTGCGAATAATTTGATTTTTCCGAAAATTAAAGAGATTGCAAAGGGATATTAATATAAAATTATATGAAAGTACTATAAAATTATTTCTAATATTGAGAAAAGGTGGAATTAATATGATTTCAATATACAAATCATTCATATTAGCGGTGGTAATAGGGTTATACGTATATATAGCCAGTAAAAGTGAAAATAGCGTGCTTCTAAATTTTGTCATACTTTATATGATAATTTCAATAGTTTATTTATTATTTAGAAAAATTGAAAAAGAAAAAAGTAAGGAAAAATAACTTAATTAAAAGTAGGAGATTCGAGACCTTTGAAAAGATTCACTGTAAACTATCTGAAAAAAAAGCAGAGGATAGTAGCCAAAACAAAAAATGCCCAAGTACTCAATTAAAAACAAGTAACTGGGCATTATTATGACTAATTACTATGTTGTGTATGTATTATACCATTTTGAAGAGTTAAATAATGGTTTTTTTGGAATCAAAGGAAGCACCAAATTTTATTCCGAAGTTCCTCTTTTTTATATGCATTTATCATATTACCGATTACCTTTTCCAACACAATTTTCAATAAGCTCGCAGAAATGCTCATTATATTTTTCTATAGGTCATGTTTCTTCTCTCAACACGGTGACATGAAGGTGGAAGAAAACATTGAAGTCCCCCACAACAGAGTGGTCTTAATTGGCAGGTTTCTAAACATCATTTCCATGAATAATTCAAGATTTTTATCAAATTCTTTTATTAATTTATGACCTCTTTAAAGCCTATTCGATGTATGATAAGACGATAGCCAGAGTATCCTTCTTCGTCTAGAAACTCCTCAAATTCTCCATAGACAATTATAGGTGTATTGTTTTTATAAGCGTTCTGCATGTTTCTGATAATTTTTTCTTTCACGTCAGGGTTAGCGCTCTGAAAGTGACAATTTATAAGCTCAGAGTATTTACTTAGATAAAAAGATAGAGTGCCATCACTATGTTTTTCGAGTCCATCTGGAGGATTACCGGCTGTCCACAATAAAGTTTTACGCATTGCATAATAAGCTTTCTCCATTCCTAGTTCTGTAAGCATGACATTTATATATGTATCTTGCTCCTCAAAAGTAGAGTCCAGCTCTAACGTATCAAGACGTATTTCTCCTACGTTGTCATAATTTTCAAAACTAGAATCTTCTCCGTCTAAAATGTCCGACTCTTTAAGTTCTACTACAGTTGATTGATTTTCTCCGATAGCAGTATGCTCAGGTGGTGGAATCATATAAACTGAGCCGCCCCGTTCCTCTATTCTTTCTTTCGCTGCCTCCAGGCTGTCCTCACTGAACATAGACTCTACTAGTTCTTGCGTATGAATTTCCTTTTCAACTTCGCCCATAGACTCTTCTTCTGTCTCTGAACTACACCCTGCAATAATTACAAATAAAAGTGCGACAATTGTTATAATAACGCTTTGTATTTTCATATTACATACTCCTCCCTCTAGTTCAATTTTGTTCGAACTCTTTTAATAATACCTCAAATAAAGTTTATTTGGATAACTATTTCCATTTATTATAAAAGCCAATTCTCCAAATTAGGTCTATTTATATTTTTTGGAAGACTATCACTTATATTTAATCAATTATAAAAAGGTACTGAACGTTTTTTATATGAAATGCATGATTAGACTTCATATTAGACCGCTCCCCAGCCTTGCTATTGGTTTGATTGGGAAAAATTTAAGACCACCCATTTTGGAGTGGTCTTTTATGGTGTATTTAATTAAAGCATTCCGTTAGTTGAATAAGTAAATCTGTTTTGCGTAGGAATCCCAATCTTTATTATCAGTATTTATTTCAATTGTAGGTATGATTGAATTTTCAGCTTGACTCCTATACTCTTGTTGTTGGTCTAATAATAATTCACACGCTAATTTCATTTCTTGCATGGTTTTCCCTTCCCATTCATTGGGATTTCTACTACTTATTCTTTCCTCTAAATTCTCTGGTGATACAGTTAACAAAGTACATCTTGCTCCCATTCCAAGTAACTGGGCTTCTAATTCCTTAATGTCATCTGATATTGAATGAGAAAATGCTACTCGATGATTTAAATGAAACCTTTCCAAAATAAAGAATAAGCCTTTTGAACGTTGAGTTTGTCCAATTTCTCTTGACCAATTATTTAACATTTTCAACATCGTGACTCTTTCTCTTAAGACCTGTAAGTGTTCCTCTCGACTTAACGACTTTAATTCACCATTTACTTTGTGTAATACTTGCGAATAATGCTCACTGAGAACTATGACACTACGTTCGGCATCATCACTTGCGTGAAGTTGTTTCAACGCTTTTAAGACTGATGTTTTTCCAGCATTCGAATAGCCTTCTAAGATTATCCCTCTAAAATCACTCATTTTCTCCCCCTAATTAATGTAATCTCTATCTAAATAAGGACTGTAGAATTATTTACGGTTGTTAAACTAACCTGCTCCGTTTGCCATCCATGTAACACAAAATCAATACAACACCATAGAAAATGTAAGATTTTCACGTTCTTTCATTGGAGTTTAACAACACTTCTTTCTTTATGTATGACTCTCTGAAAAACAAAAATAACGGTAATGCCAGCGATAAACCAACTGTAAACAAAGTTAATAGACATATCCACTTTTCTTTAATGTTATACTTTCTTGACTCATTAAACATAAAGATTATAAAAACAAAGCATGAAATAAAAAAGTCAACAGCGAAGAAGGTCGATATCGAGTTTGCAAATAATAAATCTACTAATAACCCTAAATCAAATCCGTTTTTGTTCAAGAATTGCACCAAAAAATAATACGGGAATACTGTGCCGATAATCGCAAATAACAAGTACACTTTTCTCATTTACATTAAACTTCCCCTCTCTATATGATTTTCACAAATAATATACTTCTTAATCTCTTTCAGTTTAATAATACCTCATAAAAAATAATTTAAATAAATATTTCCATATATGATAATTAATTATAGATTAACGTTTAAAATATTAATATATAAACTATATATTCCAAGAGAATATTGTGAATTACGTCTAACACTAAGAAAAGGTGGATTGATTATGAATTCAATATATAAGCCATTAATTTTAGCGGTGGTAGTAGGGGTATATGTATATATAGCCAGTAAAAGTGATAATAATGTGATACCAAATTTTGTCATACTTTATCTTATAATTACAATAGTTTATTTATTATTCAGAAAAATTGAAGAGAAAAGAAAAAGAGTAAGGAGAAGATAACTTAATTAAAAGTAGGAGATTCGAGACTCTGTGAAAAGATTCACTGTAAATTAGCCAACTACCTGAAAAAAAGTAGCTGATAGTAGCCAAATACCCAGATACTCAATAAATACGAGTATCTCGGCATTATTATTAACGATGCTAATTGAAAATGGACAACCAATAAAAACAGTTCAAAAAGATTAGGACATAGCAGATCAGCAATTACTGAAGACCGCTATGTCCATTTAACACAGAAGATGGCAAGAGATGCTGCCGATATTTTTGATTCCATCGCTAAAGATTTTTAAATTGCTTGCACAATTTCAATGCAGTGGCAAATCGGTGGCAATCTCCACCTAACTGATACAAATCTATTTGCTTAAACCCTTATAAACCCCTATAAACCCTGTTATATCAATATTACTTCGAATCATCCATCTTCAGCACAGCCATGAATGCCTCTTGAGGGACTTCGACTGAGCCTACTTGTTTCATACGTTTTTTACCTTCTTTTTGTTTATCAAGAAGTTTTCGTTTACGGGAAATATCTCCCCCGTAACATTTCGCTAATACGTTTTTACGGATGGCTTTAATTGTTGAACGCGCCACGATTTTTTGTCCAACTGCTGCTTGAATTGGTACTTCAAATTGTTGGCGTGGGATTAATTCTTTTAATTTTTCTACGATGATTTTACCTCGATCGTAGGCAAAGTCACGATGTACGATAAAGCTTAGGGCATCGACTTGCTCACCATTTAATAAAATATCCATTTTCACTAATTTCGATGGCTGGTAACCAATAAGTTCATAGTCGAATGAAGCATAGCCCTTTGTATTTGATTTTAAATAGTCAAAGAAATCATAGACAATTTCTGATAATGGCATTTCATAAATAATACTTACACGCGATGTATCAATATAATCCATCGTCATGAAATTACCACGCTTCATTTGACAAAGTTCCATAACCGCTCCCACATAATCATTTGGTACCATGATTGTTGCTTTCACATATGGTTCCTCGACACGATCGATTTTTTGAGGGTCTGGCATAAAGGATGGATTATCGACTTTCAGCTCAGTACCATCTGTCATATGAACATTGTAAATTACGGAAGGTGCTGTTGTAATTAAGTCGATATTAAATTCACGCTCAATACGCTCCTGAATAATTTCCATATGTAGTAATCCTAAGAATCCACAGCGGAAACCAAAACCAAGTGCTTGCGATGTCTCTGGCTCATATTGTAGCGCAGAGTCATTTAACTCTAGTTTTTCTAACGCTTCACGTAAATCATTGTATTTGGCTGTATCGATTGGATACAAACCACAGTAGACCATTGGGTTTAAGCGACGATAACCAGCTAATGGCTCAGCTGCAGGACGGTTTGCATAGGTTACAGTATCCCCTACACGTGTGTCACCTACATTTTTGATAGATGCGGTTAAGTAACCTACATCACCCACTGTTAATTCAGCCTGTGGCACAACTTTTGGTGTATGTACCCCAACTTCAATAACTTCGAATTCCGCACCTGTTGCCATCATACGAATTTTATCGCCAGGCTTGACAGTACCATTGATGACACGAATCGAAATGATAACACCTTTATAGGCATCATAAACAGAGTCAAAAATTAAAGCTTGTAGTGGCGCATCTGGATCACCAGTTGGCGCTGGTACCTTCTCTACGATTTGCTCTAGAATATCCTCGATACCAATACCTGCTTTCGCAGAAGCTAATACTGCTTCAGAGGCATCTAATCCAATAACATCTTCTACTTCTTGACGTACACGTTCAGGGTCAGCTGCAGGTAAATCAATTTTATTGATTACAGGTAAAATTTCTAAATCATTGTCTAGTGCTAAGTAAACATTTGCTAGTGTTTGTGCTTCAATACCTTGTGCTGCGTCCACAACTAAAATGGCACCCTCACAAGCAGCTAAACTTCGTGATACTTCATATGTGAAATCGACGTGTCCTGGTGTGTCGATTAAATGAAATGTATACACTTCGCCGTCTTTTGCTTCGTACTTTAATTGAACTGCATTTAACTTAATTGTAATGCCTCGCTCACGCTCTAAATCCATTGAGTCGAGGAGCTGTGCCTTCATTTCACGGGAAGTTAAAGATTTTGTTTGCTCTAAAATACGGTCAGCAAGCGTTGATTTCCCATGGTCAATATGTGCAATAATAGAGAAATTTCGTATATTCTCTTGTCGTTTTAAACGTGCTTCTCGGTTCATCTTTTCCACTCCTAATTAAACTATAATGAATTATACTATGAACATAACGCAAAGTACAACAGCAACTAGACTTGAAAGCCTATAATATCAATACTTTCAGTGTTTAATGACGTTTTTAAATTTTACAGTATTAAGTATATAAATGCAGGCAAATCAGCTATAGTAGTACTCGATGTGTAGCAGTTGAAATGAAAATGCGTCTACTCGACATGAGGAGAGATTCTCGCCTGATCAACCAAGAAAAGCACGCTATCTCCAAAAGATATCATCATCCATATTGCTAAAAAGCGTGAACACAATCCCATTTTTATAAACCTAAACTATGATTAGTAAAAGAAAGAATGGACATCGCATCATCTTCCATATAATGGAACAGATCAAATATCAAGCTTACCATACAGGAACAACTAATAGAGGTCTAAGATATAGAAAAAGTCAGCTACGCAGATAAAACTGTGTATACTGACCTTTTTTATTTTATTTGTTTAAGGATTGTTGAATGAGCTTTGTTAAAACTTCTATCCCTTTTTTCTCTAAATGTACACCGTCAGGGGCAAAGTATTCAGGGTGATTGATTGCTGCTGCATGCCAGTCAATTAGTGTTATTCGCTCATGTTCCTGTGCTTTTTGCAGTAAAGCTTCATTCACCTTTGCTTCCCAAGATCGCGGCACACGTGTATTCACTAAATAAATATCGGCATTTGAAAAAGCTTCAAGGAGTGCATCCATTTGGTCAGTCGTAAAATAACCATTTGTCCCCAATTGTAGAATGACTGCATGATTAGGTTGATTAAAACTTGCATAATTTGGTGCAAGTTTTACAGCTTGCGAAACTTGACGGCCTATTTTTCCATCGATTGTAATAGTCGGATACATATTATGTAAGCTCGGTGCAATATCAATCATTAAGGAGTCACCAATGGCTAGTATGCCACGATAAAACTCATCCTTTTCAGGCTCTATAATGGTGTTATTTTCTTCTTGCTTAGGTGTTTCTACCTTCTGAACATCCTCTACTCCCTCATCCTTACTTTGAGAAGGCTTGTCGGTAGAGGCTTCAGCTTGTTTGTCCTGCTTGTTCAGATTGGCTGTAGGCTCTTCGCCATTAATTTTTATCGTTGTTGGCAGCGTTTTAGATGGGTTTTGCTGACTTTCACCCACTACACCTGTCATGCCTGTGAAAAATACAAGCAGAAAAAGAGGAACCATAACCGTTGATATTTTTCGTGGAAAAGTAAGGCTTCCCCACTTGTTTTTATTACAAATCAGATATTTTTGACAATAGACTCGGAACCCTTCTTTCCGGATGGGCATTTCAATGAAGCGATAGGATAGCTCTGCAATCATCAGGATTAGTAAAAGCTGCAGGAATATTCGCCAATAGGAAGGATTTCCAATTTCATGAATGGGTGTCCCTAAAACCATGACAGGATAATGCCATAGATAAATGCCGTAGGAACGAGAGCCTATCCAACATAATGGCTTCCATGCTAATATTTTTCCTAGTATGCTGACTGGATGAGAAATACATGCAATCAAAACAGCAGCATTCAAGCAAAATAAAAACATGCCTCCTCTATAAAGAAAGGATTGATATTCATCCACATACACTATGCTTACTAAAAAAATAGTAAGTGCAATGAAACTCATAATATTTAGTTTCTTCACATGGTTCGCTGATAATTTTTGAGAAGATAGTCGTTTCATTGGCCAAACAAGTGCTAGCCAACAGCCTATTAATAATTCAAAACAACGTGTGTCCGTTCCATAATAAACACGACTAGGATCAGCGCCTGGCTGATAGAGTAATGCCATTACGAATGCTGAACAAAGGGCACCACAAAAGATGATATTTGCTAGTTTATTTTGTTTTTTAACAACAAAAAGTCCAATCATTAAGAGCAATGGCCATATCAAGTAAAATTGTTCTTCAATAGCTAATGACCATAGGTTTTTTAAAGGTGATGGAGAACCGAAACTATCAAAATAAGAGAGTTTATGAAAAATGAACCACCAATTACTTGAATAAAAAATGGAGGACAATGCATCCCCGCGCAAAGTATGGAGAAGCTCTTTATGAAAGAGCATTGCCCAAACAAATGATGTAACAATCATAACGTAGGCAGCTGGTAGTAGCCTTCTAAATCGTCCCACCCAAAATTTCTTTAGGCTGACTGTTAATTGATTGCCCTTTAAAGGTAAGATGGTAGAGGTGATTAAATAGCCCGATAATACAAAGAAGATATCTACTCCTAAAAAGCCACCTCTAGCCCAACTGAAGTTAAAATGATAAGCAATAACTGCTAATACAGCCAATGCTCGAATCCCGTCTAGTCCAGGAATATAACGATGATTTAATGACTTGCCTGACATACTATTCCTTCCTTCAATAATCTCTCAATTTCGTTTCGGTATAATGTGTTGGTTTTTTCTAGCTGTACAAAGTAGAAGTCAATCTAAAAGCGCTGTCACAATCTGTAATAACCGCACACGGCTTTGGTTAAATGATGTTAGTTACATCCAAATGCTACAAGGAGTATCGCTTTTTGAAGGTATTCCCTTCTGCATCAAGATAAAACCTGTTGTCACGTAATAGAACCTTTTGGATTGATAACCATCCCCTCTCTATTATTTTTGCTTATTCACTTATATGTTTGACGATTGAAATACGATAAAAGTTTGAGAGAAAAATGAAACGTTATCATTTTTAGTCTTCTAAAAAATCATATGTATATTTGCTATAGAGGCATTCCCAAAAATGGTATATACTCCAAAAGTAAGTTTGCTTTATTTGCATATGCCTTCATTTAACGTTTTATCATGAAATTCGCGAGCCAACTTGAAAATTATAAGACAAGAATGGAGCAATGGAAAGACAATTAATGAGAATTATTTCTGGAAATTTTATTATCATACAATATTAAAAAAGTGAGCCCACAAGAGTCCCACTTTTTAATATGATTGGTCTATTTTGTTGAATCATTGACAAACGCTTTTGATATTGCCTTACCAATTACAGCAATCGTACGATTAACCTCTTCCTCAGTATTACCAATTCCACCAATCTCAATAATCATCATTTGCTTTGCTAAATCCTGATTGTATCGCCCATCAACCCCATCACCACTTTTAGAAATAACACCTTTGGAAATTTTCGGAACAATGGCGTTTAGTGTGGATGATAAACTTTCAGCATAGGCTGTATTCCAGCGGTAATTAGCATGTTCTGCCCCAACAACAATAGCGATTTTCGCATAATTTTCCCCATTATATGAGATCGTTGTAAGATCATGTTTTAATGAGTCACGATGTAAATCAACTATTAAATCATAATTATTTGTTTCTAAATGCTTACTTAAATATGGCCTCATCACATTATAAGATTCATGATAGCCTTTACCTTCTTCTTGTAATTTCTTCATAATATCTACATCAAGAACATCCGTCTTTAAACCATTTACATTAAAATGATTCACAATCTTATCCTTCAGGCTCATAATATTGACCGTTTCATGAGAAGTCGCTACCTTACCACTCACTGCTTTCACCATAGGTTCATATGCTTCATGCGTATGGGTAAATAACACTAACACTTTAAATGGGTCCGGGTCTAGGGCTTGATCTGGTTCAGGTTCTTTCGTTTGTTCCAGTACACTTTGTTCAGCTAAATTGGTAGCAGCAAACACGACTTGCTTATCTTCTGATTGTTTGATCGGAGTCGATGCTTGCTTGTTGAACGGAAGTTGCCCAGCAATGACAGGTAATACGAAAAAGAACAATAATATACCAAATGACCATTGTAGTTTTTTTAGCAAAGTCACACCCTCCTCCCCATATCGTATGGAGGGGGGATGTTAATTAGAACGAAAATAAATTTCTTGTTTTACGCATAAATAAGCGTGTTTTAGAAGGACTACTCTTTGCGTTGTTTCTTCATTATTTTATAAATCACTTGCCCAATTCATTAGCATAGAAGCCACTAATTTTGCATAGCGATCAATCCAATAGTCTGCTTCTTTTGGTGTAACCATCAGTTGTGTGTGTGAGCCAGCGAAGGTTTCCTCAAACAGCTGCTGCCGCTCCTCCTTCGTCCATGTCGCCCATTCTCCAAATATAGGTTGTACTAATGTCATATCCAGTTCCTTGTTGATATCTGGTTGCCATGAGGATAATGAAAGCTTTGATGACGGTTTACTGCGTTCAGCCACACGAGCAGCTATCGAACGTAGCATAGTTTCTACCGCATCCGCAATTAATACAGGTGCATCTACTACAGTAGGGATCCCTATTGCTGTTACGGGAATGCCAAGCATCTCATAGGAAATCTCTTGCCGTTGATTGCCTACTCCTGAACCTGGATGTATGCCTGTATCTGTTAATTGAATCGTTTTACAGAGTCGATTACTCGCTCTTGTAGCAAGTGCATCTACTACAATGATTAATTTCGGTTGCAAACGTTCAGCAATAGCAGCCACAAACTCACCTGTTTCGTAGCCTGTTTGTCCTGTTACACCAGGAGCATACATGACAAATTTTTCATCAATGACATCTAAACTATGCAAATGGTCAATTAAATATGGACCTATTGCATCGGGTGTTATAGTGCGATTTCCTAAACCGACTATTAAAATTTTATCGTCTTCTTGCCAAGAAAGTGCGTCATGCATTTTTTTGAAATTTACAAGCAATTCTTTTTCAAGTTGTGCAAAGCCTTCTTGATCTTCTAATGTTAGTGTCGGGACAGAAAGGGTAATATACTGCCCTTCTTTTTTACCAATTTGCTTTTCCCCTTCAGCATCTACAAGAACATCTGTAATTTTTACTCTACCAGCATTCCGATCTTCAATTTGAATGCCACTTGATTGTTCAAGCTTTTCTTTTTGCTCTTTGGTCTGATGGACAACTACCTCTTCTGATTCATCGATTAAATCTGTTCGTTGCCAATTAAAATTTTGCATACAGTTCACCTCAAGCTGTAGTTTGTTCAAACTGTCAAGTAAATATTCTTTGCATTTATCTATTGCAATTTGGCCAAGCGTTTGTTAAAATGATTTTTGTTGTATTGACACAAGAAATCAATGAGAAGATATCATCTCGTACCTAATTTAGGAGGTGAAATATATGCCAAACATTAAATCTGCGATTAAACGCGTAAAAGTTAACGAAAAAGCTAACATTGCTAATTCTCAAGCTAAATCTGCAATGCGTACTACAGTGAAAAAAGCTGAAAACGCTGTTGCTGCTAACGCTGAAAACAAACAAGAACTTTTACAAGCAGCTTTCAAATCTTTAGATAAAGCAGCTTCAAAAGGACTTATCCACAAAAACGCGGCGGCTCGTAAAAAGTCTCGCCTTGCTAAAAAAGCGTAATTGTTTAAAGGATCAGATACTCTATTAGGAGTAGCTGATCTTTTTAATTTTATAGAGAACATAAAAAGCTGCCCTTATTGGACAGCTTTCTTTGCCTATAGTTGGCGCAATAAAAATAGCTCTAGATAGCGCTCTCGATTTCCACCAGACGATTTTAGCTGTAAATCAACCTCTGCTAATTGATATAATGCCCGTAGCAAATTTTCTTCTGAAGGCCGATGCCGTTGCTCAATCATAAGTTTGACGCGATACGGATGAATTTTTAAATTTTTAGCGATTTGTTGAGGGTGATAACCTTTTTTCAATAAATAAAAAACATTTGACATGGTACGAACATTGGATGCTAGCAAGCCCACTAACATAATAGGTTCTTGTTTTTGTCGCAATAAATCATGATAGATAGACAAGGCTCCGACAGAGTCATTTGCCAAATATGCGTTAAGCATTTTAAAGGCATCTTGCTCTAATGTTTTTGCCACCAAATCCTCCACTAAAGAAGTTGTAATTTCGCCACCATCACCTAAATAAAGGGTTAGCTTGTCAATTTCCATCTGTAATTGTAGCATGTTGGCTCCGACCATTGTAACAAGCAATTCAATAGCATCTTGTGTAATGCTATTACCTTGTGTTTTGACAATGCCTTGAATCCATACGGCTAAATCCTGCTCTTTTGGTGTTTCTGCTTGTACAAATAATGCATGCTCTTTCATCATTTTAGTCACTTTTTTGCGCTCATCCAATTTTTCATAAGGAGCAATAAAAACCGTTACGGAAAAATCAGAAGGATTCGACAACCATGTTTCCAATCGTTTCACATCATGATCGATTTTTTCCTTCCC
This sequence comes from Lysinibacillus sp. GW823-FHT02G10, assembly GCF_058797135.1. Lineage (NCBI taxonomy): Bacteria > Bacillati > Bacillota > Bacilli > Caryophanales > Bacillaceae > Lysinibacillus > Lysinibacillus sp. GW823-FHT02G10. Next base: position 96,083 of record NZ_JBXAJI010000002.1, read on the forward strand.
TTTCTCGGTTGCTTTTAAAAATGAAGCATTTTTAGCAATAATAAGCTTACGTTCTGAGAAAAAAGGAATGGTATCTGCTTCATCCATGACTGCATCTACTGGTACTTCTTCTAAATCAAATGTCGACATCTCCAGATCTTCTTCTGGACCCAATGCCTCTTTTAAACGTTTAATGGTTTCATCTATAAAATAGCTTTCTTCACCAACAAGCAAATATACTGGTGCAAGCTCACCTTTTTTTATTGTATTCCAAACCGTTGAAATCATAATTTCCCCTCCATCTAGCAATACTATTAGTATACATGATTTCATAGTCCTTTGTGTCTTTGACCGAATTGTGTCGATTCCTTGCCAGACGGGGAAATCACCTTTTCGATATAGCTTTTATGACCATGTTGTCTTATAATAAATAACAGAATTGGAGGGATAACAATGAATCCATTTGAAGGAAAAAACATACAATGTCGACGTAACGATGCCATCGATTCTGGTGTTGGCTTCGGTGTATCATTTGGCGTTTTCACGCTTATGTTTATTATTGCAACTATAGTAGAATTTGTATCACAGTAATTGGACTTATGCAGGAGAAGGGCCTTGGTCATTGGACAAGGCCCTTTTCATTTACGCTAACGGACCAGCTATTATCACGAATACGTATTTCGATTGATCCATTCACCCCTGTTGTCCATGTCACTAAATCTCTACTGACAAAACGTTGTACTACTTCTTCATGTGGATGACCATAACGATTATGGAGACCTGCACTAAAAACGGTTAATTGGGGCTGTAGCAGCTCGACAAATTCTTCTGTGCTTGATGTCTTACTCCCATGATGCCCTGCCTTCAGCAATGTGAGATTGGCCAATAAAGGTCCATAACGCTTGATCAGCTGTTGTTCGCCATATTGCTCCAAATCCCCTGTAAATAACGCTGTAAACGCCTTTTGCTGCATGTACAGGACAAGAGAATCATCATTTCCCTCATAAAAGGCGTCATCAGGCCATAAGTAATAAAAATCTGTATCCCCTACATGCCACGAAGTCCCCTTCATTTTTTCTTTAATAGGAATATGTCGCTTATTTGCTTCTCGCAATAAATCATCCATTAAAGGCTCATTCAATGAACCAGGTGTAACGTGTATTTCCTTCATGTTAATCTCTTGTAAGACTTCCTCTGCTCCTTCAATATGATCTGCGTCTGCATGCGAAGCAATAAAAATATCGATAGTTCGTATTCCCTTGCCTTTTAAAAATGGGACGACAACTTGCTTCCCTACCTCATATGGACTATCTGCTTTCTTCCACGATGCCTGCTCAAAGCGCAATACTCCACCTGTATCTATAACATAGACAGCCCGTCTAAAAGGCAATTCAATGACAATACTATCTCCTTGCCCTACATTTAAGAAGGTAATCTTTGTTTCGTTATACAACATGGGTGCCAAATGAATCCAAATAACAGGGATGACAAGGATCAAAATAGCTTTCCTGAATCTTTTTATTTCCAAATAATAGAAGCTCGCTAAAACACTTAACATCGCCACGCAGCTCAGCCAAATAGATGGTTTGCCTGGTGACCATAATTGCCAAGGAAGCTCTTGCATATAAAAGATTACTTCGGTCAGCCAATTACGCAGCGGTTCATAGCCAGCAAATAGGACATTAGCAAGTGGTAAAGAAAGATAAGATAGCACAAAGGCAATCATATTAAAGGGTAATATAATAAAGGAAAACAGTGGAACAAAAACAATATTGACAAAAAACGAGGATAAAGATAATTCATAAAAATGATGGAGTAATAGTGGGTAAACGAGCAGTTGGCACACGAATGTGATAAAAAAAGAACGACCTAGCCAAGTTCTTGTCTGCTTAAAAATAATACCAGAATAAAGAAGACTAGCGGTTGCTAAATAGGATAGCTGGAAACCAATTTGGAAAATAACACCTGGCTCAAGCAAAACAAAGCCTATAAAGCTAATAGCTAATGCATCATCGATCGAAAGAACCCACTTAAAAAAGCGCAGTAACATCATCAATTCTACTACAGAAACAGCACGCCATACGGAAGGTGCTCCCCCTGCAATAACTCCATAAACTGGTAAGAGGATCAATAGCACGACAGTAGCCATTTCCTTGCGAACTCTTATTCTAAGTAATCCTTCAAAAAAGAGCCAAGACATCAGCGCAACATGTAGCCCAGAAATCGCAAATAAATGGGTAATACCGAGCTTTTGATAGGCACGCTGCAGTTCATCCTCCATCTGATCTTGCACCCCTATTAAAAGTGCTTGAGCCTCTGCTACAAGTGATTTTGGAAAAGTCCTCTCTATATGCTTTTTCATATTGTGTCTTACTTCGGCAAGAATAGTGAAGATGGAGGTTCGTTTTCCTACATAATGCCAATTCGTGATTTCAACAACGCCTGTTGCTCCTTTGCTCGTTAAATAGTTTGACATGGAAAAGGCATAAGCATGGGCAGATGGAGAGGGAGTCACGAGTTCACCTTTTGCAGAATACGTCATTCCAGTTAATGAGGTATTTTCATAAAAATTTTTCTCTTGTTCCGAGGAAAAGGTATAAACTACGTAAAGTTTTTGGCCATTTGTTGTTGTAGCAAACCCACGGAGTTTTTGCCCGTTTATTTTATAGTCACTTGACCAAGTTATAGGGAAGGTTGACGGTAAAGGGGAAGGTTCCGTCAGATGATTGATAGAAAGGAAAAAATAAGTTAGTAGACCACTAGTTAGCACAAAAATTGCAAGAAAACGTGACTCACCTTTTATGGTGAGCCACAGGACTAGTAGCAGTAAAAAAATGAGTAGCCATGCTGATTTGTATACTGCAATAGCAGCTATCAATACAGCAAGAGCTACCATAATCCATCTATGCTTTAAAGCTTGATGCCAAATAATGCACTCACCTTCTGTTCATATGGGAGCAATTTTTCAGCAGATACCCCACTCTCGCGAAGCTCGTGCAGCATTTCTGTATACAAAGCTAGTTTGTCATCTCGTAAAAAATCAATTTTACGTTCATCAAAGGGTACATGAACTACTTCCACTCCAGCTTTTGCAAATAACTCCTGTGCATATGGATTATTTTTATAATCCGTTGCGTAATACACACGTTCTATGCCAGCTTGAATGATAGATTTTGTACATGGTAAACATGGAAAATGTGTTACATACAAATCAGCACCTTTTGTCGGTGTTCCATATTTAGCACATTGCAGTAAGGCATTCATTTCAGCATGCACGGTACGGACGCAATGATTATCAACCACATAGCACCCTTTTTCGATACAATGCTCGTCCCCTGTAATGGAACCGTTATAACCACCTGCAATGATGCGTTTGTCCCGTACAACAGTTGCTCCTACAGCTAGTCTTGTACATGTGCTACGTAATGCGAGTAAATGGCTTTGTGCCATAAAAAATTGATCCCAAGTAATTCGCTCCATATGACTACCTCCAAAAATTGTCTAACTAATTAACTTTCTCTTGCTTTTCTACTACAGTGTAGCCCTTTTAGAAAAGGGGCGTCAATATACCATCCTTTAAAAGCATTACTTTACAGTAATCGCATCCTTTAGCTTTTCAAATGTTTTATCACCAATACCACTAACATTTTTTAAGTCATCTATGGTTTGAAACTGCCCATTTTCCTCTCGATACGTAAGGATACTTTGTGCTTTAGAAGGACCGATTCCTGGCAATGTTGCTAACGTTGCTACATCAGCTTTATTGATATTAATCTTTTGCTCCTTATTAGTCTCAGTAGGTAACGTTAACAGAGAAGAGGATCCTTCCTCTAGCTGTTCGCCCATGATAGGAATATAGATTACCATTTCATCCTGTACCTTTTGGGCATGATTGATAAATTGTGTGTCAGCATTCTCTGTATAGCCACCAGCAAGCTGTACAACATCTTTTATACGTTGGTCTTGCTCAAGTTCATAAACGCCTGGATACATTACAGCACCCTTTATTTCCACAAATACCTGCTGCATAACCGCTTCCTCAGCAGATTCACTCAAATTTTTTTCTTCAATAGGTTGGATTGTTTCGATGAGCTCTTCTTGGGGAGGTGAAGAGTCAGAACTCGAAAAATAGAAGTAACAAAGTCCACTGACGACTAGTATGCTGGGGAATAACATACTTTTTTTGTACTTTTGCCATAAAGATTGTAGCACAGTACCATCCTTTCCTTGCGAAAGGTCATCATATGGAGTTATATATATCTTACACTATGGATGGGTGGTTGAAAATGATAAAAAAACGTCAGAAGGTTCAATTTACCTGTTGAAGAGAGCTATCCTCTTAGTTATATCCAGTTTTATCCGACAATTTAGCCTCTTTATCCTCCTGTTCAAGTGTTCTATCCGCTACTTTAATCTTTCTATCCGCTACTTTAATCTTTCTATCCACTACTTTAGCTTTTCTATCCATCAAAAAAGCCACACTGCGTATTACACAGTGTAGCTCCCTTTTCTTTATTTCAGCGCACGAATAAAAATGCGTTCACTTTCCTCATCAGGTGCCTCATCTGTAAAGTCTGCTGTAATTTCCACATGACTAAAACCGATGGCATGCAACCAAGCCATATACTGCTCGATAGTGTAAGTACGTTGCACGTGCTCCTCATCAAAGCGTTCATATAATTCACTTGCGTCATCTCGTACATAAAAGGTCATTTGATGAATAACCGAATGTTCAAAGTCGGCAGGCTCCGTATGCCATATATAACTAATGTCACCATCATCATATGTGAACGGACCATCTAAAAAAATCTCATTCATTTTAAATAACGAGTGAACATCAAAAAACAGCTGACCTCCATCACGCAACGCCGCATAGATACGTTCTAATGTCGTATAAACAGAGTGCTCCTCTACCACATAATTCAAGGAATCAATTGTGATTGTGACAACATCGATTTCCTCAAATCCATCTAGTTCGACCATAGACATACAGTATAATGGTGCATGGTAGCCTGCACCAGCAAAGCGTTCTGCGGCAATGGACAGCATCTCTTCTGATAAATCGATTCCACTGACTTGATAACCAGACTTTGCAAATAACAAGCTAAGTACACCAGTGCCACAACCAATATCCAACAGTTTTGGGTACTGGCTGCTTGGTGCATGCTGTACAACCCAATCTACATAAAGATTGTAAGGAATATCCGTTTGCAGCTCATCATAGACATGAGCAAAGCGTTCGTAACTCACTTAGGCCTCTGGCATGTCTAGTTGCGGTGCATCGCCCCAAAGACGCTCTAAATTATAATAAGCACGCTCATCCTTATGGAATACATGTGCCACAACATCGCCTAGGTCAACTAGTACCCAACGAGCTCCATCAAATCCTTCGACACGGCGAATTTCATAGCCTTGTTGTTCAGCTACATCCTGTAATTCGCGTGCAATGGCTTGCACTTGGCGATCTGAGTTACCATGAGCAATGATAAAATAATCTGCTAAAAGGGAAATTCCTTGCATATTTAAAACGACAATATCCTCACCATGTTTGTCGTCAATTGCTTTGTACGCTGCTTGTAATAAAGTTGAAGTCATCCTTCACTATCCTCTCTGTTCATCATATCGTTATAACATTCTATAGATAAAGGATAAATCGGCTGCTTTGTGTCAATTAAAAATGCCAAAGTATGGCGTACACATGCACTCATCGCCTTATCCAAATTTTTTTGTGCTTTTTTGCGCAGACGATCAACTCCATCAAATCGACGGTTCGGTTCAATCATATCTGCGACAAAAATAATTTTTTCTAAACGGCTCATATTAGCCCGCCCAGTTGTATGGAAACGAATAGCATTCAACAGCTCTTCGTCTGTGATACCAAACTCACTTTGTGCTATATATGCACCTACTGGACCATGTAGTAATTCACTACCCCATCCAATTAGTCTTTCATCTAATTTTTCATCACGAACGATATTTTCCATCCACTCAATATCAGCATATTTAGCAATATCATGGAGGATAGCTGCTGTTTCAGCTTTTTTTACGTCCTCGCCATATTTATGAGCTAGGTTGATGGCCGTTTCCATCACTCCGACTGTATGAATATAACGTTTTTCAGGCATTCTTGGCTTAATCACCGCTAAATACTGTTCGCGTTCCATAAAGACCTTCCTCTCGTATGAACGTCTCTACAGCTTCTGGTAGTAGAAATGTAACCGTTCCTCCTGTAGCCAGGCGTTCACGAATCAGTGTGGACGATAAATCGATTTGAGGTATTTCCACCATACGTATAGGGTACTCTGTTGCCGCGGCTGTCCCTGGACGCTTTACTCCGACAAACTGAACAAGTTTCACTAAATCATCTATACAATGCCATGTATGTAGCGAATCAATCATATCGCCACCGATGATAAAGTAAAATTTCACATTCGGCTCTCTTCTACACAATGCAGAAAGTGTCTCATAGGAATAGGATACGCCACCCTTCTCAAGCTCATACGACTCTACTGAAAAATAAGGAAATGGACGAATCGCACGTTTTACCATTTCAAGTCGTTCAACATTACTAGCATCAAAACGTGCATTCTTATGTGGTGGGATGGCATTAGGCATAAAGCGGATTTCATCAAGTTCTAGCGCATGAAATACTTCATTTGCCATTAAAAGATGACCCATATGTGGTGGGTTAAATGTACCTCCAAGTAAACCGACCCTTTTCATCGTCTCACCTTATTTCGTTACTTTTGGTAATACAATCTTTTTATGATTGCGTGACTCTTTATATAAAACAACTGTCAGACCGATTAATTGGACAAGCTCCGCATGAGCGCCTGTGGCTAATGCTTCTGCGACTTCATGTTTATCCTCTTCACAGTTATCTAAAATACGTACTTTAATCAATTCACGTACTTCTAATGCCTCGCGAATTTGCTTTGTCATTTCATCATTAACGCCACCTTTTCCCACTTGGAAAATAGGTGTTAAATGGTGTGCTTCTGCACGTAAAAAACGTTTCTGTTTACCTGTTAACATAAAAATTAGTTTCCTCCTAATTGCGCCTTCAGTTGCGCAATCATTGAATTTGTATTTGGATAGTTTCCTAACCAGTGTTCAAAAGCGATGGCTCCTTGATGGACAAACATTCCTAAGCCAGTGACAATCGTTGCTCCTTTTTCTTCAGCCGCTTGTAAAAAAGGCGTCATTAATGGATTATACACAATATCCGCAACAATTGCTTCTTTCATCAGCCGATCTAATGAAAATGGCATTGAAAAATTGCCCGTGGAAAGGCCAGCTGATGTCATTTGCACAATAATGCTGAAATCAGCTAGCGTTTCTTCCGCTTGTTGTAATGAAATGGCACGTCCCATACCCATTTCATCAATAATCATTTGAGCATTCGTCACCGTACGATTGGCGATGGTTACATGACGATAGCCTTGTTGCTGCATAGCAAAGGCAATGCCTCGAGCAGCACCTCCAGCACCAACAAGTAATACAGGCTTGTCTTTATGAAAAACCCCAACGGCTTCTTCCAGTGATCGAACAAATCCAATACCATCTGTATTATAGCCTTTCAGCTTTCCTTCTGTTGTTCGTACGACTGTATTCACTGCGCCCATTTTTTGTGCCAGCTCATCTAGCTCGTCTAGATACGGAATGATTGCTGTTTTATGAGGAATGGTCACGTTCCAGCCACTTGCCCCTAATGTCTTCAAACCAGCAACAGCAGATTCTAATTGATCAGGCGTTACATGTAAAGGAATATATGTCGCATCAATTGACATGTCCTCAAACCAAGCATTGTGCATGGCAGGTGATTTTGAATGTTCAATTGGATCACCCATAACTGCAAACCATTTCTTCATTTCCTAGTCCCTCTCTCTACTATGTCCTCCATTTAGATCAGCGAAGGACGAATTGAAACTTGTACACCTTTTGGTGCGTAAGCTGCTACTACTACATTCGCATGTTGAACGGTAATCCAGCCAAGTCCAGAAAATACTACATCTGTTTTCGCTTCTTTGATGGAAAATTCGTGACGAACCAATGGTGGTAACTGGTCGATAAAGTCCGCAGTTGGGGGTGCCAATAATTCTCCTTTATGCTCTTCATATAACGCATCTGCCTTCTCAAGCTTTGTACGATGAATTGGTAAATCATTTGCCACATGGATGGTAAAGGCAGAACGATCACCCTGAATAAAATCAAATCTTGCTAATGCACCAATAAATAGAGTTTGCCCAGCATTTTGTTGATAGACTTTCGGCTTAATTTCTTTTTTCGGCATAATATATTTTAATTCACTGGCATCAATATGATGAGCCATTTGATGATGATTAATAATACCTGGCGTATCATATAATGCACTACCATCATCCAATGGAATATCAATCATGTCTAAAGTAGTACCTGGGAAATGTGAGGTTGTAATCACTTCACCCTCACCTGTTGCCTGCTTAATAATTCGGTTAATGAACGTAGATTTTCCAACATTTGTACAGCCAACAACATATACATTTTGTCCTTTACGATATTCATCGATGGCTTCCATTGCTTCTGCCATCCCTTTGCCTTTATGGGCACTGACTAATAGGACATCGATAGGCTGTAGTCCAAGAGCCTTTGCTTCACGTTTCAGCCAGTTGATAACTTTTTTTGGCTTCACAGACTTTGGTAATAAATCAGCTTTGTTGGCAATCAATAGGACAGGATTCTTCCCTACAAAACGATGAAGCCCTGGTAGCCAGCTTCCATTAAAATCAAATATATCAACAATTTTTACGATTAAGCCTTGCTGTGTGCCAAGACCATTTAAAATACGTAAAAAATCGTCATCTGTTAACGATACTGGTTGAATTTCATTGTAATTTTTCAAACGGAAGCAACGCTGGCAAATGACCACATCCTTTTCTAATGATGATGGGGGTGCATACCCAACTGCTGTTTTATCTTCTGTTTGAATTGTTGTACCACAGCCAATACAATTTGGCATTTCAATCATTCTTGTTCCTCCCAAGTTATAATTCCTTTTCGTTTCAAATCATTAAATACGCGACGTTCAATGAAACGATTCAATTTTGTTACAAGCCCATCTGATTGTGCAACAGGCTTCACGAGCACTGTGTGTAAGCCTAAGCGATTTGCGCCCATTACATCCGTAAGGAGTTGATCTCCTACCATTACTACTTCATTTGGACGTAAGCCTAGTTGAATCAGTGCATTATAAAAAGCATTACGAAGCGGCTTTTTCGCCTTGTGAATATAAGGGATACCTAACGGCTCAGCAAAATGCTTTACACGAGCTTCCTTGTTATTTGACGCAATAATAACACGAATACCTGATTCTTTCATAATGCGTAACCAAATGATTAGCTCTTCTGTTGCATCTGGACGATCCCATTCAACAAGCGTATTATCTAAATCCGTAATGATTCCTCTAATCCCTAATTCTTGTAACTTTTCCGGCGTAATTTCAAAAATATTCGTCACAAATTCGTTCGGTAATAAAAAATTATACAAAATAGCGACCCCTAATCTTAACGTATTATTCGACCATTATAGCATATTTGCAAAGGCTTCACCCATTCGAATTGGGCTTCCTTTTACAACATTATCCGTAAATTTAATTGTATCCTTTTCAAACAGCATCACAACAGTGGAACCAAATGAGAAATAACCAACTTCCTGCCCTTTCTGCCATTTCGTTGTTGTATTGGTAAGTACAATGGAATTCACAAAGGTTGCACCTACTTTGATAAATGCAACATGCTGATTATTTGCTGCTTTCAGCTCAGTCACTAAACGATAATTATGAGAAATTGGTTTTTTACCGTATGTAAGACCTAACTGATTCACAGGATAAGATTTCTGACCAAGTGTATATTGTCGTAAGACTTCTCCATCTATCGGGCTATGGATACGATGGTAATCAGCAGGACTTAAATAAAAAACAATAAAATGTCCGTCTGCATATTGTGCAGCTCGTTCTGTATTGCCGAGTAAATCTTGTAATGCATAAGGCTTACCCTTCACAAGAAATGTCATATCCCATTCAATACGTCCAAAGGATTCCACTTTTGCGTCCACTGGGCTGGCATAGACAGTTGGATTTTTTTCAATAGGTCGAGCTTCTTCAATAAGTTCTCTTGTAAAAAAATCATGTAAACATGAAAATTGTTGTTGTTTTTTTGAAACTTCTTCAAGGTTAATATCGTATAACTTCATGTAGCTTGGTATTATACGTTTACTCCACTTCGCTTTTGCTATTGTCTGCAAAAGATGGGAAGATTGCTTACCATTCGTTAGTTCTATCAAGCGTTGATATAGTTTTTCTTTCATACAGTAAAACCCCTATCCATTAATTTAGACTGTCAATTTTTTCGCATTCGAAGTATAATGGTACAATATCTTAAGTGCAAAGGAGTGATCCCCCTTGTTTTTTTATCACAAGTTGGTGGATACCACGGTTAAGAAAATGAAATCGCACGCAGCTAACTTCATAACAATTAGTAATATGTCCTTTGGAGGCGCGGCTATTATGGCCACTCTACATGAATACTATAGCTATAGTGTCTTGTTTATCTTTATAGCAGCTCTTCTTGATCGCTACGATGGTAAGGTAGCGAGAGCGCTCGGACAAGTGTCAGAATTAGGTAAACAATTAGATTCTATGAGTGATATTATATCATTTGGTGTGGCGCCTGCATTATTAATGTATGAAGTTGTTCTAGTTGATTTTGGTTTTGTCGGCATGATGATGGCCGTATTATTTATCGTCTGTGGCGCGATGCGTTTAGCTCGCTTCAATATTAGCGAAGCGAACGGTTATTTCACAGGTTTACCAATTACAGCCGCAGGTACGTTCTTAACTTTAACGTATTTCGCAGCTTATACGTTCCATCCGGCATTTTATCTTTTCCTTTTCCCCATTTTAGCTTTACTCATGATTAGTACATTTACGTTAAAAAAAGTGTAACAGCACATTTGCTGTTGCACTTTTTTCATTTCCCACGGCTTTTAAACATATACTGTCGAAAAATGGGGAAAGGATGAAATCATTCAATGAGCGGAATTTTTACATCGATGTTGCAGTTATGGCTTGAAATCCCTGCGTTGCTTGGCTATTTAAAGGGGCAAACATTCCATAAACCCTTTTCAAAAGAAGAGGAAGCTGCTTGTATTGAACGATTTTTAGGTGGCGATGAGCAGGCGCGTCTTGATCTAATAGAACGTAATATGAGGCTTGTCGCACATGTCGTTAAAAAATTCCATCCAAAACATGAGCAACTCGATGATTATATTTCTATTGGAACAATTGGACTAATGAAAGCCGTTGAGAGCTATACCCCTGATAAAAAAACTAGGCTTGCCACATATGCAGCTCGTTGCATTGAAAATGAGATTTTAATGCATCTACGCACCCAAAAGAAAGTGCAAAAAGACGTTTCGCTATTTGAGCCGATTGGAACTGATAAAGATGGGAACGCACTGCAAATTCGCGATTTACTTCAGTGTGATGAAGAAAGTGCCACAGAGAAGCTAGAGCATAAAGAGCATGTAGCACAACTATACCACTATTTGCATATGCTCGATGAACGTGAGCTCGAAATTGTGACACTCCGTTATGGCTTAAATCAACAGGATGCACTTACGCAAAAGGAAATTGCAGCACGCTTAAATATTTCACGTAGCTATGTATCTCGCATTGAAAAACGGGCACTTATTAAACTCTATCAACTATATAAACGAGACCAAAAAACTATTGAATAATATATTGTAAAATGGTTATGAAAAAAATTCAATCCTTCAATGGCAGAAGAATATGCCTATTTCATGGCATATAAAAAACTCCTTTGCGACATGACTATGTCGCAAAGGAGCTTTCCCGTCATACTAGTGTGCTGATTCAGAGAGTTCTGCTGAAATCAACGTACCTATTAAAGTTGTAATAATCACTACACCTGCTGTTAAAAATAACATCATGAATGCCTCCCATTCTATTATGAAGAGATTTATTAATGTCAGTGTAGCATTTGTTTTTTGTATCAACTGTGATTTTTCTCACAGAATAAACCACACATTTTGACCATTCTGTGTAGTTTATAGTGAGGAAATTGCTTTTAATACGACTTGTGTCGAATGTTTTGCAGCAACTGGTAAAAATTCATCAAAGCTAATATTCGATTCTTTACCTGCAATATCTGATAATGCACGAATGACTACAAAAGGTGTAGCAAATTGATAACAAACTTGTGCAACTGCAGCCGCTTCCATCTCTACAGCTTTCATTTGAGGGAAATGGCGACGAACAGCCTCTACACGTTCAGGATCATTCATAAAAGCATCCCCAGAGCAAATTAAACCAACGCCATACTGGTGCTCTCCAACTGCCTTTACAGCCTCCTCAGCTACCTTCATCAATTTCTCATCTGATTTATATGCTGCTGGCATACCAGCCATTTGTCCAATTTCATAGCCAAAGATTGTGACATCCACATCGTGGTGACGAACTTCATCAGAAATAACGACAGCGCCTACCTCAAGAGCTTCATCATATCCACCTGCAGAGCCTGTATTAATGACAACATCTGGTTTAAACTCATGTAAAAGAATTGTCGTAGACATAGCAGCATTTACTTTACCAATACCGCTTTTTAATAATACGACTTCCTTGCCTTCAAAAGTTCCTGTTGTATACTCACTACCTGCAATCGTTGTGCTGTGTGCATCGTCTAATGCTGCTCTTAGAAGCTCCACTTCCTCTTCCATTGCGCCAATTACTGCAATTTTCATGTACTGTTACTTCCCTTCTTTTATCAACTCTATTAAAAATAATCAAAAGAGTGATTTTCGTCAATAGGCGCCTTCTAATGTATTTAGTTGCTCTAGCTTCACAGGCTTCCACCCTTCATTATCAACCCATTCCATGCTTACACGATACATTTGAGATTTATCATTGGTCGAAACAGTTGCAATGGATGAATTAGGACCACCATTATTTTGCATACGCCAGATGATCATATTGCTTTGGTCAATACCTGTCACAGTAGATACTGTTGCTACTTTCTCAGCCCAGTCTACAGACGTGTCGTCATATGAAGACACATGCTGACCTGTTTGAGTTGTAGGTGTTGGTTGCCAATTTTTATTCGTGATGACCTTCTCAACAATAGGATTATCTGATGCTGATTCTTCTGCTGTGCCTTGTTCTTCCTGGGATGTCTCAGGTTCTGATTCTTCTTCTGAAGGTTTATCTTCTTCTACAGCAAGATCTTCTTTTTCTTCATCCGTCGGTTCTTTTTCTACTTCTTTTTCATCATCACCGCTCTGTTCTTCTTGAACGGGTTCCTCTTTCACTGCTTGATCTGCATCATCTTGCCATTTAAACACATAGGTTGCTGTGATAATAATGAGGACAACCACAACACCAATTAGAACATTCAATAGTTTATCTAGCTTTTTATTACGAGATGGCTGCAAATGACGACCACTTCGAGTTTGTCGTTCACTCATAATGTCTCCCCCTCTCTAGGCAATATTCTATCAAGTTCGACAGCACTTGCAAAATAATTCTACTCACTATTTTACTACATAGTTATCACGCTAAAAATGGTACAAGCAGTCAGCCAAAGGCTAACTGCTTGTACATAGTCATATTATTTAATTGAGACAATTTTCACTTTCATTTCGCCGCCAGGTGTTTGAACGACAACCTCTTCACCTTCAGCACGACCAAGTAGACCTTTTGCAATCGGTGATTCATTCGAAATACGGAATTCCATAGGATCTGCCTCAGCAGAACCAACAATTGTATAAGATTCTTCATCTGTTGATGGCTTACCATTGATGATTTCTACGAATGTAACCGTTTTCCCTAGTGATACTACACTGTTATCTGTCTCGTCTTCAGAAATAATCACTGCATTGCGAATCATTGATTTTAATGTTGAAATACGACCTTCTAAAAAGGCTTGTTCTTCTTTAGCAGAATCGTACTCAGCGTTTTCAGAAAGATCTCCAAAATCACGTGCTATTTTAATGCGTTCAACGATTTCTTTTCGTGTTTCAGTTTCTAATTTTACTAATTCTTCTTCTAATTTACGTTTTCCCTCAGCTGTCATAGGGTACTGTTTTTCATTTGCCAAAGTCCTTCACTCCTTGTTTCTTCAATATAAAAACATAAAACTCGACTAAATGCACGGAAGATGCATTTAATCGAATTTTATTATTTTTAAACGTTTTCAAATTACGCTTTGACCTAATAGTATGCATGCTTTTTCAAAATATGCATGTAAATATTGTCAATACCACTCTATCTTATTACAATACGTTGTCGGTTTCAAGAATAGTTTTAATTTTCGTTACCATTAAATCAATCGCCACCTCATTATCCCCACCTTCAGGAATAATGATATCAGCATAACGTTTTGTTGGTTCAATAAATAAATTATGCATCGGTCGAACCGCTGATAAATACTGCTCAATCACCGAATCCGTTGTACGTCCACGCTCTTTAATATCACGCATAATACGGCGAATAATACGTAAATCTGAATCTGTATCCACAAATAATTTAATATCCATTAAATCACGTAAATCAGCATCCTCAAGGACTAGAATACCTTCTAGTATAATAACATCTACTGGTTCAACATGTATAACTTCTTCTGCCCTTGTATGCTGGACGTAATCATACACAGGTTTTTCAATTGGTTGACGCACTAGCAACTTTTTTATGTGCTCAATTAATAAATCATTATCGAAAGCTAACGGATGATCATAGTTAGTTCCTAAACGTTCTTCAAATGTTAAATGACTTTGATCCTTATAATAAAAATCTTGTTCAATTACCACAACAGAATGCTCACGGAAAACATCATAAATGGCGCGCGTCACACTCGTTTTTCCCGAGCATGAGCCACCTGCGATTCCGATGACAACAGGGCGCTTCACTGCCATTAGTTATTCTCCTTTCGCATCATGTTATGCGGCTTCAATGGTGTATCACATTTAAATTTCACAATTTGTAATGGATGACGAGCTGCATCTAGGCTATTGCCATCCTCGTCCCAAATTTCACCCATTGTTAAACGGAAATTCTCAATTTCAGGACCAAAGAATTCTACTTCGTCACCAGGTTTAAAATAATTACGCTGTTGCATTGTCACTATTTTTGTCTCTGGATCATGCTCTAAAATAAGTCCAGCAAATTCATAGGTTGTTTTACGACCATGCACACCAAACATCTGCTCCTCAAAGCCAGGTGCATCATGGAAGAATGCTTCAGCCGTATCACGGTTAGCACATTTGTCTAATTCCTCTAGCCATTCACGTTTAATTTTAAAATTATCAGGATCTGCACAATAAGCATCAATCACTTTACGGTACACAGAAACAACTGTCGCTACATAGTGAATGGATTTCATACGACCTTCAACTTTTAACGAGTCGATACCTAGCTCAATCATATGAGGAATCGCTTCAATTAATTTTAAATCTTTTGGACTCATCGCAAATGGTGCATGACTCTCATCGAAAAGTGCTTTTTCTTCACCATCTTCTAATTCATATAGATCGTAGTCCCAACGGCATGATTGGCAGCATCCCCCTCGGTTTGAGTCACGAGCCGTCATATGATTAGAAAGAACGCAACGACCAGAGTAGGCAATACACATTGCTCCATGAACAAAGGCCTCAATTTCAATGTCGACCTTTTCCTTCATCAGCTTCATTTCTTCTCCGCCCACTTCACGTGCTAATACAACACGATGTAAACCTTCTTCTTTCCAGTACTGCACGGCCTTCCAGTTGGACAATGATTGCTGAGTAGAAAGGTGAATTTCAAGCTTAGGTGCTGCTGTACGACATGTTTCAATAATGAGCGGGTCTGCTACAATAATACCAGTTACGCCCACTGATTCAATATCCTTTAAATAACGCTCTAAGCCATCCATATTTTCATTGTGGGCAAAAATATTTGTTGTTACATATATTTTCGCACCATATTGATTGGCAAATTCTACACCTTCACGCATCTCTTCAATTGAAAAGTTATCCGCATTCGATCGTAGACCAAACTCTCGCCCACCGATAAATACAGCATCTGCTCCGTAATGGACAGCTATTTTTAATTTCTCTAAGCTACCAGCTGGTGCAAGTAGCTCTGGTTTTTTTGTAATGACACGTTTACCGTTGACAATCTCACGGATTTTGTCATTTTGCTCTAACGCTAATGCCATGTTATTGTCCCCTCCTAGTAAACTGTTTCCTTGAAGATAAAGCCCGTATCTAATGGTCTAATAGCTGGTTGAATATCTTCAATTTTTGCTAATAAATCGTCTTTTATTTCTTCATATGCCTCTTCTGATTCGTCAAAATACGTATCGATCGCTTTTCGATAAGCTTCTGTTACCGCGACTACATAGTCTGGCGTTTGAAGTACACCTTCAATTTTCAGAGCATCGATGCCACCTTCAAATAATTCGCCTAGTTCATCAATAATACACATATCATTTGGACTGAAAATATGTGTACCATTTACATCTTCATATATTGGATATTTGTTATTTCGTTCATCATCATGTAGGAACATATTACGATTTTCCTGGCGATTTTCAATAGCCATTACTTTATCTTGATATAAGAAATAATGGCCGAGTAATGGACGTTTTGATTGGAACATACATGTCATGCCATGTACTTGTACTTCAATTTCCATTTCGGTATTTTCTTTAATTTCTAATACTTCATCAAGAGAAAGCTCACGCGCTAACACGGCACGCGTTGCACCACGTTTCCCCCAGTAATTAGCCGTAAACCAGTTTGTAGCTGTCGTTTCTGGATTCCAATGTAACGGAATCGTAACACCTTGCTCTCTACGAATAATGAGAACCGCTGGATCACCGTAGATTAAACGGTCCACACCGATACGTTGCATTTCATTTAAATAATCAGCAAGTGCTTCTAGTTTCTCATTATGGAAAAGTGCATTGACTGCAACATATACCTTTTTACCCGCTTCATGAATAAGCTTTGTCGCTTCTTCTACTTCTTCAACGGAGAACTCTCCTGCTAGACGTAGACCAAATTGTTGTTCACCAATAACAAAAGCATCTGCTCCAGCGACTAAAAGTGCTTTTATATGTTCTAATGATTGTGGTGTCACAAGCAATTCTGGTTTTTTCATAGTAGTCACCTCTTCAAACATAGTAATAAACCATCACCGACTGGTAAAAAAGCACTTGTATAATCTGGGTGCTGCATAATCCAATCCGTGAAGTTTTTTAAATTGCGAATCATTGTTCGCTTACGACGTGGAACATCCTTCAACTCTAAATCAGACAAACCATGCATGTACATATTATCGATATACAATACCCCACCTGATTTTACTAAAGGTGCATATTTTTCAAAAAAGCGTTGGTATTGTCCCTTTGCAGCATCAATAAAGACCGCATCGAATGTTGTGTTAATGGCCTCGTCATCCACTTCTAAAGCGTCACCCTCAATGACCGTAATTCGATCTGATACAGTCGACCGTTTAATATAGGCTTTTGCCCTTGCTACACGATCTTGATCACGTTCAATTGTAACAATTTGGACATAAGGCAATGCCTCTGCCATACGAATAGCAGAGTAACCAATTGCTGTACCTATCTCTAAAATTTTTGACGGATTTTGAATACGCAAAAGTTGATTTAATGCATCAATACCTGCTAGCTGCATGATCGGTACGTGATGCTCCTCCGCAAATGCTTCCATTTCTAAAAGCAATTCATTACGTGGCTGTATAAATGATTGTATATATGCATCTGATAATTCCATTGTTTCCACCCTCATTTAAAAGGCAACGAGCGTTTGCCGTTGTCTGTACTTCATCATTTATCAACAAAAAGAAAAAGACCAAACGTGATGTCTTGGTACTTTGCCATACAAAAATGAGCAATTGCTTCGATATGCTCAAACAATTGCCACCACGCATATTTGTCCCGCATAAATGAACGGATTGATCAAAAATCACACTTTATAATAGCATGAAAATAGAAGGAAAGCTATTTTTCTTTCCTTCTATCCATCTGTTTGCTATACGATTTTTGTTCTTCCTATATGTTTACTCTTCTTTTCGTAAATATTTTTCTACCTTCTGCAAATGCTCATCATAGGTTTTTGAGAAGTGGTTGACACCCTCTTTATCTGCTAGGAAGTAGAAATAATCTGTTTGACTTGGATTTAATGATGCCTCAATCGAAGTTTTACCTGCACCTGCTATTGGACCAGGTGGTAGACCTTTATTTTTGTAAGTGTTATAGGCATTATCCACTTCTAAATCTTCATATAGAACACGATCCTTGTGATCACCCAGTGCATAGAGCACGGTTGGGTCAGTTTGGAGTGGCATCCCTTCATTGATTCGATTATAGAAGACACTTGCAATAGTCTCTCGATCCGTTTGAGCAGTCGCTTCTTCTTCCAATAATGACGCAAATGTTAACAGCTGATGTACGGACATTTGTTTTTCAGCTAATACATCACTATAGTTCTTCACTACATTGTTCATGGCTGCTATCATCTCTTCTACAATCGCTTGTAAAGATGGTTTTTCTTCATAATAAGAATACGTAGCTGGATATAAATAGCCCTCTAAGTCATAGCGAATATTGTCAGCTAAAACAGCCTCTGTAACTAGCTCAGGATAATTAGCCATCATTTGCTGAACAAATGTGTCACTCGTCACAAGATCCATAAATTCTTTTTGTGTGTACGGTGTTTTCTTTTCAATCACTTTCCCAATTTGTTCAAGTGTTAAGCCTTCTGGGACTGTCATCGTAAAGACAGGCTTACGATATACCTTTCCTGTTTTCAAGCTTTCAATGAGTTCATCAAATGTCATTGCCTGTGTTAAATCATAATTTCCCGCTTGAAATTGTGATTCATTTTTAAATTTTGCATAGTATTTAAAAACACGTGCATCTTTAATGACACCTTTTTTCTCTAGTAGTGTTGAAATGGAGGACAAACTAGAGCCAATTGGTACTTCTACTGCAATTGTTTTCGTTGCATTAGGGTCTAATGGTTTTAAAGCACCTTTTACATAATTGTACCCAAATAAACCAACAACTCCAATTATTAGTACGAAAACAATGGCAATAATTGCGACGATTTTTCTCACCATTTTTACCTCAGATTTTCTTTCTTGCATTTTTGAAAACATTTCTTGTTTTTTTGAACCGTTATCCACGGGTTTCCCCCCTATCACTATTCAATATCATACTAGAAATCAACTTTCACGACAAACAGAAATCGACAATTCAGGAGAAATTACATATGTAAAAAATCTGCCAACAACTTTCGTTAGCAGATTTTTGAGCATTCTAGAAATAGTTTATCCTATAAAGTGTTTAATACTTCTTCTACAAATTCCCATTCTTCATCTGACTCAATCGGGTATAACTCTTCAATCTGGCCTTCATTTCCAGCTATATATTGGGCTGCAAAAATATCACGCTCATCAATCGGTTCATCTGTTGCTGGCACATATAATACATACGATTTACCGAATTGCTCAGATGAAAATGTATGAATGACTTCGCACACTTGATCTTTTCCTTCTTCGTCTGTCACAGTAATTAGCTGTGGTTCTTCTTCAAATTCATCAAGTAATGTTAACACCACTTCATTAATCATTTCCCATTCGGCATCTGTTTCAACAGGCTGTAAATTTGTCATCTCACCTGTATTGTCATCATAATCAAAAGTCATCGCGGAAAGGTCTCCTGGAATTTCTTGACCGGTTTCATCTAGAAGGGAAAATAACACATAGGACTTGTCCTCCGCATCAAAGGTAAAGACCACACGACACTGCTGTTCCTTACCATCTTTCCCAATGATCATAAATTCTTGCGTTTCTTCATTCATTCTGTTTCCTCCTTTATGACAATTTGATGTCATTTATTAAATCGTTTTTTTGAGGTTAGACACTTTAGAATAGCTTCTCCTATTTTGAGCAAGTTTTCCCTGCATTTCTTCTCTACCTTTGAGCAGGTTCTCGATGTTTGGAGTGGGGCTTGGAGCGGTTTCTAAGCGAATCCACAAACTTTATGAACGTTTCCCAACAATTGTGGATAAAAATCACACATTTACAATGCATTCATTCTTCAATTTAACAATCCTTCTACATTAGAAAAGCTTCAATAAAAAAGGAACAAGGACTGCAAGCTGCGATCCTTGTTCCAAGCTTTGAGTTAGAAGATTAGTCTTCGTTTTCATCCTCTAAAGCGTTTAAAACGTCCTCTACCATATCCCACTCTGCTTCAGTTTCGATTGGTGTTAATTCACCATCTTCACCATTTTCAGATGGTACAAATGAAGATACAAAGATTTCAACTGAGCCATCTTCATCTTCCTCTGCGCCTACCATTGAGTAAAACACATATGATTTGCCAAACTCTGGAGATTCATGAACGTGAATCACTTCACAAAGCTGCTCGTTTCCGTTTTCGTCAATCACTGTAATGTGTTGAACATGTAATTCTTCTTCATGGTTATGCTCGTGTGCCATGCATAGTCACCTCATCAATTAATTTTTGCTATCTAAGTAGCCTTGTAAAATCATCACAGCTGCCATTTTATCAATGACCTGCTTGCGCTTTTTGCGACTCACGTCCGCTTCGATCAGCATACGTTCAGCAGCCATCGTCGTTAAACGTTCATCCCATAATTTGACCGGTAGTGAGAAATGCTCTTCTAATAGCTTTTTATAGTTCTCAGAAGCCTCTCCACGCGGTCCAACCGTATTATTCATGTTTTTTGGAAAACCTACAACAAATTCTGTTATAGTATATTCCTTTACTAGCTCAGCGATACGGTCAATACCGAACTCACCATTAGCTTCATCAATTTTTACGGTTTCAATACCTTGGGCGGTCCAACCAAGTGCATCACTTACAGCAACACCCACAGTTTTTGACCCAACGTCTAATCCCATAATTCTCATTTCTAGTCCTCGTTATTCTTTTTGATATAAAATTTAACAAGCTCCTCTAGAATTTCGTCACGCTCAAGCTTGCGAATTAAATTACGAGCATCCTGATGGCGAGGAATATACGCCGGATCACCAGAAAGTAAGTAACCAACAATCTGATTGATAGGGTTATATCCCTTTTCCTCTAATGAAGAATGAACTTTCAACATTACCTGCTTGACTTCCTGTTCCATTGATTCTTCTGGAAAATTAAATTTCATCGTTTGATCAAATGAACTCATGACCAGCACCTCGCTTTCAGAAATAAGGAGATGTGCAAACAAGCTCATCTCCAATTTCTCTTTATTATAACATGTTTTGGTGAATTAATTAAATGGATTTAACATAATCATACACAGAAAGTAGTGCTTCATCAAGTTTTGATGCATCTTTTGCACCTGCCATCGCCATATCTGGACGACCGCCACCTTTACCACCACATGCTTCCGCAACCATTTTCACAATATTCCCTGCATGGTAATTGCCACCAACTAATTCTTTTGAAACACCAGCACATAGCATAACTTTTTCACCATCAACTGCTCCAAGAACAATGACTGCTTTTGGCATTTTTGCTTTCAGGTCATCCATCATTTGACGGAGTTGATTGTTATCCTTCGCTTCCACTTTTGTAGATAGCACTGTCACATCTCCAATTGTTTGAGCGGCATCAACAACTGCCCCTGCCTGTGCATTGGCGATTTTTTGAGATAATGCTTCGTTTTCACGTTGTAATTCTTTGTAGTCTGCTTGTAATGCCTGTACTTTTGTGACAATATCTTTAGCATTTGCTTTTAATAATGTCGCTGCATCATTTAATAATGCTTCTTCTTCTTTTACTGCTTCATAAGCAACTTTTCCTGTAACAGCTTCAATACGACGAGTACCTGCACCGATACCACCCTCTGAAACAATTTTAAAGAAGCCAATTTCAGAAGAGCGTTTAACATGGATACCACCACATAGCTCAATCGAATAATCTCCGATGGATACTACACGTACAACATCTCCATATTTTTCACCGAATAATGCCATAGCACCCATTGCTTTTGCTTCATCAATACCTTTTTCTTCAATAACGACCTCTATATCATCCCACACTTTTTCATTTACAATACGTTCAATTTGCTGTAATTCTTCTTTTGTAACTTGACCAAAGTGAGAGAAATCAAAACGTAAACGATCAGGTCCTACATATGATCCAGCTTGGTTCACATGATCACCTAGCACATCTTTTAATGCACGTTGCATAATATGTGTTGCCGTATGGTTTTTAATGATTAAATTGCGGTCATCACGATTGACCACTGCTTGCACTGCATCTTCCACATGCATTTCTCCAGATTCAACTACTACTGTATGAAGCGGTTGACCATTCGGTGCTTTTTGAACATCTTTTACAACAGCCGTAAAGCTATCATTTGAAATAGTACCACTATCAGCAATTTGACCACCCATTTCAGCGTAGAATGGTGTCTTCGCTAAAATAACCAATGCTTCCTGACCTTCCGAAGCGACTTTCGCAACTTGACCATTGACGATCATTGCAGCGATTTCAGTATTAACACTTAACGTATCATAGCCAACAAATTCACTTGCAACCGTTAAGTTTGCTAATACTTCATTCTGTACTTGCATCGAATCAACATCTTGTCGTGCAGCACGCGCGCGTTCACGTTGCTCTTCCATCGCTGCCTCAAAACCTTCATGATCTACTTTCATGCCTACTTCCTCTGCATATTCTTCCGTTAGCTCGATTGGGAAACCATAAGTATCATATAAACGGAAAGCATCTGCTCCTGGGATGTAATCATGACCAGCTGCTTTTTGAGATTCCACTACTTCATTAAAGATAGCTAAACCACCATCTAATGTTTCATGGAAACGAATTTCTTCATTTTTAATGACACGTTGAATAAATTCGCATTTCTCTGTAACTTCTGGATAGAAGTCTTCCATAATTTTACCCACAGTTGGTACAAGTTCAAACATAAATGGTTTTTCAATACCAATTTGTTTAGCATAGCGAACGGCACGACGTAGTAAGCGACGTAATACATAGCCACGGCCTTCATTTGAAGGCAGGGCACCATCGCCTATAGCAAATGCTACTGTACGGATATGGTCTGCAATCACTTTAAATGGTGTATTAATATCTTCATCTGAGCCAAAGATTTCATTTAAGTCTACTTCGCCAGGTCGTTTATATTTACGATTGGCAAACTCCTCAATTTTTTCAATAATTGGCATAAATAAATCAGTATCAAAGTTTGTTGGTACATTTTGCACGACGGACACAATACGCTCTAAGCCCATACCTGTATCAATATTTTGCTTTGGTAGTGGCGTGTAAGTGCCATCAGGATTATGGTTAAATTGAGAGAACACAAGGTTCCAAATTTCTAGGTAACGCTCATTTTCTCCTCCTGGATACATTTCAGGGTCATTTTCATCTGAGCCGTATTCTACGCCGCGATCATAAAAAATCTCTGAGTTCGGACCAGATGGGCCTTCTCCTATATCCCAGAAGTTCCCTTCTAAACGAATTAAACGTTCTTCTGGAATACCAATTTCCTGATGCCAAACATCATATGCTTCCTGGTCTTCTGGGTGAATCGTGATGGATAATAACGCTGGATCAAAGCCCATCCATTTTTTATCTGTTAAAAACTCCCAAGCATAATGAATTGCTTCTTTTTTAAAGTAGTCACCAATAGAGAAGTTTCCTAACATTTCAAAGAATGTATGGTGTCGAGCTGTTTTCCCAACGTTTTCAATATCGTTGGTACGAATCGATTTTTGAGCATTTGTAATACGTGGATTATCAGGGATAATACGGCCATCAAAATATGGTTTCAAAGTTGCAACACCTGAGTTGATCCAAAGAAGTGATGGATCATTTATTGGCACAAGTGGAGCTGATGGCTCATGATGATGCCCCTTTTCTTTAAAAAATTCCAAATACATACGGCGAATATCTACTGCTTTCATTGGATAAATTCCTCCTATTTTATATTGTAAAATCACGATACGAATCCTGCGATTTACCGAAGAAAATAAAAAAAGCCCTCATCCCCAAAAAGGGACGAGGACTTGTCATTAGTCTCGCGGTACCACCCTAGTTGTAAGTAAAAACCTTACTTACCTCTTTAGCACTTGTAACGTCAGTGAACGGCAGGGATTAGCTGCACTCTGGAGTAGCTTTCGGCATTTGCTGTTGTGAGGATTTTTTCAGCCTAGAAATCCCTTTCTTGTGCACACACAAATACGTACTTTTTCCATCATCGTTTTTACTTTTTCTATCGAAAATTATAAAAAAAATCTATTGCGCTGTCAATTAGTACTAGTCTGACTAACACTAACTAAGCAATCATTTTTTTGAAATATATCCACATACCCCATGTAAAAATAACTAAGAAGGCGCTAATTGCAATAGTTGTATAAGGGGTACCTTGATAAGGTAAAGGTACATTCATTCCAAAAAAACTAGTAATTACTGATAGTGGTAACATAATTGTCGAAATGACCGTTAATAAATTCAGCTTTTCAATGGATTTCCCACTGATAATTGAAAAATACGTATCAAGCGTGCTGTTCACTAAATCTCGATATGTCTCTGTGGAGTCGACAATACGCTCTAGATGGTCATTCAAATCTTTATAGAATGGAATATTTTCTTCTTGAATATCAAATTTCCACTGGCCATTGATTGTAGAAAAAATTCTTCTTTGTGGCATAATGGCCTGACGAATTAAAATAATTGTCCGCTTCAATGCAAGAAATTCCTCTGTCACCACTTTTGGTTGATAATCATAAATTTCTTCTTCTAGTTCATCTATACGTGCGCGAATTCGTTCTAATACTGGGAAGTATTCGTCTGTAATACCGTCAATAATTGTATGCAATAAAAAATCAGTACCCTTTTCCAAATATCTTGGGCTATTGACACAAACATTTTCCATTTTTCCTAGCCATTGCAACTTTTGCTTATGCACAGTCACAATATAGTTTGGTCCCATAAAAATATTTAACTCAACGGTTGTAATTTCATTGTTACTTTTCTCATTATAAATTGGTGCATGGAGCACAAAAAATTTATAATCACCATAACTATCCATTTTTGGACGTGAGCCTTCATGTAAGCAATCTTCAACTGCTAGTGGATGAAAGCCAAATACATCAGCTATATTATTCAATTCATTATAACTATAGGCATATAAATCTACCCATAATAAATCTTCATTATGAATAGGGAGTTGTAAATCAATCATATTGAAATCATGTTGGACTGTCTTACTGTTGCTATTATAATAGTGGATTTTAATCATTGCATTTCACCTCGTGTTTGTTATTGAGGGAAACAAAAGGTCATCCTTAATCACCCTTTGTCTGCATCGGTGATCAGAAATCGATGACTTTTTATGTGTTTCCGTTTGCCTAAATGATACTTATTCGGTTCAGGACTACTATCCATTTCTCATCACCTTCCTTCCATAACAAAAACACGCCTTCTACGAATGAAGGCGTGTTGAATACACATATCAAAAAAATAGCAATAAAATACATTGCATGCTTGTTACCTTCAAACGTTGAGTTTTAGCACTATGCGGCATAGGAATATGTCCAGCTACGTTAAAAAACACCTTATTTCGATGATTTCTGTTGACCCATTGGCGTCTCTCGACATTTTTGGGTAGTAGCGTATCTCCAGCATAGGAGCCTCACCTAACGAAGGGAGTCTTATTTTTTTATTCCTGTAAATGATAACGGATAGTTTCACAACTGTCAAACTTTCTTTCAATCATTTTTCAAAAAGTCTTCCACTCTTTGCACTAAATGCTCTCGTTGATAAGATTGATAGAGTAAGCTAGATAAACGTACAGGATCACCAAAGAAAAAGCGTTCATACAATGTCTGTCTTGTGCCAAAACTACTCATTGTTAAATCCCAAGCTAAACGGAATTTCTTTACTCGCTCTTCCCCTTTGTCTTGAAATGATTGCAGATAATGATCAAGATCCCCATCATCCGTTGCAAATGCTTTTGCACTCGGTATGGACATTAATCCACTTGCTCCCAGTTGCTGGATGATATCTGTAAAGGTAGGATATACTTTCGGGAAGATATGAATAGCGACCTGTAATGTGGATTGGTCTGGTCTGATAAAGCCAAAGGAATCCCTTTGTGCCTCAATTTCTGATTTTAATTGCAATGCTTTCATCGTTTCTAATGCTACGATGACATCTACCACTTTTTGATGGACATGTTGGTAATCCCCAATATTTATGGAATCCACAATCATTTGTACAACCCCTAGGATGAATTCCGTCTTAGCAATTTGACGTGACAGCACATGATGCAAAGTATACGCTTGGAAGCCACTAACATTCATAAATTGATTGGCCACTTCAACATTTTCGTAATAAAATACTCGTTCCCACGGGACAACTACATCCTCAAACACAACGATTGCATCCATTTCTTCAAAACGTGCACTTAACGGATAATCAAAGGTAGAATCTCCCCCTACAAATGATTGCCGACATAAAAACTTTAAGCCTTTCGTGTTACTTGGAATAGAAAACCCGAAACCTTTTCCTTCATCATAGCCATTTGTTGATAAAACAAGAAGTTCATCTGTTATGCCACCCTGTGTCGCTAGTAATCTTGCCCCTTTAATGACTAAGCCCTCACTTGTTTTCCCAATGATTTTAGCTGCAATGGTTACTTCTTCATCCTCATAGTAAAAGCGCTTGCGATTTACCTGTGGTTCGATAAAAGTATGTGTCATCGTAATATCATTCTCGCGAGCATACTCATAGAACTTCAGCAAATGCTCTGGGAAACAATTTGGCTTCTCTTTTAAAAAATCTGACGCTGATGCAAGGGCCATTAATGTTGTATTCATATAATCAGGGCTTCTCCCCATAAAGCCTTGAGAAGATAATGCCCATTCCCTTGCCGCTTGGCGCCTTTTCACAAGATCTTCTGGCGTCAATACTTGAAGAAATGACATGCCAACTTTCTGTTTACTAGTTGGCGATTCATAGGTCATTTTTTCAAGAAGTGCCTCTTGATGTTGTAAATCAAAAAGTTTCGCTTGACTCTGGATAATTCCTTTAAAGGCAGGATGTTCTGACACCTTTCCTGTCACGACTTTCCCATCTATCGAAATATACGTTTTTAAAGCATCAATTCGTTCAATATACTGCTGCCCTGTCATTATTGGCATGCTGTCACCCCTATACATTCCCTATGTTTTTGTACTCATCTAGTATATGAAATGTCCAAATATTAGGTGACGATACATCAATTAGAAAAACCCGATTAGACAGTCTAATCGGGAATATATATTTTAGTCATCCAAAAAATCATATGGAGAGACATCATTCATACCAATCATTGGATGAATATAAGGGGCTGTTTCTACTGTTAGCTTTGGTTCAACGGAAACCGGCTCCTGCATCCCTTCATTTTCTACTGGCACTGCCTCGACTTCCACAAGTTCTTCCTCAATTTCCATTGGGTTAAGTCTTGCACGTAAAGAGGTGAAACGCTGAAGGTCATCTGTACGTTGTAAACCATCCGCAAGCACATCTGGTTCACCGCATAAAATCAAAAAGTTTTTAGCACGTGTAATACCTGTGTATAAAAGGTTACGCCGTAACATTTTGGAATACCCTCTAACCACTGGCATAATGACCGTTTGAAACTCAGAGCCCTGTGATTTATGGATGGAGCAACAATAAGCTAGTGTCAATTGATTGAGGTCGCTTCGTTGATAGGTCACTTCAATGCCATCAAAGGATACGATCAGTAAATCTTGTTTTTCGATCGTCTCTTTCGCCTTAATAATACTAATGACCTCACCCATATCTCCATTAAAGACATTGCTTTCAGGTTGATTGACAAGCTGAAGAACTTTATCCTTTATTCGATAGGTGACATCCCCAAAGACTAGCTCTTTTCGTGTGCCAGTATCATTTGGGTTAATAAGCTCTTGAATCATTTTATTTAAATTATCTATACCAGCTGGTCCTTTATACATGGGCGCCAACACTTGAATATTACGGATTTCCTGGCCCTTTGCGACAGCACTTTTGACAACTTGAGTAACAACGTTGGCAACTTGGTCTGCTGAAGCCTTAATAAACGAACGATCAGAGGTTTTAGCTGTTAACTCTTGTGGAATCGTTCCTTTTTTTATTTGATGCGCAAGTTCAATAATCGTTGAGCCTTCTGCTTGTCGGTAAACATCTGTTAGCTCGACAGTTGGTAGCTGCTTGGATGCTAATAAATCCTTTAACACCTGTCCTGGACCTACTGGTGGAAGCTGATCCTGATCTCCAACAAAGACAACTTGAACATCTTCATGTAAAGCTTTTAATAATTGATGGGCAAGCCATGTATCAACCATTGACATTTCATCCACGATAATCAGCTTACCTGTTACTTCCCGCTCTGTTTCTTCCTCTTTTTCTTGCCCTGTAAAACCGAGCAGTCGATGGATGGTCATCGCAGGAAGCTCTGTTGATTCGGCTAATCGTTTAGCAGCACGTCCAGTCGGCGCACAAAGAATAATCGGAAAAGGCTCCTCTTTTTGAGCATACTCTTTTGGATTTAAGGATAGCCCATGAAGCTTTGCATAAACTTCTACGACTCCCCGTACAACAGTGGTTTTCCCCGTACCAGGACCACCCGTTAAAATCATAACAGCTGAATTTAAAGCCTGTTCGATGGCATTCGCTTGTGTTTCTGCATAGGTAACATTGAGTAGCTCCTCTGTTTCTCCAATGGCTTTTCGAATTTCATCTTTACTAAAATGTTCAGCCTTATTATTCCGCTCGATAAGCGATAAGATTTTCGATGCAATCCCTACCTCCGAAAAATAGAGTGATGGCAAATATAACCTTGTCTCTTCACCACAAATTTTGCCTTCTTCACGGAGTCTGATACAGGCTTGAGAAATATCCTCGAATGGTATCTCCTGTCGTTGGCTTTGTTCAAGCATTTCCTTAACGAGCGGTAAAACCTGTTCTGCATCTAGATAAACATGTCCATCCGATAAAGCTGCTGTATTTAAAATATGTAAAATCGCTGCTTTGACACGATCAGGATGTTTACCAGTTATACCTAATTTCGCACCTAGCTCGTCGGCTCGAAAGAAACCCACCCCTTCCACATCTTCAATCAAGCGGTATGGATTTTCTGTCAGTAATTCAATGGCTTCTGTTCGATAGGTTTGATAAATCTTCATCCCAAGCTGTGGACCAAATCCCCACTCATTCAATTGAATCATGACCCGCTCTAAGCCTAAGTTTTGCTCAATAGTGCGGTGAATGACTTCTTTTTTTTCAGCGGATAGACGCGGAACAGCATCGAGGGCACTAGGATCTTCTAAAATAACACGGAGTGCATTAGCACCTAGTTTTTCAACAATCGTTTCAGCTGTTTTTTTCCCGATCCCTACGAAGAGGTCACTAGATAAATAATGAATAATTCCTTGCTCAGTTGCAGGTACCTCTTTTGTAAATGTCTCAATTTGAAATTGAGCACCGTATTTAGGATGCTGTTTTAAAATACCAGTAAATCGATATTGTTCATCCATTTGTAGTGGGGGAAAATAACCAACAACAATAATCTCTTTATCTTCATATTGCAAATTCGTCTCTTGAATTTTCACACGTACAATCGAATACATATTTTGCGCATTATGAAAGATAGAGACGATCGGACGTCCGAGTATAAAAAATTTATTGAGTTCAAATAAATCTAAATGATCTGTCATGTTCGGTCCGTCCTTTCTTATAGTTTTCAATCCTTTTATTTTACCATAGCCACATGAAAATATCGCAGACAAAAATATATCCACTTTGTTATTATTACATTATTTTGACAAATGACAATTCTCTGCCTTTATCCTCCGTTCCATGCTATGATTAATATGAATTAGTTGCACGGAAGGATTGTGAAATTATTGGAATTTAGACCTTGCATCGATTTACACGATGGCAAAGTAAAGCAAATTGTAGGTAGCACTTTGGGATATACAAATCAAGCAGTTGTAGAAAACTTTATTTCTCAACATGACGCTAGCCACTATGCACAAATGTTTGCCCAAGATCGTTTAAAAGGTGGACACGTTATTATGCTAGGCTCTGGTAATGAAGAAGCTGCCCTATCCGCTTTAACAGCCTATCCTCAAGGCTTGCAAATAGGTGGTGGCATTACGGCTGACAATGCTCAAAAGTATATAGACGCAGGTGCTTCGCATGTCATTGTCACATCCTATATTTTTCATGATGGTCAGCTCGATTTAGCGCGTTTAAAGCGCTTAAATCAATTAATTGGTAAAGAACACCTTGTCATTGATCTCAGTTGTAAGATGCGTGACGGAAAGTGGTTTGTCATGACAGATAAATGGACTACATTTAGTCACTTCGAAGTCAATGCTGCGTCGATTGCCTATATTGAAGACTTTTGTGATGAGCTGTTAATACATGCTGTCGATGTTGAAGGAAAAAAGGGTGGTATGCAGGAAAGCTTGGTACAGGATTTAGCTGCCTGGACATCTATTCCAACTACCTATGCAGGTGGCGTTCGTTCAATCGAAGACTTAGAAAAATTTAATCAATTAGCCCACGGAAAACTTCATGTAACCATTGGAAGTGCGCTATCCATTTTTGGTGGCGATTTACTTTATACAGATGTAGTCGAATATTGTAAAAAAGGCGGGATCTTGTGAAGCTCATTTATAAAGATTATGTTTTTCCATTTCAAGAAACTAATTTAGAGAGAATCATAGATGGTAAGTATTTTAAAGTGAATAAAAAAGATCATTCTCTTGCGATTCATGTACAACTTGACAACGAACAAATGTTATTGGAATTTTCAAAATCACTAAAGGCAACATGTGGGTTCTTACGCGATCAAGAAACAGAGCCTTATATTGGAACCTATATTGATTTACAAATTTTCGTTGATGAGTTTAATAAGCGCTATAACTTAAATGCTGAAATTATTAGTTAAAACAAGGGGACAAATGGTTCCCTTTGTTTAACCTCAAACCCTCTTCTGCATTTCTTCCTTGCCCCTATTTCTGAAACCTTTTCATTGTCATGTGAGTTATATATTGTATAGCATAAACCACAGGGGGCTTCCATGACTAAACTACATATTTTTTTCCTACCTTATTTTTATGCTTTCCGCTCTTCTTATAGAGATAATCACCGTGATCTCCTATGGTGTAGGCTTTCATAGTGGATAGAGAACATTGTGGATAACTTTTGGTCCGTTTAATTTTTATATAGCTCGTATTAGTTTGCCTATATTAATTGTTTATTTATGGAAGCTTTCAATCAATAAAAATTTATCATTGACGATAGGATTCAAGTTCATCATAGAAGGTATATTATTAAT
Source organism: Lysinibacillus sp. GW823-FHT02G10 (assembly GCF_058797135.1). Taxonomy (NCBI): domain Bacteria; kingdom Bacillati; phylum Bacillota; class Bacilli; order Caryophanales; family Bacillaceae; genus Lysinibacillus; species Lysinibacillus sp. GW823-FHT02G10. The sequence goes on from NZ_JBXAJI010000002.1 coordinate 127,505, forward strand.
GAATCAGATGCAGGGCAAATCATTACGTTTGCTTGTGCATCAAACATTCTTTTATGGAGAGCTATAGAAAATTCCATTTGGAAGTACATTTCACTACTCTTATTCGCTTTTTTTGTCATCGCATCATGGATTTTTCTTGATCATTTAGCCTCAGTTCCATATGTGGAGCAAATTATTTTTTAATGACTGATATGGGCAGTATTTTGCTTTTTTTAGGTGTTGTAGCAGCTTTAGGTCTATATTTTCTAATGACAATCCTTGTCACGTTCGTTGGTCATTTTCCTATGCCTAGGGCTATGAATTTCACCAATGATCGGCTATCTCGTTGCCATCACAGCTATACGAAAAATAAAAATCGAACAAACCGTAAAAGAAAGGATTTACAAACGATGAAAACTGAACTAGAAGTAAACACTTTAAAATCTTTTCAAACTGAATTAACACGCTTCTTTTTAGCTTACAAATTTGCTCTACAGGAAGTGGAAACGAAAATTAATATATTACAAGAAGAATTTAAGTTAATTCATGAATATAATCCAATTGAGCATGTATCTACACGTGTAAAATCACCTAAAAGTATTTTAACGAAGATGATGAAAAAAGAGCTTCCGCCATCAATAGAGGCTGTGCGTGAAAATATCCGCGATATAGCTGGTGCTCGCATCACCTGTTCCTTTGTGGAGGATATTTACAAGGTAAGTGCCATGTTACAAGCACAGCATGACATGGAAGTTGTTGAGGTGAAGGATTATATAGCCAATCCAAAAGAAAATGGCTACCAAAGCTTACATCTTATTATTAAAATTCCTATCTTTATGTCAGACCATATGGAAAAGGTCTATACAGAGATCCAAATTCGTACAATTGCAATGGATTTCTGGGCAAGCTTAGAACACAAAATTTATTATAAGTATAACAAAGAAGTACCAGAGCATATTCGACATGAATTAAAGGAAGCCGCACTACAAGCAGCTGAATTAGATCGAAAAATGGAGCGACTGAATAAGGAAATCAATATTTTAAAAGAAAATGAAGCCGAACCTTCATTGCTAGACAGTACCCCCATCGCACATTTAGCGAAATACTTAACGGAACTACCTGGCAATCAAATAATTGATGACACTCTATTCAAAAAGTAAATTTATTCTATGGTTTAGTCGTCAAATGAAAAACCCACCTCACACGCTGCTTGATCACAGAATGTGAGGTGGATTTTACTTTTTATTCACTATTGCGCTTTCCTTGTTGATTTCGTTGCTACAAAAAAGGAGAAAATAAGAGCACCAATAGCAAAAATAAAGGTAGCTATATATACATAACTGACGCCATTCGCAATAGTATCCTTTAAAAAGCTTACTTCTTCTAATTTAAACCCACCTTTTGCAAATTCACCATTTAATTGAATTTCACCTTTTCCTAATGAAGCCATTTTTTCACTCGTTGCTAGGTTGAAAATCATACCAAATAGCGCTGCACCAATCGCTTGGCTAAATGTATTTGTAAAAGAGTTCAAACCAATTGAAATACCAAGTTGCTTTGGATCTGCCACCTTTTGTATGGAAATCATCAACATCGGCATAATAAAGCCCATCCCTAGTCCAATTAATGATGATGCGAAATAAACGCTGAAATCACTAGAACCTGAAGATAGTCTTGCCAACAATAGTGTACCCGTAACAAGTAAAATCGTACCCATTTGGATAATGCGTTTATTTGTTAAACGACCGATTAAATAACCTGCCATAATCGAGTTCACCGTCCAAAAAATAGACATTGGTGTTAATAATAAACCAGCCTGCGTTGCATTTTTGCCTAAAACACTTTGAGCAAATATAGGAATATAAACGGTTACACCAATGACAATAGACATACCGCTTAAAGTTAATGCATTAATGACCATTAGTCGTCCATTTTTAAACAGTGTTAACGGAATAATTGGCTCCTCTGCTCGTAACTCCACCCAGATAAAAATACTTAAGAATACAAGAGCAACACCATACATTAGCAGCGATTGACCTGATAACCAGGTTTGTGTTTTACTGTTTTCGATAATAACAAACAGTAACGCAACCATGCCAATTGTAAAAAACACTGCACCTAGGTAGTCAATTTTACGCTTCACTGCCTCTAGTTGTTCTTTATAATGTTTAGCAATTAAATAAATAGAGGCTAAACCAAACGGTACATTAATGAAGAAAATAAAATGCCAAGATACTTGGTCAACTATAAAGCCTCCAAATAACGGACCTACTACACCAGAAACGCCCCATACCATACTTAAATAGCTTTGTCCTTTGGCACGCTCTTTTTCAGTCTTAAACAATTCACCAACCATTGTTAATGTAATCGGTAAAATTGAACCTGCGCCAATACCTTGAATTGCTCGAAAAACAATTAATTGCTCCATGGATTGAGCTAAACCACATAACATAGAACCTACTAAAAAAATAATGATACCAGTAATAATCATCCGTTTACGACCAAATAAATCGGCTAATTTACCAAAAATAATCGCCGCTATGGCTGAAGCTAGTAAATAAGCAGAATAAATCCAGCTTATTAAGTCTACACCTAATAAATCAGCCGTAATACTCGGAATAGCAGTACTAACAATAGTTCCCTCAATTGCAGCAAGTGCTGTTACAAGTAATAGTGCAATAAAAACTTTATTCATTCTGTCACCTTTTCCTTTCCTGCATGACATACATTACCAAGTTTGAACTAGAATTAAAAGAGAAAGAGAATCAATTTATGAAAAAATAAACAATTTTTTCTGTCTTACTAGATAAAATCAATAAAAAAGCAGCAAGAATGTTAATCAACATTCACTCGCTGCTTATTATCTATCAGTTAAATCGTTGAGCAATCATATCGTAAATATAACGTGCTTGGTCATATTCAGGTTGTAAGGTAAAGGCTTGTTTCAAATGATACATTGCATCCTCTGTTTGTTCGGTAGACACTGCATATAGTACGCCTAAATTATAATGTGCATCTGCATTATTCCAATCCTGTTCAATCAAGAGATCCAGTTCCTTCTTCCCTTCCTCAAACATTTCTAATGCACATAGTACTATCGCATAGGCTAAACGAATCTGTGTATCCTCTGGAGCAATTTCTACCGCACGTTGTAAATAAGGTAATGCCAATTTTGAGTTATCCAACCGTTCAAAGCATTTCCCCATCATATAATAGACATCGGCACCTTCAATATGATGTTTTAGCGCTTGCTCATATAGCTTCACGGCCTCGGCATAGCGTTCAGCATTGTAATATAAATTCGCTAGACCGTAATAGGCTGTAGCTGCTGATTCATCTACAGTGATTGCCTTTTGGAAGAAACGCTCTGCACGTTCAGTATCCTCTAATACGGCTAATAAATTGCCGAAATTTACATACCCAATAGCATTTTCAGGCTCTGCCTCTATTGCTTTTGTAAATAGTTGAGCAGCATCCTCATAACGTTTTTCTTGAAATGCTTGGATGCCCTGTTCATTATAATTCATTTGTTCTTCACCTCTATGTAGCGAAAGACTGCTTTTAGGAAGCCAAGAGGCCATAAAAGCAGTCTTAACGCAATTTATCCAACATATGTTAGTTTTTCATTACTTTTAAAGACTTCATCAATCGTTCCGCCACCCATACATTCTTCTCCGTTGTATAGCACTACAGCTTGGCCAGGTGTAATTGCACGTACAGGTTCTGCAAATGTAATGTGTGCACGCCCATCTGGTAAAATTTCAACTTCTACTGGTGTATCGGTTTGACGATAACGGAATTTTGCTGTGCAAGAAAATTTCCCAGGCAATTTTTTTGTCGAAGTATAGTTCATTTTCACAGCTGTTAAAGATGTTGAATACGAATATTCATTGTCAAAGCCTTGTCCGACAAGTAGAACATTACGCGCTAAATCTTTTCCTAGCACAAACCAAGGCTCGCCGTCCCCACCAATACCAAGCCCGTGTCGTTGACCAAGTGTATAGTACATTAAACCATCGTGTTGGCCCATTACAACGCCATCCATTGTTTCCATTTTCCCAGGTTGTGCTGGTAAATATTGACTTAAGAACTCTTTGAAATTACGTTCACCGATAAAGCAAATGCCTGTTGAATCTTTTTTCTTTGCCGTAGCAAGGCCAGCTTCTTCTGCAATTTTTCGTACTTCTTTTTTCTCTATATCACCAATTGGGAACATTACATGCGCCAATTGCTCTTGCGATAATTGATTTAAAAAGTATGTTTGATCTTTATTATCATCAACGCCACGTAACATTCTAACTTCACCATCACCATTACGATCAATTCGTGCATAGTGACCTGTCGCTAAATAATCAGCACCAAGGTTCATGGCATGCTCTAAAAATGCTTTAAATTTAATTTCTTTATTGCACATAACATCAGGATTTGGTGTACGCCCTGCTTTATATTCTTCTAAAAAGTATGTGAAAACCTTATCCCAATATTGTTTCTCGAAATTGACAGCATAGTATGGGATCCCAATTTGATTACATACTTTTATTACATCGTCATAATCTTCCGTTGCCGTACAAACACCATTTTCGTCTGTATCATCCCAGTTTTTCATAAAGATCCCGATTACTTCATACCCTTGTTGTTTTAACAAGTATGCCGCCACCGATGAATCTACCCCACCTGACATGCCGACAACAACTCGAATTTGAGAGGGGTCACGTGTTTCTTTCATTGTGGTCACCTTTTCTTTTATCTAATTACAGTTTATGTTTCAATATTTTAACGAAACATAACATAAGTATTTTGCAAATTATTTTTTAGCTAGTTTTTTCACAATTAGAGCCGTTTTTTCTGCTGCATCTTGTATATCCTTTTCCGTTAAACCCTGCCCAAAGCTGAATCGGATTGAATTTCGTAGCTCCTCTGCACTTTGTCCAAACATTGCTACTAACACATGAGAAGGATCAATCGATCCTGCAGTACATGCCGAACCACTCGAAACATAGATACCTGCCATATCAAGGTTCACTAAAAATGATTCTACCTCCATGCCTGCAAAGCTAATATTTAAGACATGAGGCAACGAATACACCTCATCACCATTTACATGGAATGCTAGCTTTTCCTGTGAAAAAACAGCAAGCATAATTTGCTTAAAGTGATTGTATAGTGAACGCTTTTCTTCACGCAACTCATTTGCAACTTGCACTGCAGTCGCAAAAGCAATAATGGCAGGTATATTTTCAGTACCTGCACGACGTTTTTTCTCTTGTGCGCCCCCAAGAGCATAACTTGCTAACGGTGTTCCTGCTTTTTGATAAAGGAATCCAACACCTTTTGGACCGTTGATTTTATGAGCAGATACACTCAATAAATCCACCTGTAATTCATTTACATCAATGGACTCTAAGCCATAAGCCTGAACCGCATCTGTATGGAATATGGCACTATGCTCACGCAATAGCGCGCCAATCTCAGCAATTGGCTGTATCGTTCCAACTTCATTATTTCCATACATAATTGTCACTAAAATGGTATCATCACGAAGGGCTTTTTGGACATCCTCAATCGCGACACGCCCTTTTTGATCAACAGGTAAATAGGTCACCTCAAAGCCATCACGTTCAAGTTTTTCACACGTATGTAATACTGCATGATGCTCTACTTGCGTTGTTATGATGTGTTTTCCTTCATTTGCACGGGCATAGACAGTCCCTAAAATTGCCATATTGTCAGCTTCTGTGCCACCACTTGTGAAAATAATTTCCCCTGCTTGCGCACCAATTGATTTCGCCAATAGCTCACGTGCATCATCTAGATATTTCCTTGCTTCTCGACCTGCTTTATGAATACTCGATGCATTGCCAAATACCTCTTGCATAGCAGTCGTCATCGCTTCTATTACTTGGCCATTCATTGGAGATGTGGCCGCATGATCGAGATAGATATATGAATTCATGTTGAAAACTCCTTTTTAAACTCTGTGACATCCGCCAGAGGCTTTCGCTTGATTCAGTTAATGCTTGCAAAAAATACAAGTGTTCTTCACTCCTCTATAAGTGGGGAGTCTTCCGTACTTAGTGGTTCATTTTAGTACAAAACATTTGCTGAATCGAGATAAAAGCACAAAACCCACATCACTCATCGTAAAAATAGCCATTGAGATGTGAATAGTTCACAATCTCCCAAAAAGATGAAGTGAATGCAGGAGTAGCGCTTTAGCTTAAACTATTTTAAATATAGAACATGTAGCCTTCCACTACATTTTCTTCTGTATATTGTGCTAAATCTTCAATTGTCGTTGTATCTAACACGTTTTTTACTGCATCACGAATACGTAGCCATAACTCACGTTGCGGGGCTTCTTCATTTTCAATACCCTCTACTGGTTGAATCGGCCCTTCTAGCACACTAATAACATGGGCTGCTGAAATTTCGCTAGGTGGATTTGCTAGCATATAACCACCATAAGCACCACGTACACTTTTTACTAAGCCTGAATTACGAAGCGGAGATACTAATTGCTCTAAATATGCCTCTGAAAGTTCCTTTTCCGCCGCAATTTTACGCAAGGGAATTGGCCCTTCCCCATAATGCTTTGCTAATTCAATCATAATTGTAAGCCCATAACGGCCCTTTGTTGAAATTTTCATTTTATCACCCTCAATTAGTCTAGTCAAAATACTACCAACAGTATATCATAATCTCCTCTTGATGAACTCGGAAATACACCTAGAAGGATATGATATACTAATTAAAGCGATTCATAATCGTTCAAAATCCATATGAGTGCTTTATTTTAGCGTAAAAAAATGTATGAAGCAAAAAATGACAACGACAGAAAGGGGAAGTTATTTTGCACAATGAACCACTCGCTTTTCGAATGCGACCTTTAACCCTTGATGAGATTGTTGGTCATCAGGATTTCATTGGTCCCAACACAGCCCTTTATAAAATGATTCAAAATGAACATGTCCCTTCCATGTTGCTATATGGAGAACCTGGTATCGGTAAAACATCCATTGCCAATGCCATTGCAGGAAGTTCCAAACTCCCTTTCTTCGCACTTAATGCCACACGAGCTGGCAAAAAAGATGTGGAAGATATTGTACAAGAAGCAAGAATTTCAGGGAAAGTAATACTTTTCCTAGATGAAATTCACCGTTTCAATAAATTACAGCAAGATACACTGTTACCACATGTAGAAAATGGATCAATTGTATTAATTGGTGCCACGACAGAAAATCCCTATCATGATGTTAATCCAGCGATTCGTTCACGCTGTGGCGAAATTTACCAGCTAAAACGCTTAACGAAGGAAAATTTAATCGAACTAGTTGAAAAAGCACTTGCTGATGAAAGACGCGGACTAGGTAAATATCATTTTGCCTTAACACCATCACAAATTGAACAAATTGCAGCCGCAGCAAACGGAGATGCACGAAAGGCGTTAACTTTGCTAGAATCCATTTACTATGCCAGTGATGAGGTGGATGGACAAACGGTTGCTGCCGACCATGTCATTGAACATCTCATTAGTCGAATTGGTGTGTATGGCGATAAAAAAGGATCACATTTTTATAATTTACTATCAGCCCTGCAAAAGTCTGTGCGTGGCAGTGATACCAATGCTGCTCTGTATTATCTAGCGCATTTATTGGAAACAGGCGATTTAGTGGCTGTCAGCAGACGCCTACTTGTTATGGCCTATGAGGATATTGGTCTAGCTAATCCCGAAGTCGGACCTCATATATTAGCTGCTATTCAAGCAGCTGAACGACTAGGATTACCAGAGGCACGTATCCCACTTGCCAGTGCTGTCATTGAAATGTGCCTTGCCTCAAAATCCAACTCAGCCATTACGGCTATTGATGCTGCCATTAAGGCTATTCATGAAGGCAAAACAGGTGATATACCTCATCATTTGCGAGATGCTCATTACGAGGGTGCAAAAGATTTAGGACACGTTGGCTATCAATATCCTCATAACACACCGATCGGTACTTTTGGTGGTTGGGTAGACCAGCAATATTTGCCAGACGAACTTGTAGGAACTGAATTCTACAAACCTGTTATTGCTGGTGAGGAAAAGCGCATGGCTGGCATCTACGACAAACTAAAATCATTTCAAGATAAGAAATAATAAAACAAAGCAAAGTCACTATCTTAAGTAATTGAAATGACTTTGCTTTTTATATAACAACAGGATAGGCTACTCTAGCAATCATCCTGTAAAGCTCGGGTTATTTGTTGTATATCGTTCTTGGTAAAACAAATTTAATGGTTCTGCCAAATGTCGAAGTGATGGCAAAATGGACTCTTCCACATCTCCTTCTTTTTCCTTACTATGCAAAAAAACAATCAAATTATACGACTGATACAGCAAGCTGGCGAACTCTTGATTGTTTTCTCTCACCTCAAAGCGAATTGCTTTTACAGCAATTGCTTGTGCAATTTTTTGTTCTCTTGTTTCACAGGAGGGCTCATTACTTAATTCATCATCCGACACTCTGTATAACCGTTTTAATGCACCATATACCTCTTTATTTCCACTAAATCGATCTTTTAACCATTGCAAGACAAATTGCAAAAGAATAACTGCATAGATAAGGGAAAGACATTCATCGCCACGTGATTTTTTTGCTAAGCGTTGGAAATATTCTGCTTGTGTGACTAGTTCAAAAAGAATTAAACGTATTGGATAAAGCATGGCATGACCGCTATTGATGTACAGCTTTTCTCGATCTCTATACATAGCCAACCAAATATCTTTGACCAATGAAATAGATTTCCTTGTTGAGAGCGCTAATTGACATTGAATAAGCTCCTGTTCAATTGTCGGTTGGATAAGCTGTAGAAATAAAAGTTCATCTTCCTCACTAACTAATAAAAGCGGCTTTTCCAAATTCGCCAAATCTATTTCTATTCCATTTACAATCATTGCTTAGCCCCCTTCCAATAAGTTCTTTCAGCTAAGTTCTTACAGCGTGAGCACATATATTACCAATTTTCTAACTATAATTCGACAAAAAAACATAAATACCTTTCAAGAAAATATGCCTTTTTACTTTCGTCATAATAAAAAAGAACCCACGCTACTAAAAGAGGCAAGTAAATCACTCTCTTTCCACATCGAACATTGTAGAAAAAACTGATTTAAATCCCAATAAGTTACGTAGATTCTTGACGTATAGGCTATTTTCAGAAAATAGATAGTCTATTATTGTCTAAGGTTTATGCAGGAAGTTCTTGTTCCACAAATAATTTAAATTGTTGAAGACATTGCTTCACTTCACCTTTTTGTGACAGTACTTCGTTGCGTATGTTTGTTGCTTTTTCTTCATCCTCTAGCACTTCAGTTAAAAGAGCCATGATATCTTCTAATAATTGCTCATTCTCTTCCTGCTCAATACTCGGTAAGGAATAGGCTGCTATCTTTAATAAATGCTCTACTTTTTCAGGCGTTTTTTGCAAAGCATTCGAAGAATAATAAGTCGATGCAGCTAAAAAGTAGCATAATTTTGCACAACAATCGATAAATAAATGCCAATACGTATTTGCTTTCGGTAATTCCCCTGCCCGCTGATTAACATATTCCTTATAATAGGTAGTGACTTGTATATATAAAGGATTCAATTCTCTCATGGCTTTCGGATAGTTGTTGGATGTATCCAAATAGTCAAATACAATGGCATTCATTTTCTCTTGAAGTTTAACAATATCTAAATGATCACGAATTACTTGAATTTCCATTTTCCCACTCTCCCATATGTCATTTGCTGTTTAGCTTTCTGGCTATTCACTGAGTAGCACCAAGCATCCCAAACAAACTGATCGATTATCTAATGGATGATTCAAATTATAGCAATAAACCATATGAAGTAGTGTGGACATGAAAAAAATAAGACAATTTCGTGAATTAATAGCATTTTATGTACATAAGAGGAACTATTTTGGTAAAATTATACCCTTTGTACATAATCATCAAATAAGCATGGTTCGTTTGCTCGATCGATAATTTCAATAATACTTCCATGCACATATTTTTTAATGCGCTTTTGAGGTATATAAAAATAAGCATTGTTCATAATTAACCATTCACTTAATGTTAAATCACTACCTGATTGTTGATTCGTTAAGATTTTTTTGTGTCGCAGAACATCAGCCATTTTATAAAAACCATCTGACAATTCGTAGGCTGATACATCAAAATTAAAAATGGGGCTGACAACCTGTCCAACATCAAAAATATGTATAGTTTGGTTTTCTTCATCTATAGCTAACTCTACTGTGCTAATCTCGTCGAAAAGATTTAAACCTCTATACTCCATTTGATAAATTTTTTCCATTTGTATAGGCCTCCTTTTTTACAACGGTCTAATTGTAACATAGAAAAAGTAGCTACCTCTAAATACAATTAAGGCAGCTACTTCTACGAAAATGAACATTTATGCTGTTTTTTGACTATTACCAAAGCAACGTATTTGGTATTAACCTTGTACGCGCGTAATTTTCACATCTTTTAGGATGGTATTGACTACCCAGCTTGCTGCAATTAAACCTGCTACTGACGGTACAAAAGCGTTAGATGAAGGTGGCATCTTTGCTTTTCGAATTGCTGCATCAGGCTTACCTACATGTTCGACAACATCTGGACGTACGACAATTGGACTTTCATCTGAAAATACAACCGTAACACCCTTATGAATACCTTCTTTACGTAGCTTAGTACGAATGATTTTAGCCAATGGGTCTGTATGTGTTTTTGAAATATCTGCAATTTGGAAGCGAGTAGGGTCCATCTTATTTGCTGCACCCATGCTTGAAATAATAGGAATATTACGCTTTAAACATTCCTTCATTATATGAATTTTATACATCACTGTATCACTTGCATCGATTACATAATCAATGCCTTGTGCAAAAAATTCTTCATAGGTTTCTTCCGTATAAAACATGTGCATGTCAATCACTTCACATGCTGGGTTAATATCTGCAATACGCTCTTTCATGACAGCTGATTTTGATTGACCAACTGTTGATAAGTATGCAACAAGTTGTCTGTTGACATTTGTGATATCTACATTGTCCTTATCGACTAGAATAATACGGCCGATTCCGCTTCGTGCACATGCCTCAGCCGCGAATGAACCGACACCACCCACACCAAGAATGGCAACCGTTGTATTTTTTAATTTCTCGAGACCCTCTGTTCCTATTGCGAGCTCGTTACGTGAAAATTGATGTAACATCCTGACACTCTCCATCTATGAAATTTTATTAGTAAACCTAGTTATATACTAAGATAAAATCAAAACCTATCTTACATTTTATCATGTTATTGTTCAAGATAAAAATATAAAGAAAAAGTCAAAATTATCTACTTAAATCCTTTGAAATAATAATCCATAAAAACATTTCATCCAATTCTGCTATATATGGTAAAATAGTACATTAAAATTAGTTGATTAATCAGGTAAATCTTATATAACATTATGCTCAACCACATAAAGAAAAAGAGATTGATGACTCAATCTCTTTCTCACTCTTCTTTACTTTGTAAACCCAAATGATGCCCATGGTTGAATGTATGTTAATAAAAATAGTTCTTCCTCTACAATGCTAGCTACGACATTACTCGATCCTGTATTCGGAATGTCCTTTAGCACAATCTGTAGCTCTCCCTTATAACGAACATCTAAATTATTATCAATCGTGACATCTCCTCTTTTTAATGGCCGTATATCATGCCCAGGAAAATCTCCATTTTTATATTTCACACGGGATTGGGTGCTCCGAATCACGTATTCAGACACATCACCCCGATTAAAATGAGGCTCTTTATAAAGAATCGTCTCCTCTAAAATGCTTGTGTCTTCAGACTGGACAACCCTTAACTCAAGCTTATTACGATTTAATTGTCCTAATGCACGTAGTTCTTCCTCAGAAGCAAACATATTGCCAATAATACAATCGTCAATTAACCCTGTATGCCATAAATCTTTCGCCTGTACAGTGATTGGGAGATAACGGTGTTCCTCTAATGTAGGTAACCCGTGCTCTGTTTGCTCCCAAGGTCCATATTGACCATGTTGTGAGGAGATCATTGCTGCTGTTCTCACATTGTGCGCTTTAAAGTGTTGTGACGTTTGTAAAAAATGCTGACGAGATAGCCCCGTAAATCGTTTTGGATAAAAATTATGACAGCCGATAATGTTCTCTTTATTGGGCTGATAAGAGATAATATTATCTACATACTTCGTACCATTACTAATGTTTAATTCTATTTTTAGATGACTTGCATCGAGTGACATCAACGCTTCTTCTTGACCTGAAAATCCCATATCTAAACGTAAGGCTGCCAAATAATAATGTTCTTTTAAATAGCCAATATCCCTATAAGTTAAGCCTAAATCATCAAAAACACCTGGTGCAATATCGGCGGATATGTCAAAGCCGAGGCGTTGCGCAAATTCGTTGATTTGTTGTAATTTTTGACGCTCCTCATCCTGTTTTAAGGACATTAGGCATGTGAATATACGATCAAAGCCATTATCATGAGCCAGCTGAACATAGCGCTTCATCTCCTCTAGCGTACTATGCTGCGGATATAGCGAGATTCCTAATCTTTTCACTTCAAACCCTCCGTTAATTGATGCTTATACTTCCACTTTTTGTCCTCTGGATTCCACTACAGATTCCTCACTCTGTGCCGCTAAAGCAGCTTTTTGCTCATTCTGCCTTGCCATACGGTTCGCCATCGAGATAAATGGCAGATAAATACAAACAGCGATGATAATTAAGACCATACTCAAAACAGCACCACGCCAAGATTGAGTTGCTAAAAAACCATTAATAATCGGCGGTGTTGTCCAAGGCGGTGAAACGGTAGCGGCTGGCACCCAGCCCCATTTCGTTGCAAAGAATGCAATTGTTACGTTTATCATTGGTGTCAAAATGAACGGAACAAATAAAACCGGATTTAATACAATTGGTAACCCAAAAAGTAATGGCTCATTGATATTGAAAATCCCAGGTGCTGCGGATAATTTCCCAACTGTATTATATTGCTTATTCTTTCTCGCAAATATGAAAATCGCAATAATAAGTGCTATTGTTGTACCAGAGCCTCCCATATTAATAAAAGCATCAAAGAATGGTTTATTGACAATGTAAGGCGCAACTTTACCAGCAGAGATTGCTGCAACATTTTCATTAATAGCTGGTAAATTAATCGTTTGCATGAATGGTTCGATGATATTTGCTCCATGTACGCCAAGTGTCCATAAAAATGTAGGTATAAATGCCAAAATTAAAGCAGCAAGCCATGTATTTGTTAGACCCATAAATGGCTCTTGAATCGCAGAGTAGAAGGACCCGACAATATCTGGTATATCAAAACCTGCTGAAATAATTGTACGTACTAAAGCAAATATTCCAATCGTAATAATGGCAGGAAGTAACGCAGCAAATGATTTGGAAACAGCTGGTGGTACACCAGTTGGCATTTTAATTAGTAGTTTAGGATTGCCAGACAATCTACAAAACAATTCTGTAGAAAGTAGTGCCACAATCAGAGCAATAAATATACCACCCGTGCCTGTTGTTAAGCCGGTTAATCCGCCTTCCCCGAAAGTCCCAAACGTCATGTAGCTTGATAGACTAATTACTCCAGCAGACAGACCATCTTTTTGATAACTTTTAGCAAGATGATAAGCAACAGCAAAGGCAAGTAGCAGTGAAATGATATTAAATGTAGCACTCCAAATATTACCGCCAAATTGAGTCCATGTCTCGTGTTTCCAAATGGCATCGAGTGTATTTTGATAAAATTTAATAGGCAAATTGTTAATAAGTACAGCCAAAGATCCCACAATCGTTAAAGGCATAATCGTAATAAATCCGTCACGAATGGCAACTAAATGACGCTGATTCCCAACCCTAGCAGCAACCGGTACAAACTTTTCTTCTAAAAAACGGAACACTCACATACACTCCCTTTGCTTTTTATTGATAACATCAAAATTTGATGTTACTCCCCTTGAATTCGTTCATATAGCTCAATCATTTCCTGTGCTAAATCTCGAAAAGTAATAGCATTCATTAAATGATCCTGGGCATGAATTAATAACATCGAAACCTCTACCTTTTCTCCCCTTGCTTCTTGAGACAGTAACCCCGTTTGAGCATGATGCGCTTCAATTAATGACTCATTCGCTAATTTGATTTTTTCTTTTGCTGCCTCAATTTGCCCCTTTTTTGCTAGCTGAATAGCTTCCATACACTCACTTTTCGTATTTCCACTATGCACAATCAGTCCCATAATGGATGCCATTAATGCTGTATCTTCCATTCCCCATTGCCCCTTCTTTTATCCAATTAGTTGTAGAGCCTGTTTCAGGACATTTTCACCGTTCATCATGCCGTAATCCGCCATATTGATCACATCGATTGGAAAGCCTTTATCCTTATATTTTGTTTCAAATGAACCTTTCAAATAACGAACCTGTGGGCCTAATAAAAGAACATCAGCCTTCTTTGTCGCTAAGATCTTTTCCACCTCTCCTTCAGCAATGGCGTAAATATCGGCTTCAATATTTTGCTCTTGCGCCGCTTTTTGCATCTTCGACACTAATAAACTAGTACTCATACCTGCTACACACACTAACATGATGTTTTTCATTCGATACACTCCTTTTATTTTCTTCGATTGTGTAATCGCTTACTTATTTTGAGAATAGCACCTATTGGTATATACCACAATATAAATTTTACATTAAATTTATTTATATCAAGTTATTTACAAAATTGGGCTATATCAATTTTGTCGTGAAATTAATGATTATAATCAACTGGTATAGTCCAGAAAAAAAGCCAAAAATTTTTAAATTTTCTTATTATTCAATACCTAGAAATACTCATAAAATGCTGGCTTTTCAGTAGGGATTGCCCATTCCCACTGTTCGATCACCTTTTCTACCGTAGGTTGATTAGCATAGACAACTGTTTCTTTGACAGAAAGATAACCTGCCATCATCGCAGAAAAAAGATTAATTGGTAGTGTTAACATATGCTTGTCAGAGATTGAACTTGTCTCAATTATTACGACCTGACCATTTTTATTTATTTGATAAATATGCTCATTCCAGAGACAAAATGGATCTTCAATACGAATCGTTAATGTTTCTTGAATATCCTTCCACGGATACTGCTGCATAAATGCATAAACATCTACTACTCTAATCATCACATCCTGTATGACTTCCCTTTTGAATTGTGGCTCCTTGAAATAAAAGCCAAAAGGATAATGATTACTAGTAACTCCAGTTATGCTACTGACACTTGCTGCATGAGATGTCATATAACGCCACATAGCTTGTTCAGCTAAGAGATTTGCTACAACAAAGTCTTGGATAGTAAATGCCCCATCTCGAATCGTATAACGAATATAGCCTTCTATGTTACTGCCTTGAAAATAGGCAGCAAAGTGACTATCTGGACTCCTTCTTTCAAGTCTTTTCCACCATCCTTCATCCCTTACCATGCCACCATTTCGAATGATTGCCTGTGCATTATGAAAATCCTTAATCATCTGAAAGAGCACAGGATCTAACCACTCAAAGCTCATCCTTTTCATGTCGTCTACTTGTTTCCCTAAAGAGGGAAACATAGTTTGAGGGATTGTATAATGGAGCTTCTCAAAAAATAATTCCCAACCAAAATAACGATAGAAGGACACAGAAAATGGCGCTAATACTGAAATCGTTTGTCCATTGTCTCTCATTTTTTGCAGCGCTTCTGTCATAAGCCTTTTGATAATACCCTGTTGTCGATACTCAGGATACGTTGCAACAAAGCCGATGCCTCCCATTTTAAATGAAACTCCATGCACTGTAATATTTAGCGGTAATATTAATAGCTGCCCAACAATTTTTTTGTCATCATAAGCACCTAAGGTCGTGCTTTGCTCAATCCAATAATGAAAATCCTCTCGACGAGCCCCTGAGTACTTATTTGGAAAGCAATAGTCTCTCAATCGATGAATCTGCCCATAATCATTAGGCGAGACGATGTGAATGTCCATTTAACCACCCCTAAAATTCCTAATATTCAGATAATTAGTCATAAGATTCTTTTACAGTGGCATAATCATAACCACTGCAAGAATCTTTTATCCCTCTTGCCATTCTTCTCCTATTGCTTTAGACAACATGACTTCAGTAATAGTTTGAAATAATGTTGCTACATCTGGTCCATCCGCTGAAATTTCCACTACACTTCCTGGTTTAACACCTAATGACATCACGCCCATAATAGACTTTAAATTAACGGATTTTTCTTCGTATGTTAATTTAATATCACTTTGAAATGGTGTCACTGCAGTTACGAGTAATGCAGCCGGTCTGGCATGGATACCTTCAGTAGATGTAATTTTATACATTTTCTTCATTTACATACCTCCACTCTTTCACGTGAAATTAATCCGATGTTGATATTTGGCAATCATTTTCTCATTATGTGACCAATCCGAATCAACATTATTGCTGACAAAAATCGGTAACTCTATTGAGGACTTTGCTAGTGTTTCTATGATTTCACTGAACAAAGCATTTAATAGTAATGAACCAATAACAGTAGATGCTGGCGCATACTGTATGTCATGTATAGTTAGTACACCATCACCAATCGGTATATGGGTATTAATTACAAAATCTACCACATCTTCTAGCCGCAGCCCACTGTGATGACGTGTAGTCTGTTCCTTATAATGGAGCGATTGGAGGGATAGCACAAATATCCCTGAATCCTTTGCTAATAAAGCTGCGTCAATAGGTGCTGCATTTCTCCCTGAGGTTGAAATGACGATGCAAACATCATTTTCACGAAAGTCAAACTGTTCCTTATGCTGTTCAATAATAGTTGAATCTTTCTCATTGATTGAAGAAGCTAATGCTCCAGCATGTAAAGCTAAGGGTTCAATAAATATAGGACGGACTGGTACTAAACCACCTGCTCGATAAAATGCCTCCTGTGCCAATAGCTGTGAATGACCACAACCAAATAATTGAATTATCCCACCTTTTTGGAGACGTTGGACAATGATTTGAGCCACATCACTTATATGTGATGCCTCCTTTTCCTTCACAACCTGGATAAGCTTTTCGATTTCAGAAAAATATGCATGCATAAAATCACCTTTTAATTTCACTTATAAATTTATAACGATCAGCTCGATACGTACTGCGTACAAGCTCAAAGGGCTTACCATCTGATAAATAACTTGTACGTTTGATAATTAAAACTGGTGCTGTTTGATTAATTTGTAGAAACTTACTATCCTCTTTCGATACGATGGCTGCCTCCATCTGTTGTACCGCATTCCCAATTTTTTGATGGAACTTTGCTTCGATTAAGGCATAAAGCGAGCCCATTATTTGCTTCTCATCCAACTCCGGATAAATTTTAACTGGGATATATGTTCTTTCGATTGCCATTGGTTGCGCATCTGCATTTCTTATGCGCACTACAAAAAATACTTCTTCGCCAGACTCTATCATCAAATCTCTTGCAATATCCACTGGTGGTATGATTTTCTCAAATCGTAATACCTTACTGCTTGGTTCCATTCCTCTTGCCCGCATATCTTCCGTGAAACTCGTTAAGCCTTTTAACGGTTGCTCTAATTTTGGATTTGCAACATACGTTCCTCTCCCTTTTTCTCGATATAATAGACCACTATTTACTAGATTGGTAATGGATTGACGAACAGTCATTCTACTTACATCAAATTGTGCAGAAAGCTCTCGTTCTGATGGGATAGTCTCACCAATTCTGTATTCTTCTAAATAAATTCGTTGTTTAATAATCTCTTCTATTTGTATATAAATAGGTATATGAGAATTTTTCTCTAACAATTCTTGCACCTTCCTTATCGCCTTTATGATTTCTCCATACAACTTTACCTCGTTAGATCGGTTTTTGTATTTCGCATGATTAAACAAAGCTAAATGATATCCACGATAACAGTGTGAAAAGGACATATTTACTCGTCGCTTGATGTGGTAACTTTCTCACTATCATTGTAGCATCTGAGCTCAATCATTGTACCATTATATTCTCAACTGACTAATCATCGTCTCGTAATTTTGATCCAATTTGCCTTCTTTCAATAGGCTTTTCTCTCATGTCTTTTGTATCAATCACAATTAAAACGCTTTCAAAATCATTTAAATAAAGTGTTTTTCCTCGTAATATCTGCCTAGAGATATAATGTATCTTTTCCTTTAGCGGATATAGCTTCTCAAAAGGTATAGTTGTCTATACCAATTATATGCTGCTTCATCAGAAATAAAAAGTAATTTTTCATATTTTCTAAACATTCACTTAAAACACTCTACTAGTTCTTGTTTAATTTTATGTAAAAAAAGGAGCTATTATTAAGCTCCTCTCAATCCTATGTATAGGACGAATCCCAATTGTGCCGTAATGCCAAGAAACATTCGTTTTGAACCCGCAATTTGCAGGTGGGTGCCCGCTTTGCAACTTTAAACGTCCCGCTTTGTTAGGGGCATGTTTGCGACTACAAAATGAAGGCTCCCGATTCTATAATGTTCGGTCAAAACTGTGAAGTAGAGTTAGCAGTTAGACAAACACATCAGGATTCGTATTACAGTTATCATAACACCACTTTTCTGATAATTCAAACGATTTTCTCTAATAATCTATAATTTCTTACGAAAACGCAAAAAATACCTAGATTCCCAACAGTATTTGCTAGGTAATCCAGGTATTTTGAATTATACATTATTTTCTAAATGGTTTGATAGCCAGGCTTAGTTCACTTAGTTGCTCAGGAGATACTTCGCTTGGTGCTTCTGTCATCAAGCAGCTTGCACTAGCTGTTTTTGGGAATGCGATTGTATCGCGTAAATTAGTACGACCTGCTAATAGCATAACAAAGCGATCAAGACCAAAGGCAAGACCTGCATGTGGTGGTACGCCGTATTCAAACGCTTCTAATAGGAAGCCAAATTGTGCTTGTGCTTCTTCTTCTGAGAAGCCAAGTAATTCAAACATTTTCTCTTGTAGGTCACGTTCGTAAATACGTAATGAACCACCACCAAGTTCATAGCCGTTTAAAACGATATCATATGCTTGTGCACGTACTGCTGCAGGGTCTGTGTCCATTAACGCTATATCTTCATCAAACGGGCGTGTGAATGGATGGTGTGCTGCATAGTAGCGTCCATCTTCCTCAGAGTATTCGAATAATGGCCAATCAGTAATCCAAAGGAAAGCAAATTGTGATTCATCGATCAGATTTAAATCTTGTCCTAATTTTGTACGAAGAGCACCTAATGAAGCTGCTACAACATCGGCTTTATCTGCTACAAATACTAGAATATCGCCAACTTCTGCTCCCATACGCTCGATTAAAGCTGCTGCTAATGCCTCGTCAAAGAATTTCGCAATTGGTCCGTTTAAGCCTTCTTCTGTTACCTTTAACCAGGCAAGACCTTTTGCTCCGTAAATCCCAACGAATTTTGTTAACTCGTCCATGTCTTTACGAGAATATTTGTCAGCTGCACCTTTAATATTGATACTTTTCACTTGTTTTCCTTGTGCAACCGTATCAGCAAATACTTTGAAATTACAGCCTTCAAAAATATCATTTAACGCCACAAGCTCTAATCCAAAACGTACATCTGGCTTATCTGAACCATAACGATCCATTGCTTCTTGGTATTTCATGCGCTGGAATGGTGCAGGAATGTCGATTCCTTTTACTTCTTTCATAACCGCTTGAATTAAGCGCTCGTTCATTTCTAATACTTCTTCTTGTGTTAAGAAGCTCGTTTCAATGTCCACCTGTGTAAACTCTGGTTGACGGTCAGCACGTAAATCTTCGTCACGGAAGCAACGCGCAATTTGGAAGTACTTTTCAAAACCAGCAACCATTAATAATTGCTTAAATAATTGAGGTGATTGTGGTAAGGCATAAAATTCACCTTCATGTACACGTGAAGGAACTAAATAGTCTCTAGCACCCTCTGGCGTTGATTTTGTTAAAATTGGTGTTTCAACTTCTAAGAATCCTTCATTTTGTAGGAAGTTACGAATTGTACGTGTCACATCAGAACGCATTTTGAAAGTATCGAACATTACGGGACGACGTAAGTCTAGATAACGATATTTTAAACGTAAATCTTCTGATACATCTGTACGATCTTCGATTTGGAATGGCGTTGTTTTTGCCGTATTAATTACGGCTAATTTTGTTGCTTCCACTTCAATTTTACCGTTTGGTACATTCGGGTTGATTTGATCCTCTGTACGAAGGATGACTGTGCCTTCCACTTCGATCACATATTCACTACGCACTTTATCCGCTAATGCGTGTGCTTCTGCAACATCTGGACTAAACACAACTTGCGTAATACCTGTACGGTCACGCAAATCAATAAAAATTAAACCACCAAGGTCACGACGACGCTGTACCCAACCTTTTAATACGACTTTTTCGCCTTGTAACGCTTCTGACAGCTCGTTACTAGCATGTGTTCTTGTAGCCATTGTTAAATTCCTCCAAAATATCTTCAATTTATGTAGCATTTCCTAGAAATGCCCTCTGTCTATTTTTAAGCTTTTTGCGTTAAATAGTTCACTAGCTCTGAGAACGCCACTTTGTGCTGCTCCCCAGATTCCATATGTTTTACAGCCGCTGCTTGCTCCTCAAGTTCTGTTTCGCCAAGAACAAGCGTATATTTTGCACCTAGTCGATCCGCTGATTTCATTTGAGCTTTCATTTTACGGTCTAAATAATCCATCTCTGTCGCAAGTCCCTTCGCTCGGAAAGTGCTTGTCAGCTCAACAGCCTTTTGCTTCGCTTCATCGCCCATTGCAATAATGTAAACATCTAGCCCTGAAGCTGTGTCTAATTCAACACCCTCCGCTTCAAGTGCCAGCAACAAACGCTCAATACTTAATGCAAAACCTATACCTGGTACATCTGGACCGCCAATTTCTTGCACTAATCCATTGTAGCGTCCACCACCACATAATGTTGTAATAGCACCAAAGCCTGATGCTGTGGACATAATTTCAAAAGTTGTGTGATTATAATAATCAAGTCCTCGTACAAGATTTGGATCGACCTCATATGAAATACCCAATGTATCTAAGTACGATTTCACTTGAGCGAAATAAGCAGCTGATTCTTCTGTTAAGAAATCAGTTAACGCTGGAGCCGTTTGCATTAATGGATGCTCACGATCTACCTTACAATCTAAAATTCGCAATGGATTCTTTTGTAAACGATTTTGACAGTCTGAGCAAAATTCATGAATATGTGGCTCAAAATGCTGTAATAAAGCAGTACGATGTGTATCACGTGTTTCTTTATCGCCAAGAGAATTAATCACTAATTTTAAATCCTTTAAACCCGCTGATTCGTAGACGTCCATAGCAAGAGCAATGACTTCTGCATCAATCGCAGGATCTGCTGAACCAATTGCTTCTACTCCAAACTGTACAAATTGACGATAACGACCAGCCTGTTGGCGCTCATAGCGGAACATTGGTCCTAAATAAGAAAGCTTAACTGGCTGATCAGGAGCACCAAACATTTTATGCTCCACATAGGCACGTACGACACCAGCCGTATTTTCTGGACGTAGTGTTAATGAACGCCCTCCACGATCTTCAAATGTATACATTTCCTTTTGTACAACATCAGTTGTTTCCCCAACACCACGTGCAAATAGATCCGTTTGCTCGAAAATTGGTGTGCGAATTTCGTTATAGCGATAAACACGACAAATATCACGAATAATCGCTTCAACTTTTTGCCATTTTTCAGATTGACCTGGCAAAATATCTTGTGTCCCTCGTGGCACTTTAAAACTCATGTAATTCCCTCCTATATTGATTGCTTATGATAGAGCAGCTGTAGTCCCACTTTGAGCGAATGCATGCTTTGGTTGAGCAAATTTTTGTCCGGTTGGAGCGGGTTACAGCCTTGATGAGCGCTTTTCATACTAATTAGAGCGCCTTCCCCTCTTTTCTGAGCAAAAACAACAATCCCTCTTAAAAAACTCATTACTTTTTGAACAACAAAAAAGCTCTCGTCCCTTGCAATAGCAAGGGACGAGAGCTGTATAAGCTTCCGCGGTTCCACCCTAGTTGACACAAATGATTACATGTGTCCTCCTCTTAATCGGATAACGGCCGATTCCGTTTTTTCCTACTAGGCACTGCTTTTCAGAAAAAAGCCTCTCAAGTGTTATTCACGTTATACATTTTTGTAGGAAAGATTGCAGCCTAAGTCTTTCCCTCTCTTTTCCAATAGTGGTATACGCTACTTGCTTGGTCATAAGCGATTAATCATTTTTCGATTACCCTTTATGTTAGTCACTAGCCAAAGCAATGTCAACTATTTTTGTATTTTTCATCAGTCTATGTTGAAAATAACTAATTCTGTTACCATTTTACCACGAATTTTATGATAAAAGCATGGTAAAATAGCACAAGGAATAGGAGGAATCTGATGAGGACAAAAATTTTACATAGTATAATCATCTTCGTACTAATGGTAACGATGGCGATGCCAAATAAGAACTTTGTTCAAAGAGCTTCCGCTGACACCAGTGATCTAAAAGTCGCTGGAACGATTCTTCATTTGCGAGAGGGTCCTGGATTGTCTTATCCCATTATTACGACTTTAGAAGAAGGTGACCCTTTAACCTCAATCGGTCGAGAAGGTGATTGGTACCAAGTCAAAGCAGGCAATTACGAAGGATGGGTTGCCTCTTGGCTGACAGCACCTACTAATGCTAAACAAGTGATCGACAAAACCGTCATTTCACAAGTTGACCGTTTAAATATTCGAACAGAACCAGATATCTCTTCAGCTGTTCTTGGTCAACTTTCAACTGGTAACCAAGCAAACCTCGTTGAAGAAAATGGAGAATGGGCAAAAATCGATTGGAATGGACTAACAGGATGGGTGTCGAAGGATTATGTCACGATCAACGATAACCCTAAAAAAGAAACAGAACCCAAAGAAGATGCTGTAGAAGTAACCACTACAACCACGGCACCCGCTAACAAAGATACAACCTTCACCATTTTAGTGGACACCCTTAATGTTCGTAAGAAGCCAGATTTGAATGCTAAAAAAATCGGCACAGCAACAAAAGGACAAGCCTTTAAAGTCCTCGCACATGAGCATAATTGGGTACAAATTCAGTACAATGATAAAAAAGTAGGTTGGGTCTATAGTTTTTACGGTACATTCTCTAATAAAGTAAAAAGTACCTCAAAAACATCAACTTCCAAAGAGTTAGAGTCTGTTACGATTATTTATAATGGGACAAACCTACGAACGGATGCCTCAACAGCAGCAGAAGTGGTTGAACGTGTAGATGCTGGTGTAAATTACCCGATAGTAGGCGTTAAAAATGATTTTTATGAAATACAAATAGACGACGAAAAAAAAGCTTTTGTCGCGAACTGGGTGGTCACAACAAGTTCCAATAAAGCGACAAGTCCACAGAAAGAAAAGGAAGAGCCTCGCAAAAAAGGTACTTTAACTGGATTAACGATAGTTGTTGATGCTGGTCACGGTGGAAATGATCATGGCACAACTGGTCAACGAGGTACAGAGGAAAAGGGCATTACTTTAAAAACGGCTACTTTGCTTGCTTCCAAGTTAAGTGCTGCTGGCGCAAACGTTGTCATGACGAGAGAATCGGATGAATATGTGGCATTGCGTAAGCGTGTATCGATTGCCCATCAATATGAGGCAGATGCCTTTATTAGCCTTCATTATGATGCGACAGATGATAGCTCCATTAACGGCTTCACATCCTATTATATGAATAGCAATCAAAAAGGGCTTGCTGAAGCAATTCATGATGGTCTTTCCAGTAAACTAGATTTAAGAGACCGTGGTACACAACAAGGAAATTATTTAGTTTTACGAGAGAATCGTCAAAAGGCCGTCCTTATTGAGTTAGGCTTTTTAAGTAATTCCAGTGAGGAGCGCGTCATTACAACAGCTAAATTCCGTGAACAAGCGACTCTTGGTATTTATCAGGGAATTCTCAACTACTTTAATGAACAAGATGAATAAGCAAAAAAAAGCTGCGGATGATGATAACATCCACAGCTTTTTTATATTTTAAGATATTCCTAATGCTACCGCAGCAATTAGCGCCAGACAGGCAATCAATGCCCACCCAAGAATCATCTTCCAGATAAACTTAATCCACTTTTCATATGGGATACCTGCAACAGCTAAATACGCCATTAATGCAGACGAAGTAGGAATAATAGAGTTCGTTAAGGAATCCCCATATTGGAAGGCTAAAACAGCCACTTGTCGCTCTAATCCTAGTAAATCAGTGATTGGAATCATAATCGGCATTGTTGCAGCTGCCTGTCCACTACCAGATGAAATAAATAAATTCAAAAGAGCTTGGATAAATAACATGCCGATTGCACTGATAGCATGTGGCAAATGTCCAATTGTTTCTGATGCTGCATAAACGATTGTATCAATAATTTTCCCCTGCTCTAAAACAACTGTAATAGCACGGGCAAAACCTACAATTAAAGCACCAAATGTTACGGCCTTGGCTCCCTCAATAAAGGAATCAAAGATAGTAGCAGGTTTTAAACCACCAATTAACCCTGCAATTAACCCCATAATTAAAAAGGATGCAGTTAGCTGCGTTAAGAACCAGCCCCAGTTAAAGACACCATAAATATTAAAGCCAATCCCACAAGCCATGACAATAAATACGAATTTATGCTTGCCTGTTAATGCAGGGATGTCAATCGCTGAAACATTGGATTTAGCTTTTTGCTCAATATCGTAAATAACGCTTGCTTGAGGATTCTTTTTCACCTTAAAAGCATAGCGAGATACATAGAAAATAGCAAAACTTAATACAAAAACATAGACAACAGCACGGAAGCCAATCCCTGAGAATAATGGTACATCCGCTAATGATTGTGCTACACCTACCGTAAAGGGATTAAGCATTCCTCCAAAAAATCCACTGGCGGCACCAAGTGTAATCATGGCTGTTCCTGTTACAGCATCAAAGCCCATCGCGCGTGCAATGGCCACACCAATTGGTACGAAAATAATAGTTTCTTCCGCCATCCCCATTGTAAAACCACCAACAGAGAATAAAATCATCGATAAAGGAATCAGTAATTTCTCTCTGCCCTCTAAAGCTTTTACTCCTTTATAAACACCAGCCTCAATAGCACCTGTAGAACGAATAATACCAAATACACCACTGACTAAAAAAATGTAGAAAATAATTTGAGCCCCTTTTTCGAGACCCATTGGAACCGCTGTAAACATTTCAAAAAAGGAAACTGGCTCACTCTCAATATGATGATAGCTTCCATCTACAACGAGCATTCGCCCTTCTTCATCCTCTACACGTTCAAACTCACCCGCTGGTATAATATAGCTTGCAATACCTGCTAAAAAAATAATAGCAAAAATAATCGTATATGTATGAGGTACTTTCAACCAGCTTTTCTTCTTGACCCCCTGTTCATTTTCCATTAAATCGCGCTCCTTTTTCTGATTTAGACATTAGCAGTATATTGTCGCTATTTGTCGCTAATTGAAAATAAATATACATGAGTTTAAATTTATTGTAAAGTATTAATTTTCTATTATTTCTGAAAGCACACGCTATCTTTCCTAATTAAACCTCTTGTTCCTCTTCTATAAACATGGAAAATTTTATACACATACTCAAATAATAATGGGCATTTTCAACGTTATTTTTTGTTTTCCAAAATAATAATTTTATCTTATATGACGAATTGTTTTTTATTAAGGCAGGAGCAATATGCGGCGGTGTTAGAAATGATAAAGTTTGTATGGATTGTCTTTAAATGCTTTTTATTCATGAACTTCATAAAGATCCCCTTATTAGTGGGATGAAAGACATCAAAGGTTGTAAGTAGAATGGAAAATTGTAGGTTAGCTATCCATGATGAATCAAATGGACTTTCTTACATATCGTTTATATTTTTTTAAAAAAATAATATTCAAAGAGTAGCAACTGTTTTAATAGTTTTTATCTCTTCGAAATAAATTTGCTAGTTAGGTATTTTTATTTGCCCTAAACAAATAAAAAAACCTTCTATCATTTATTATGATTTGAAGGTTCATACTTTCTCATTTTTTTGTAGTTTCCAATGTAACCCATACAATTTCCTCCATCCGAATGAAGAAAGGCGTACGATTTATCTCAAGAACCATATGGTCAGGTAGTATGGATAATAAAATACCTTGTTGAATATTTTTTTCTGTTTGAACAACTACTGCCTGACCAATCATCATGTTAAGAGTTTCGTATAAATATGGATTTGTTATACTTCTCGTCTGCGTCATGTTTAAGACACTCCTTCCTATAAAACTAACCATACTCTTTAGTATATGAAGGAATTATAGGAAATGTTCCATTATTTTGACTCTAGAAGAATTGTGACTGGACCATCATTAATTAGTGCTACATCCATCATGGCACCAAAAATACCTGTTTCCACATGTAAGCCCTGCTCGCGTAAAGCTTGATTAAAAGCCTCCCACAGTGGCTCAGCTGCTTCTGGTCTAGCTGCATTGATAAAACTTGGACGATTCCCTTTTTTTGCATCCCCATACAATGTAAATTGTGAGACGGATAAAATAGCGCCCCCATGCTCTAAGATCGAATGATTCATTTTTCCATCTGCATCTTCCCAGAGACGTAAATTGGCTACTTTTTTTGCTAAATAGGCAACATCCTCTTGTGTGTCTTCATGTGTGATTCCCACTAAAAGAACATAGCCGTGATCAATGGCTCCTGTAACAGTTCCGTCCACTGTTACAGAGGCAGCTTTACTGCGCTGTAATACTACTTTCATGTACTAAACCCCAATTCTATATTGCCTATCAATTAGTTAATGACACGTTGCACCGAATAAATATCAGGTGTTTGTTTAATTCGCTCAACTACTTTATGCAAATGTGAAATATTCGAAATAGAAATTGTTAAATGAATTGTTGCCATTTTATCACGGTCAGCACGACCACTTACTGCTAAAATATTCGTTTTCGTTTCACTAACAATTTGCATGATTTCATTTAAAATGCCAGGTCTATCAAAAGCTGAAACTTCAATATCAACAGGGTATTCCTTTTTCTCAGGAATGACACCATGCTCCCATTCTACTTCAATTAAGCGCTCCTGCTCATCCTCAATTTGAATATTTGGACAGTCCTCACGATGGACAGAAACACCTCTACCCTTCGTAATAAAACCTACAATATCATCACCAGGAACGGGCGTACAGCAGCGAGAAAGTCGAATGAGCATATTATCAATACCCTTTACAATAACACCCGATTCCGTACGTTTTTGTGGAATTGGATTTTTCATTTTTTGTTCAATTTTCTCTAGTGCTTCTTCCTGCTCACGTTCTTTACGACGTTTTTCAGCTAAACGATTTACGACCTGTTGCGCAGTAATACCATTCACACCAACTGCAGCATACAAATCTTCTTCATTCGTATAGTTAAATTTGTCACATACCCGTTTTAGGTTTTCGGAGGACATCGTTTCCTTTAAATCGAAATCCTGAGCACGGATTTCTTTTTCTATCATTTCTTTACCTTTGACAATATTTTCTTCACGCAGGTGTCGTTTAAAGAATTGCTTTATCTTATTCTTCGCCTGCGAGGATTGAGCTATTTTTAGCCAATCGCGACTCGGACCAAAGGATTGTTTAGAAGTTAAAATTTCAATGATATCGCCCGTTTTTAATGGTGTATCAAGCGGTACCATCTTCCCATTGATTTTCGCTCCAATCGTACGATTTCCCACTTCGGAATGAACACGGTAGGCAAAATCAATAGGAACAGAACCTGCTGGCAATTCAATGACATCACCTTCAGGTGTAAAGACATAAACCATATCAGAAAATAAATCAAATTTTAAGGATTCCATAAATTCTTCTGCGTTGGAAGATTCATTTTGAAATTCTAAAATTTCACGGAACCACGTTAATTTTTGGTCAACATTCTGCTTTTGATGATCAACGTTTTTGCCTTCTTTATATGCCCAGTGCGCCGCAATCCCGTACTCTGCAATTTTGTGCATTTCCTTTGTACGAATCTGTACCTCCAACGGATCACCATATGGTCCAATAACAGTCGTGTGTAGGGACTGGTACAGGTTTTGTTTTGGCATAGCAATATAGTCTTTAAAGCGTCCTGGCATTGGTTTCCAAAGTGTATGCACAATCCCTAATACGGCATAGCAATCTTTAATACTATCGACAAGAACACGAATGGCTAATAAATCATAAATTTCATTAAACTGTTTCTTTTGTAACACCATTTTTCGATAGATACTGTAAATATGTTTTGGTCGACCATAGACATCTGCGTCAATTTCAACCTCATTCAGTTGTGATTTCATCTCAGCCATCACATTTTCTAAATAAGCTTCACGTTCATCACGTTTTTTCTTCATCAGACTGACAATACGATAATATTGTTGTGGGTTTAAATAGCGCAGTGCTGTATCTTCAAGCTCCCATTTTACAGTCGAAATTCCAAGACGATGAGCAAGTGGTGCAAAAATCTCGAGCGTCTCTTTTGAAATGCGTCGTTGCTTTTCAGCAGGTAAATGCTTTAACGTACGCATATTATGAAGACGGTCTGCTAGCTTAATGAGGATGACACGAATATCTTGCGCCATAGCCACAAACATTTTCCGATGATTTTCTGCCTGCTGCGCCTCTTTAGATAAATATTTAATTTTCCCTAGTTTGGTAACACCATCAACAAGCACGGCCACCTCTTCGCCAAATTCACGTACCAAATCATCCCGTGTAAAATCCGTATCTTCGACAACATCATGTAAAAAACCTGCCGCTACAGTTTCTGGGTCCATTTGTAATTCAGCTAGAATACCTGCTACTTGTACTGGGTGAATAATATACGGTTCACCAGAGCTACGGAATTGCTCAATATGGGCATCCCTTGCTAATTCATATGCTTTTTTCACGAATGCGACATTTTCATCATTCATGTAGGATTTGACTAACTCAAAAACGTCCTCAGGAGTCAAAATTTGCTCTTTCGCCATAACATGTCCACCTTGCTCGTCAAATTTTTCAGATTAGATATAAACTTAATTGTATAAAATATTGTGGTCTATTGTAAAGAGACTGTATCATTTAGTTTAGTTAATCTCGTGAACAGTTCGAAAAATGGAAAAAATATTCTTCTTTTTAATAAAAAAGACCCTCTGCGACTTCACGTCACAAAGAGTCCTTGTTTCGACAAATTGATTAATGTAATTGATTGTAAGCTACAGCAATTTTCGCGCCGACTACTGCATTGTTTTTCACTAATGCAATGTTGGCATCAAGACTTTTACCTTCTGTTAATTCTTTAACTTTGCCAAGTAAGAATGGTGTAACATTTTTACCTTGAATGCCATTCTCTTCAGCTTCAACTAAAGCTTTTTCAATAATGTTTGTAATAAATGCATGCTCTAATGCTTCAGACTCAGGAATTGGATTTGCGATGACAGCGCCACCTTTTAAGCCTAATTGCCATTTCGCAGATAGCATTGCTGCAATTTCTTCTGGCGTATCTAATTGGAAGTTTACATCGAATCCACTTTGACGTGTGTAGAATGCTGGTAATTCATTCGTACCATAACCAACCACTGGCACACCTTTTGTTTCAAGATATTCTAATGTAAGACCGATGTCTAAAATAGATTTTGCACCCGCACAGATAACGGCAACATTTGTTTGTGCTAATTCTTCTAAATCAGCAGAGACATCCATTGTTGTTTCCGCACCACGGTGTACACCACCAATACCACCTGTAACAAAGATTTCAATACCTGCAAGCTCTGCACAGATCATTGTCGCTGCAACTGTTGTAGCACCTAATTTTTTCGTTGCTAGTAAGTAGCCTAAGTCACGACGTGAAGCTTTTGCAACACCTTGAGCATTACCGAACATTTCTAGTTCTTCATCTGATAGACCAATTTTAATTTTTCCATCAATTAATGCAATTGTTGCTGGGACTGCACCATTATCGCGAATAATTTGCTCAACTTCACGCGCAGTTTGCACGTTTTGTGGGTATGGCATACCGTGTGAAATAATTGTTGATTCTAACGCAACGATTGGTAGACCTTTTGCTTGTCCTGCTTTTACTTCTTCTGATAATACGATGAATTCTTTCATGTTGTTATTCCTCCATTTCATTTTTCAACAAATCTACTGATAATTCAGGTCTTACTGTATAAGGAGATGCCAATGTATTTTTTGCATTGGTTAATCCAGCATCAATACATGTCTCAAAAGATTGTCCAGTCAGCCAACTGTGAATAACAGCGCTGACAAAGGCATCTCCTGCTCCTGTCACATCTTCAATTTTGTCAATCACTTTAGCGGCAACATGACAAGGGGCAATCGTTGTAGATGCTGCATAAACGCCCTTGCTACCAGCCGTGATAATGACATGCTCCGCACCTAATTGTAGGAGCTGTTGTAAAGCTTTTTCATAATGGGTAGCGTTTTCAATTTTATGTCCAACAATCGTTTCCGCTTCATCTGTGTTACAAATAAACCAAGTTACGCCTTGTAATGTTTCAGGTAGTCGATTCATTTTTGGCGAAGATACTGGCACAATGACAAGTGGAATATCACGAGCAAGGGCTACTTGCTGGATATACGCCACTGTTTCTTTTGGACAGTTTAAATCCAAAATAAAACAGCCTGCGTTTACAAGCATTGTTTCATGTTTTTTCAACAAGCTCGGTAACAGAAGGTCGTAAACTTCCATATTTGCTACAGCTAGTGCTAGCTCACCCTGTTCATCCATGATGGCAGTATAAGAACCTGTGGAAGCCTCTGCAAGCTGCTCTACATAACGTAGATTCATAAAGGATTCCGAAGCCTCTTGGATCACTTGCCAATCAGCATCCTTACCTGCCGTTGTCAGTAACGTCACTTGGTGGTTTAATCTGCCTAAGTTTTCAGCAATATTTCGACCAACGCCACCTACACTAAAGGAAGAACTGGCAGGGTTAGATGTTCCAAATTGAACATTGCCCTTGACATGGAATTTGCGGTCTAAATTAGCGCCACCGATGCAAATAATTTCATTTTCTTCGGGTAATATATAAGCACGACCTACAATTTTTCCTTGCTTCGTTAAACTAGACACTAAATTAGCAAGCACAGGACGCGACAGATTCATTGCATCTGCCATTTCTTGCTGAGACATAAACGGATTCTGGCGAATTAAAGCAAGCACCGCCTGTTCTCTTTCATTCATAGCATCACCTTTTATTATATTTGTTTATATTATAAACTTTTGTTTGCGTTATGTCAAAAGATTCTTTATTAAAAAAGTTGAACCTCATCTTACTGAGGTTCAACTTTTTTGTTTATGCTTGCTGAGGTGTTTGTTTTTTAACAATGATGACGAATAAACTGGCCATTGCACAAAACATTCCTGCAAGAAAAAAAGCCCATGTATAAGAGTTAAAAAATTTATAAATTAACCCTCCACCATACGCTGCAACCGCCGCTCCTGCTTGATGGGAAGCAAATATCCACCCATAGATAATACTGCTTTTTTGCATACCAAAAATTTGTCGTGTAATACTGATGGTTGGTGGCACTGTAGCAATCCAATCTAGTCCGTAAAAGATCGTGAAAATCGTTAATAAAACAAATGATCCTTGTGCAAGTGCATAAGGGAGCAATAATAGAGATGCGCCTCTTAACAGGTAATACCAAAACAATAACCACCGATTATCGAAGCGATCAGACAACCAGCCTGACGCAGTTGTGCCTAATAAATTAAAAATGCCCATAAAAGAAAGGAATGATGCGGCAGTGACTAAAGGAACGCCAAAGCTAATACAATAAGAAACAAAATGAGTACCAATTAATCCGCTTGTCGATAGCCCACAAATAAAAAAGCTACCTGCTAAGAGCCAAAATGCTTTAATCTTAATTGCCTCAAATAAACCTTTAAAAGCCATAGCTATTGGATTCTTCTTTTGCTGTATTTGTTGTTCCTCTATAGCCTCCTCTTGTCCATAAGGAGTTAACCCCATATCCTGAGGTCTATTTTTTATAAAAAGCGCAATCATGAAAAACATTATGATACTAAGGAGTAGCATTAATGTGATAGCCCATCGCCAAGAATAGTGTTCAATAATGATAGCTAGAACTGGTAATAAAATTAACTGGCCCGTGGCTGTACTTGCCGTTAAAATACCAACCGCTAATCCTCTGCGTTTTACAAACCAATGATTCGCAACATATGGGCTAAGGACAGTTAAAAAAAGACTTGCTCCAAGACCAATAATGCCCCCCCAAATAACGATTAGCTGCCAGGATTCACTCATCAAAAATGTTAAAGTCATTCCTAATACTAAAGTTGCCATAGCACCTAGCATCATTTTCTTTAAGCCAATGACTTCAAGTAATGCAGCCATAAATGGTCCAGATATGCCATATAAAAACAAACTTACAGCAAAGGCTAAAGCAATGGTTGAACGATCCCAGTGAAATTCTTTTTCAAGAGGGTCGATAAACACGCCAGATGATGACATTGTAATTCCTGCGACAATTATCGAGAAAAATGTGACGATTAAAATAAACCAACTATAATGAACACGCTTCACCTCAACACCTTCTTTTCTTTGATAGACTACAAAACATGTATATACATGTTTAAGTCTGCTTATTTCATTTATATGTATATACATGTATAATCATAGTAATCGTTCATAAAGCTGTCAAGAAGTAATTTCTAGTTATTGGGTGTATACTTATAATTAGTAGAATCCCCTTAAAGGAGTACTGTCGATGAAGAATCAACTTAAAAATATTGATTATACACAAATTTGTGTTTGTGCAAACCTTAGAAAAAAAACAAGGGTTGTCACACAATTATATGATAAGCTGCTACAGCCTACAGGTTTAAAAGTTACACAATATTCAATGCTTGCACATATCGACCTTCAACAAGCTGTCTCAATCAGCCGTTTAGGTGAAATTTTACAACTGGATCAAACCACTATAACACGTAATATTAATCTATTAAAGCAACATGGCTATGTTGAGTTAAAGCGAGATATCAATGATGCTCGTACCAAAAAAATAAAGCTCACTGAAAAAGGTTTAGAAAAGCTGCATGAAGCAGCACCTATTTGGCAAGGCATTCAAGATAGAATTATCGAGGATATTGGAACCGAAAAATACGCAGATTTCTACGATACCTTGCGAACAATGCAAAAAATTATTCAAGCCTATGACGAAGTATAAAAAAAGCGCCCACAGTATAGGGCGCTTTTTGCCATGCTCTTAATATTGAATAAGTGTTTTAATATTTAAATCGCCAAGCTTTTCGCGACCATTTAATTCTAGAAGTTCAATCAGGAATGCACAGCCTACTACCTGACCACCTAATTGTTCTACTAAACGAACCGTTGCTTCAACTGTACCACCAGTCGCTAGTAAATCATCACAGATTAAAACTTTTTGACCAGGCTTAATTGCATCATGATGCATTGTTAACGTATCTTTACCATATTCAAGACCGTAGTCTGCACTAATTACCTCACGTGGTAATTTACCAGGTTTACGAACAGGGGCAAAGCCGATTTCAAGTGCATAGGCAACTGGACAACCGATAATAAAACCACGTGCCTCAGGGCCAACAATAATTTCAGCGCCCACTTCTTTTGCATATTCTACGATTTGGTCTGTTGCATATTTGTATGCAGGACCATTATCCATAATTGTTGTAATATCTCTGAAGGTAATGCCCTCTTTCGGCCAATTTTCAACCGTTGTAACGTATTGCTTTAAATCCATGTTATTGCTCCTCCTACGAAACGTTATTCGTCCGCTGATGTTAAACGTTCATCAAACCATTGTTTTAATTCTATATAAGGAGCATAGACAAGCTTTTGCTCCATTTCAATCTGTTCTGAACGTTGTTTGTAAGACGGTGCCTCTGTTAGTGCTTGTTTTGGAGCATTCACGTTGACAGTCGTCAGTCCACTCTCCATTTTAACAAAATCAAGCTCAAAAAACACCTGTGTCATAAATTTTAGTGTATCTAATGGCCACCCCGTATGCTTCGCTAAATCTGCGATATGCATATCAAGCGGAAAGGCTGGTCGATTTTTCAAGAACTTATAATACCAAGCAAATTGCTCACGAGTAGGTAGACCACTGAAGTATTGCGAGTCAGGCATATAAAAATGAGCATAAATACGTGAAGGGGCTGTCTTCTGTAAAACGTCCTCTAGCTTTTGAACATTGTGTGGCAAGTCTAAGAGCACGATGTAATCACTTTGTTCAATATTTGAAAGGGCTGGGTCAACCAGTGTAATAGGTGCACCGATTAATGATTGATAATAGGTCATCGTTTCTGGACGAAAGGCGATAAACCGGGCCACGTCCTTCGGTACCGTATTCAGCCATCGAGCTGTTTGACGGATACCACGAATATCAAATAACTGCCATTCTGTAGTTTGGACATCCTCGATCATAAATTGGGCTTTTTTACGTCCCTGCCATTCGTTAATTTGCAAATCGCCTATAAAGGAAACTTTGATGCCATACGTTAATTCATCATGTAAATGCCCTTTGTTAAAACCAACACTATCCAATTTATCATAGCCGTTTGTTATTTCCATTTTAATATGATTCTCGCCCGCTCCAATTTTACGCATGGAGGTGATTTCTACATCCTCCAGCACATACACAGGCTTAGGGAAATCTGTGCCAAATGGTCCTAGTGTTGAAATTTCCTCAATAGCATCCGCTGAAATTTCGTCTATGCTGAGCGGTATATCAATATGCACTACAGGTGTTAATTGCTCCTCTGTCAAACAAGCTCTTGCCTGAGCATCTAAGCGAGTACGCAGTTCATCTACATGCTCTAATGATAAGGTCATACCTGCAGCCATAGGATGTCCACCAAAATGCGGTAAAATATCTCGATTTTTAGCTAGTTCATTATATAGATGAAAACCTTCAATACTTCGAGCAGAACCTTTTGCTATGCCCTTTTCGGGATCGAGTGACAGCACAATCGTTGGACGGTAATACAGTTCAACGAGACGTGAGGCTACAATTCCTACAACACCTGCGTTCCAGCCCTCGCCAGCAACAACAAGAACTAAGGAATTGCCGATTTTTTCATCTGCTTCAATCAGTGCGATGGCTTCATCTGTAATACTTTTCACAATATCTTTGCGCTCGGTATTGCAGGCATTTAGCTTTTTTGCCAATGCGGTTGCTTTAGCATTATCCTCCGCCATTAATAATTCAACACCAGGAGCTGCTTCACCTAGACGACCAACAGCATTCAATCGTGGACCAAAATAAAAGCCAATCGTTTCTTCTGTAATTTTCGTCTGCTCTGTACTGGCTATGTCACACATCGCTTGTACCCATGGACTAAGGGAACGACGCATTTCTTGTATGCCCCTCTTCACGAGATAGCGATTTTCATCCACCAACGGAACCAAATCTGCTACAGTGCCAATCGCCACAAATTCTATTAGATGGCTTGGTAGTTCACCATAAAGAGCATGTGCCAGCTTAAAGGCTACCCCTACTCCTGCTAGCTCGCCAAATGGATATTGCCCTTCTGGTATTCGGGGATGAAGAATAATATCTGCTGGTGGTAGCTCCTCACCTGGCTCATGGTGATCTGTCACAATGACATCCATACCAAGCTCCTTTGCTACTCGAATAGGCTCAATACCAGATATACCATTATCCACTGTAATGATTAACTGTACACCATCTTCATAGGCCTCCCGAAATAGGGCTTCATGCGGACCATAGCCATGGATAAAACGATTCGGAATTTTAAAGGAGACGTCTGCTCCAAGATCTAGTAAAACATGTAACATAACGGTTGTGCTTGTCACACCATCCGCATCATAATCACCATACACTAAAATTTTCTCACCATTTTCTAGTGCTTGTTCAATTCGTGCTACCGCTTCAGCCATACCATGCATAAGAAATGGGTCATGGATATTTGCCTCAGTCATATTTAATAAGCTTTCTGCCTCAGCCGTTGTTTCGCAGCCTCGTGCTGCTAAAATTTTTGCTGCAATCGCAGAAAGTTGTAAGTCATTTTGTAATGCTTGTACAAGTGTTGCGTCAGGACGCTCCACCTGCCATCTTTTTTTCGATAGAATCATCTGCTCACTTCCTTACGAAAGCTATTATACCGAATTTCTATAGGTTGCGCACTATCCGTTAGATTGATAGTTTTATCCATCGATTTTTAATTTCTATTCGTCACTTTTCCATTTCTTTCATCATCAAAAAAGCCTACTCTTCTAAAGAGTAGACTTTTCTAACATACCTTTCGAGGCGGCTACTAATGCTTCCACCGTTGCCAAATCTCCTTGATGCAATGCCGTCACAATGGCACTACCGACAATTACACCATCTCCCAAAGCCCCCATCTTTTTCACTTGCTCTGGTGTTGAAATACCAAAGCCTGCAAGCACAGGGATTGGACTTGCTTGACGTAAGCTTGCAAAATGCTGTTCTAAATTATCGGCAAAACGCGATCTTGCTCCTGTGATCCCATTAACGGTCACTGCATAAACAAAACCCTGACTAGCTGCTGTGATGCGTGCTATACGCTCTGGAGGGCTTGTCAATGAGATAAGCTGTACCACATCAATGCCATATGGATTTAATGCATCACGTAACAACTCGCTCTCTTCCAATGGGACATCTGGTACAATTAATCCCTTAACTCCTCCAGCTACACAGGCTTGCGCAAAAGACTTTAAGCCATATGCTAATACTGGATTGAAATAAGTCATGACTACGAGAGGCACTGTTATTTCATCTCTAAATGACGCGAGTGTTTGCAACACTTTTCTTAATGTCACACCAGATTTGAGTGCACGTTCTCCTGCTCGTTCGATTGTTGGACCATCGGCAACAGGATCTGTAAAAGGAATCCCTACTTCAATAGCTGTTACCTCTAATTGCTGCAGTTTTAAAATAGTTGGCTTAATGGTCTCTAGCCCTCCGTCACCTGCCATGATATAAGGTATGAAAGCTTTATGACCTTCAGCTTTTGCCAAATCGATCGCTTGCTGTAAAGTTGTCATTTTACATCCCCTCCTAGTGCTGCTCGAACTGTGTGAACATCTTTATCTCCTCGACCAGATAAGCACACAACAATGATCTGATCTTTTGCCATGGTCTTTGCAAGTTTTGCCGTATAAGCAATAGCATGAGAACTTTCAAGTGCAGGCAGTATCCCTTCTGTTCGGCTTAATAATTGTAGTGCCTCCAGTGCTTCAGCATCTGTGATGGAGTCAAATTGAGCTCGACCAATATCATGTAAATAACAATGCTCTGGTCCTTTCCCTGGATAATCTAACCCAGCTGAAATAGAATGTGCTTCTTGGACAAAGCCGTTTTCATCCTGTAATAAATACATATAGGCGCCATGTAATACACCTAATTGTCCACCTGCGATGGCCGCAGCATGCTTCCCAGTTTCAAGACCACTTCCTGCTGCTTCAACACCGTATAAGGCAACTGATTCATCATCAACGAATGGGTGAAACATACCGATTGCGTTACTGCCACCTCCAATACAGGCAACAACTGCATCAGGTAAACGCCCCTCTTTTTGCACGATTTGCCTTCTTGTTTCTACTCCAATGACACGCTGAAAGTCCCGAACAATTTTTGGGAATGGGTGAGGACCTAAGGCAGAGCCTAAAATATAGTGGGTATCCTCAACATTTGTCACCCAGTAACGTAGGGCAGCGTTCACAGCATCCTTTAATGTTTTAGAACCACTTTCCACCGATTGAACCTTTGTGCCAAGCAACTCCATACGAAAGACATTTAACTGCTGACGTTTTATATCTTCTGCTCCCATAAATACAACACATTCTAGATTTAATAATGCACATGCAGTAGCTGTTGCCACACCATGCTGCCCAGCTCCTGTTTCAGCAACGATTTTCTTTTTACCCATGCGTTTGGCTAGAAGTGCTTGCCCAATCGCATTATTAATTTTATGTGCACCTGTATGGTTTAAATCTTCACGCTTTAAATAAATCTTTGCTCCATCTAGCGCCTTCGTTAAATTTTCTGCGTAATAGAGCGGTGTTTCGCGGCCAACATAGTCTTCTAAATAATAGGACAGCTCCTCTGTAAATGCAGGGTCTAGTAATGCTTGCTCATAAGCAGCTTCTAATTCAAGCAAGGCTGTCATTAATGTTTCTGGCACAAACCGACCACCAAATTGTCCAAAACGCCCTTCTTTTGTCGGTACACTATTTGCTATTGATATTCCCATCATCTGCTCCCCCTCTTTACTGCCTGTAAAAAAGCTTGTATTTTGGTAGAATCCTTGCTTCCATCTGTTTCTACACCACTTGAAACATCCACCATAAAAGGCCCTACATCCGTAATAGCCGCTTCAATATTGTCTACATTGAGACCACCCGCTAATAGTAATTTTTCTTTGGGAATCCCTACTTGCTCAAGGAGTGTCCAATCAAAAGTGTGACCACTCCCGCCTTTAAACTCTGTACCAGGCGCGTCAAATAAATAATAATCTACCTGATAGTCGGCAGCCGCTTGAACATCCTCTTTTTCTCGTATCGATAATGCCTTTATGGCGGGATAACCTTGCTCCTGAATAAATGCTGGCGTTTCCTCCCCATGATATTGCACATAATCTAAGGGCACTCGCTCTACTGCTTCCTTTAATTCGGCTGACGTTGGATTCACAAAGACACCTATTTTTAAAACACCTTGTGGTACATGCTTCGCTAACTGTTGGGCTTGCTCAATGGATACACGGCGTTTACTCGGTGCAAAAACAAACCCTATAGCATCTGCACCAGCATGAACAGCTGTTTTGACATGTTCTTGCTCCTGTAGACCACAAATTTTGACCTTTGTCATACCGATGCCCCCTCTTTACTTACTTGCAAATCTCGTAGTGCTTGCCCCGCATCTCCACTCCTCATTAAAGCTTCACCTACCAGGACACCACTAGCCCCCATCGATGCTACTAGCTTCGCATCGTCCTGCGTCCATATACCGCTCTCACTAATTAATACTCGATTCTCATCAAATGGAAACACATTAGCAATTTCTCTGGTACGCTCTAGGCTTACTTCAAAGGTACGTAAATCACGATTATTAACGCCAATTAACTTTGCATCTACCGCAAGAGCGCGTTCAAGCTCTTCACAATCGTGTACTTCCACTAAAACCTCTAGGCCTAAGCCCGTTGCATAGCTATATAAATCACGTAAGGCATCGTCTGTTAAGGCTGCCACAATTAATAAAATAATGGATGCACCTGCCGCCTTGGCAAATCGAATCTGCACTCGATCAATCATAAAATCCTTACAAAGAAGTGGGGTATCTACAGCAGCAGCAACTGCTGCTAAATCTTCAAAGGAGCCTTTAAAAAATTCCTTGTCTGTTAAGACCGAAATAGCTGCTGCTCCTGCTAGTGCATAGACTTTTGCTTGAGCAACTGGGTCTGCTCCGCCAGCTATTAACCCTTTTGAAGGGGAAGCACGCTTCATTTCCGCGATGATTTGCAGTGTATGAGCTTGACACAATGATTCAATGAACGAGCGACGTGGCGTTTCTGTAAAGTTTGCTAAAGGATCTGGCTGCTCTAATAAAGCACCTACCTCAATCTTTTTTTGCAGTAATATTTTATTGAGTATATTCATTACCCTACCTCCACTTCTTTAATTTGCATGCTATATGTTACAACCGCCTCTAATTTTTGTTGTGCTCTCCCGCTAAAAATACTTTCCTTTGCCATGGCTACACCCTCTTTGATGGTTTCCGCTTGACCATAGCCAAATAAGCCGATGCCAGCATTTAATAGTACTGTATCTAAATAAGGACTCCGTTCCCCAGCCAATATTTTTTGCATAATCACCGCATTTTCATCTGCATTGCCACCACGGATGGCCTCTAAAGGGGCCATTTGAAGACCGACATCTTCTGCATTTAGGGAAAAGGGAATTAGATCTCCTTTATCTACTAAAACCAATGTATTTTGACCTGCTAATGAAGCCTCGTCTAAGCCTTGTGGTCCTGAGACGACAATGGCCCGCTCACGTCCAAGCATTTGTAAGACTGAGGCATATTCCATGACAAAATTCGGTCGATTAATGCCTGTAAATTGTGTGGATAATGGGACCGGATTTGTTAAAGGACCAACAAGATTAAAGATTGTCGGTTTTCCTAATGAACGGCGAACTTCACCAATTCTCTTTAATTTCGGATGAACATTCGGTGCATAAATAAAAGCGATTCCCTCTCGCTCGAGCAAATGGGCTGTTTGTGGGATGGAAATAGCTGTATGAATACCTAGTGCCTCTAGCACATCTGAGCTACCAGAGGAGGAAGAAATTTTACGGTTCCCATGCTTGGCAATTTTGACACCTGCCCCAGCTAACACGAAAGCAGAAGCTGTACTGATATTAAAAGTATGAAGACCATCTCCACCTGTACCGCAATTATCCATATAGCTACCTTCTTTTACGGCTATATCAAGAGCAAAAGATCGCATAATAGTTGCTAATGCGGCTACTTCATGTGCAGTTTCTCCCTTCGCAGCTAAAGCTGTTAAAAAGCTTGCTATTTCTTCTTTAGGAGTATCATCCCGAAATAACCATTGCGCTGCCTGTAGCATTTCTTCGTACATGAGATGTGTTCCCTGCAGTACTTTCCCTTGTAATCGTTCCATTAGTTTTGCCCCCCATTGCTCACCAGTAACTGTAAAAATGCCTGTTCTTCCTCTTGCACTTGATGTAAAACGTTTTGCACATTTGTATATTTGGTAACAGTTATTGTTGCTTGCAAATGCATGGTATCCTGTTTAACTACAATAGATTGACCTGTTAAGGCAAAATCCAAATGGCCATTAAATCCAATAAAGCCGAGAGCACCAAAATAACCAGCTGCATGCGGAAGCTCCGTTGCTGAAAGCGGGGATATGGTTGCTGCTAAAACATCCAGGGCATGAAGCATTGGTAAAAGCTTTCCTTCTACCCTAGTCGTCATGTGCAGTGCCTTTTTGGACCGCTGGATACGCATAGCCTCCATGACCTGAACAGAATCTCGGAAACAAACCGACTGTAATTCTTGCTGAATAGCCCTAACAAGAAGTGCATGTGATTGCCTAATGCTTTCATGGTTGTATAATTTACGTTCATTTTCTAGTTCTTCATTTTTTGTTTCCCCTCGCGGATATGTTCCCTCTGTAGGAGTCGCAATAACGCTTTCACCTTTTACTCGGATTAGACTTTCAGGAGAAGTACCTAACACAACATGATCCTCAAATTCAATATAATACATATAGGCTGCAGGCTTTTTTTTACGTAGCTGTCGATACAAAGCCAACGTATCACCTTGAAAATTGACTACATGGCGGTTCGGCAAAACTACCCTTGTTATGTCATCATGTAGGTTGGCTTGCATTGTCTGTAAAACCGTTGCAAATGATTCGTTTGTTGTAGTATCAAGCGGTTGATAACGATAAGATGCTTCGTCACTGATATGCCCGTTTACTATTTGTTGAGCCAATTCTTCCAAATCAGGTTCCTGCTTTTCTGCATCTATATTTGTATGAATTAATGTCACTTCATCTGTTTGATGATCGAAGACAATAATCGTTTCATAGACATGAAAATAAGCATCAGGCAGTTCTATTTTTTTATCTACGAACATCGTTGTACCGCCAAAGCCTATATATCCAACGGCACCACCTGAAAATGGAAATTGCGTCGTATTGGAAATACGTGGCATGAGGCGTTTAAGAAGAACAAAAAGTTCCCCTTGATGCACGTATGTTTTTCCTGTTTTATAGGAAACCTCTTGGATTTCTTGGCCCACACCTTTATATGTTTTTCGTGGATTAGCACCAATGAAGGAAAATCTTCCAGCTCCTTCGTGTTGGGCAGAACTTTCCAATAAAAATTTATGTTTTCCCTGTAAACGCCTAAAAATCAAAATAGGTGTTAAAGAATCGCCATTGATCGTTTTCATTTTTGTTCTTGAACTCGTTATTTGCATAGCTATTTTGCTCCTTTTTCAAAGATTCCTTTAGCTAATGTCTAGACGAATGCTGAATGAAAATAAAAAAGCCCTCTGCAAAAAGGATTATTCCTAATTGCAGAGGACGATTATGACCGCGTTGCCACCTCATATTAGAGCATATGCTCTCACTTTTGTGCTTTACATCATGGCTATGGTAAACCATACCATGAAAGCACCCCTATAACGTGGGGAATCACGTTCGCTTTTTTATAAGCGACTCTCATAAGTCCATTCACATAAGCTGTAAATCAGTTTACACCAGCCACTGACTCTCTTTATTACACACTTAGGCTACTACTCTTATTCAACAATTTCTCAGCTATTCTCATCTAAACTCAGCTCATCTGTTCTGTGGCTGACCTCGCTCCCGAGATCTTCTACCTTGACCGAACAAAAAGTTAGCCTTAATTCTATGCCAATTCAATACTATTGTCAATCAATTCTGACGAAAAAAGTTGAAATTCCTATTTTATCAGAGGAATCAAAAGTAGGTATATTATCCTTCTATAAAAACTTATTGGAGAATAAGATTTCCTACGATTGAAAATTCCTTGACTATTGACCATGTAAATATATCAAGTTATAG
The DNA here is from genome assembly GCF_058797135.1 of Lysinibacillus sp. GW823-FHT02G10. Lineage (NCBI taxonomy): Bacteria > Bacillati > Bacillota > Bacilli > Caryophanales > Bacillaceae > Lysinibacillus > Lysinibacillus sp. GW823-FHT02G10. Next base: position 170,283 of record NZ_JBXAJI010000002.1, read on the forward strand.
TAATTTCAGAACATCAATTTTTTCCATATAATAAAAGAAAGTAGGAAGTTTATGTCCGTTCGCAAAAAATTAAATATAGGATTCATTTCCTTAACATGTTTACTTTTTATCTCAAGCATCGTATCATTTATTCAATTTAAAACAACTCAGAATGATTTAGAAGAAGTATTAAAGCATCGGATGGTGCAAATCCAATTAACAGATAAAATCCAACAACAACTTGCTTCTCAAGGTTTATTTTTACGCTCCTATATTTTAAATAAGAAGGACGAAACAGCTAAGGCCAATTTAGAGCGCTATGAAAAGTTGTTACCTGAAACAGTTCATGAACTTTCTACTATTGTTCGATCAGATTATACAAAAAATATTATGCAGCAAATCACGGAATTGCAAAAAGAGTTACTGTCAAATTCACAGAAAGCTTTACAAGCGTTTAATAGTGGCAACACGGATCTAGCACTCTCAATCATCAATAATGATGTTACAAAATACAATAAGGACATTTTTAAGTTAACAACTGAATTATTAGCTTATCACGATGAACAGCTTCAAAATGTTGACCAATCTGTTAATCAAACCGTTTCACGCGCTATTATCATTGCTATTAGCCTTCTCCTTGCAAGTATTATTATTGGATTATATTTTATGCATATGGTCAAAGCCTCCATTATCCTGCCCCTACGCAAGGTTATTGGAGCAGCAGATACATTAGCACAAGGTGATTTAACAATTGCTGAGCTTGACCATCAATCAAAAGATGAGATCGGTACACTTGCCAATGCAGTCAATACATTAAAACGAAATCTAGCTGGTTTAATGACTAACATTCAAGATAGTGCATCCCATTTATCGGCTGTTTCAGAAGAGCTTTCTGCTAGCACTGAAGAAGTAACTGCAACTTCCGATAATATTGCTCAACGAATTCAAAATAATGTAACACATATCACTTCTTCTGCTAGTGCCTCTCAGCAAAGTGCTGTGGCAATGGATGAAACTGCATCAGGTGTCCAACGCATTGCGGAGGCGACTCAAAGTCTTCATCACAATGCAGAAAATCTGACTCAGCTTGCCCATACAGGTGGTGCAACGATTGCAACAGCAAAAGAACAGATGAATATGATCGCACTAGCAACTTCTGATATTGCAACATTAACGCAAAAACTAAGTAAGCAATCAGAAGAAATTGGGCAAATTACAACAGTGATTACAGCAATTTCAGAACAAACAAATTTACTGGCACTAAATGCAGCTATTGAAGCAGCAAGAGCAGGAGAACATGGAAAAGGCTTTGCAGTCGTAGCGGATGAGGTACGAAAACTTGCTGAGGAATCGAATCAATCTGCCAATCAAATCGTTGCTATTACAAAAGAAATTCTAACAGATACACAAAATGTTGCAGCATCAGTAAATAATGGTTTAGCTTCTGTAAAGGATGGTGTAGCCAAAATTCATGAGGCTGGAGATGCTTTCTACTCCATCACCTCTGCTGTTGCTGCATTCACAGAGCAAATTGAAGAAATTTCTGCCACATCTGAAGAAATCTCTGCTAGTGCAGAGCAGGTTGCAGCTTCTGTCACGGAAATTGCCAATGTTTCTAACGAATCAGCAACGAATTCTCATATGATTGCAGAATCTGTTGACGAGCAAGTTGCGACCATGCAGCAGGTAAATACTGTCGCAGAAGAATTAAGTGAAAATGCGCAACAGCTACAAGGCTTAATCCAGCAATTTAAATTGTAAATACTATATGAAAAATCTGCTGCTTTTTATAAAAGGCAGCAGTTTTTTTGCATGAAAAAAGCAGAGATTAGAAAACCATATGTTTTCCATTCTCTGCTCATTATATTATACAGTAGGCTCGTCTGTACCCCATTGTTTCTTCTCTTTTTTACGTAGCTTCCCATCTGATTTTTTCATTTCACGAATTTTTAATGAGTACCAGATTTGAGCTGCGATACAGATTGAAGAATACATACCTGTAATCAAACCAATCAATAACGCGATAGAGAAGTTTTGAATAGATGGTGCACCAAAAATTAATAGGGCTACAACAACGATAATTACAGTTAATACTGTATTAACCGAACGACCCATTGTTTGGCGTAGCGATTTATTCACGATATTCGCCAATACTTCACGGTCATTAATTGTATCATAACGATCTAAGTTTTCCCGCATACGGTCAAAGGTAACAATCGTATCATTGATGGAATACCCAACAATTGTTAATACAGCCGCAATAAACGTAATATCTACTTCTAAACGCATGAAGCTAAAGACGGCAACAATTAAGAATACATCATGCAATAATGAAACAATTGCACCAATACCCATGCGCCATTCAAAACGAACTGCTACATAAATGATAATCCCTATTGCTGCAAGAGATAAAGCCTTAATCGCATTTTTTACAAGTTCCTTACCAACTGTAGGCGATACAGTACTTACAGCTGGTTCATGACCATATTTTTCGCCAGCTTCTTTTTTAAATTCTAAAATTTCTGCTTGTGTAAGGTCATCTTTATAGCGAATGACTGCTGTATTACTTTTCTCACCAGAGAGTATGATATCTTCTGATGAAAAATCAATGCTATCTAGATATTTGGACACTTCTTCTTTTGTTAATGTTTGATTCGATTCAATTTGGACACGAGTACCGCTTGAGAAATCGATACCTAGGTTAAGGCGGAAGATGCCAAGAACCACTAAACCAGCCACTAGAATGGCTAATGAGAACGTATAGAATTTCTTACGGTTGTGAACAAAGTCAAATCGATCGAATTTCGTTGATAAATCTAATGTACCAATATTTTCATCTAGACTATGCTGTTTAGATTTTGCAATACCAAACCATGCAGGACTGTTGAAATAGCCACTGTTTACAAGTAGTCCTAATAGGACACGTGAGCCCCAAACTGCTGTTAAGAAGCTCAATAAAATACTAATAATTAATGTTGTAGCAAATCCTTTAACAGAGCTTGTTCCCCATTGGAACAATACTGCTGCAGCTAATAAAGTTGTCAACTGCGCATCGACAATGGCTGATAAAGATTGTTTAGAACCAATTTGGAAGGCTTGTTTAGCGGAATAACCCACTCGTAGCTCTTCACGTATACGTTCTGCCGCTAAAATATTGGCATCTACTGCCATCCCTATACCCAGGACAATTGCCGCAATACCTGGGAGTGTTAATACCGCATTAATCCAGTCAAAGACCACTAATACTAGGAATGTAAACACAACCAGTGTAATGATGGAAATAAAGCCTGGTAAACGATAGTAGAATAGCATAAATAAGAAAATAACTACTACGCCGACAATACCAGCAAAAATCGTACTTTTCAGTGCTGCATCACCAAATTGAGCACCAACAGAAGTTGAATAAATTTCATCTAGCTTTACAGGCAATGCCCCAGCATTTAAAATATCTGCTAAATTTTTTGTTTCTTCAACAGAGAAATTACCGCTAATCATAACATCTGTTGTATTTAATGTTTGACTAACTGTTGCTGCAGATGCATAGCGAGGCTTTGCTTTTTGTGATTCCGCTTTATAGGAATCGACACCCTCTTCAAAGTCTAACCATACAACCAGTAAATTTTGACCTGCGGGTTTTGCTGCAATTTTACTTGTTATATCAGCAAATTTTTTCGCATCTTTTAAAGTTAAGGATACAATCGGACGATTTTGTTGGTCAAAAGAGCCTTTAGCACCGTTAGCTTTCAAATCGTCTCCATCTAATAATAAATTATCATCAACATCACGGAATGTTAAATTCGCAGAAGTAGACAATAACTTACGTGCCGATTCCTGATCCTCAACACCAGCTAATTGCACACGAATACGATTTTTGTCCTCAACCTGAATACTCGGTTCACTAACCCCCATCGTATTTACACGTTCACCAAGTGCAGTGGATGTTGCTGTGACAATTTCTGGTGTAATTTTTTGTCCTTCTTTTAATTCATTTACCTCGTAAAGCACTTCAAACCCGCCTTGTAAGTCAAGACCAAGCTTGATGTCCTTTAAGACGCCGTTTACAGTCGTACTAATACCTGCTGCCAATAGCACGATAATCAGTAGGAATGCAACTATACGACTTTTTAGTTTCATCAATAAATCCTCCTCGAATTGGTGTAAGGGCTGTCCTTACACGCCAAACAAGTAACTAGCAATACCTTTTGAAACGTTTAATCCTCCTTTTCATCTAGAATCGTGTTACCTGTGCTTCAAAAAGGTTGCTATACTTATTTCAATCGTTCATAACGCGCAAGTTTATCTTAGTATTATTAGGTACTAGCCTTCTAAATGTCAATAAAAGCAATGAAGACTTATGTAAGTAAGAACTTATTCAAAATAAAAAAAGCGCAACACACTTATTATGAAACAGGTTGCGCTTGGTGTCAATTCAACACGTATAGGATTCTTAGAATTATTGTAAAATTTGACACATCATTGATTACGTTCTGACTGGACCAAGCAGTAATTGTAACTCGTCTGTATTGACTTCTTCAAACCAATTATTACTTTGTAAAAACTCTACTTGATTAAATGAGACGATATCAGATGGTGATACCGAAAAAATGGTAGAAATGACTTCATGTAAACGTAGTTGCTCAACTTTCTTTTTACGCCATTTTTTTTCAATACAGTAGCGCCAGAGTTCTTCGGCTGTAATAGCATTATATTGATAATGCTGGAACTCTGCTATCTTACTATCAATTGCCGGACGAATCTTTTCAAATAGTTGCTCATATTGCATACTCATTTTGAATCATCTCCAATCAAAGTCGTAACGTAAGACATGCTTGCATACAAATAGTGTAAATGAATTTTTGCGGCTTGAGAAGGGACGGATGGCATGAGTTCTTTTGTACGAGGTACATTATTTTTAATGTTTGTGATTTTTTTATCTAAACTTTTTGGCTTCTTTTATAGAATGCAATTTATGCGGATTGCTGGTGAAGAGGCTGTCGGTATTTATATGACCGTCTATCCAGCGTTTATTTTCTTCATCTCACTCATTCAACTAGGACTACCTATCGCTGTGGCTAAAATAGTGGCTGAATTACTAGCAAAAAATAAACGTGAGAACATCTTTGGTGTCATGCGTACAGCCATTCTTTGGTCATTCATTGGCATGATCATTTTTATGCCACTCGTTGCACTAACAATACCATATATTTCAACAACTCTATTACATAATGAACAGACAACATTTACATTATGGATTGCACTCTTTGCTGTACCAGTATCAGTTGGATCTGGCTTATTACGTGCCTATTTACAAGGTGTTGCAAAGATTACACCGACAGCATGGGCACAAATGATCGAACAAATTGTACGTATTAGCTTCATTACTTTAATGCTACCCTATGTGGCTAATTACAATAATGCTGCTGTCACGGCTGCGGCGGCAATGGGCATTACACTGCTAGCCGAAGTTGTAGCATTCTTGTATTTATGGCTACACTATATCGTTTCCAAAAAGAAATTATTGACACGAAAAACTAAAATTGAAGGGTATCCTGCATCACCAATGTTGCGTATTGCCCTTCCCTCTGCAGGCAGTAAGCTTTTTGGTTCTTTCACTTGGTTTTTAGAGCCGATTATCTTTTTAAAGGCTTTAACTGTGGCCGGTTTAACCGCTTCTGCTGCCACTATTTTATATGGTGTCATCTCCGGTGTTTTGGTGCCACTACTGTTATTTCCTGCGTTTGTATCAACAGCCTTATCGATTGTGCTCATTCCAGCTGTTAGTGATGCCGTCGCTCGTCAGCACACCCCGCTATTACAGGAACGAATTTCGGTGTCCCTTAGATTGTCTTCGCTAGTGGGGTGCTTTGCTGCTACGTATTTCTTTGTGCATGGAGATGAATTAGCGATGAAGCTTTTCCATTTAGAAGAAAATCGTGGGTACGTTAAAATTTTAGCACCTATTTTTTATTTTTATTATATTCAAAGTCCTCTACACTCCATCTTACAGGCAATTGGTGAGGCAAGAGCTGCCATGATGAACTCCATCTATGGTGGGCTAGGTAAACTTTTCGTGATGTTTGTACTTGCCTCTCAACCAGGTATCCAAGAAAAAGGAGCCGTTGTAGCTATTGGCTTTGGGGTATTACTAACGTCATTCTTGCATATAGCAACAGTTAGACAACGTAAAAACCTGCGTGCTGGCTTTAGAATGTTTGTCGTGCCTTATAGTTGTTTTATTGCTGTTTGCGTCGCCCAGTATTTCCTTATTCCAATACTATCACTACCATTTATTTTAAGTAGTGGTGTGACATTATTTTTGCTATTTACCTTTTTATTATTTACCAATCAGTTGCGTATTACAGATTTCCGTTACATTAAAAAATTGGCGAAAAAAGTTTAGGATTCCTTTAATTGGATATGCAGCTTATTGTCTTCCCAAATACAAAAAAATACCGTTTCACTGTCAGTAATATTATTTTTTGCTAGCTCACCCATTAGCCAATCCACATCTTTATGCATGGTAAATAAATGTCTCTCTTGGATATCACCGTCGATAATCAATGGATACACAAAGGCTTTTTCATCTTTTTTATAGACAGAAAGATTGCCTGAAGGCTCTAAATACGCAAAGGCTACATCTGTCACAGATGCAATTCCGTTTTCTCGTAATTGCTGACATAAATCATCTAAATTATAGCGGTGTTTTCTCATCTCACTCTCTAAAATAACACCGTCTTTTACTAATAAAGCAGGGTCACCATCCACTAGGTCACGTATTTTTTTGAACTTTAATGACAAAAAGGCACTTAATATTTGAATAAAGAGCAAAATAATAATAGGTAGTATGGCATTAAAGAGAGGATTTTTATAATCGTCTAGCGCAAAGGCCGCTACTTCTGCAATTAATACAAATACGACCAAATCGATGACTGATAATTCACCTACTTCTCGTTTACCCATTAAACGGAAAACGATGATGATAAACACATACAAAAAGCAAGTTCTAAAAATAATATGGTAATATTCTTCCATATAAACACCCCCATACTATCAAGGTGACCTTACTTATTGTTTTTTATACAGTTTTCAAGGAATAGTCCCTACTTGTTCGTACACACTAACATAGAGCTTAGATGCTTATCACAATAAACATGCAAACAAGGTGAGGACATGACAAAAAAAATAATCGTTTTCGTTTTTGTTTATATCCTTTTTCTTATTAGACCTTATCCTATTTACGGGTATCAGGAACAGGAAATACCTATTCTTATGTACCATCATTTAGAGGACAATATAAACAATACTACTGTTATTTCACCCAAAAGCTTCGAAAATCAAATGAAATTACTTAAAATGGAAGGCTATCAGGCCATTTCTGCTCAGCAATTATATGATTACTTAAACGACCAAGCGCCGTTACCTCAAAAGCCCGTGTTAATTACTTTTGACGATGGGTATTTTAGTAATTATGAAAAAGCTTACCCGATATTGAAAAAATATGATATGCATGCAGAAATCTTTGTGATTGCAAGCCGAATCTTAGAGATGGATGGAAACAATTACCATCCAAATGAAACAGCAAAGATGAGTTGGGATCAATTAAAGGAAATGAAGGATTATATTACAATCCAGAGTCATACTTGGGACTTACATTATAAATTACCTTCAAAAAATGGTAAACTAAATGGCGCAGTATTTGGTCCTAGTATTGTAAATGGGCAACTAGAGAGTCAGGTTGAATATGAAGAAAGAGTAAGAAATGATTTTATTCATTCAAGAAAAATAATCAAAGAAAAGTTAGGATATGAACCAATAGCAATAAGCTATCCTTATGGGATTTACTCACCCTCCACCATCAAATTAGCCAAGGAAGCTGGCTTTAAGATGGCCTTTGTCATACAAAATAAACATGTGAAAAAAGGCGATTCCCTATTTACGTTAAGCCGAATAACGATTAATGGCAATGATACTGGTGAGGCATTCATTCATAAATTAAAAACTACAACTGCAAAAAACATCTAAACACTGCCTTCTAATATTGTATAAAAAAGACTTACAATATAGCTATCGCCTATTGTAAGCCTTTTCTTCTTTGTTACTGATTGTCATTGACAATTCGTCCAATTGCTTGACGGTCAAATTTCACTCGTACATTGTCAGCAATTTTTAATGTCACTGCTGTGTCTTCAATTGCATCAATAACACCGTGTAAACCACCAATCGTAATGACTTTATCTCCACGTTGCAAACTACTTTGCATATTTTGTGTTTCCTGCTGTCTTTTTTTAGCTGGACGGATTAAGATAAACCACATTGCAACGAACATTAATAATATTGGTGCTAATCCTAATAATTGATCCATAATAGCATCTTGCCCCCTTTCCAAATCTCACTTTTTTAGTATAGACTATTCCACCATTAAAAAGCGATGGACAAGCCCAAAAATTTTCTCAATTACTAATATTTTTTCTATGATTGACAATATTTTGCTAGAAATATTCACTTTTTACAAAGTTTTGAATGATTTGCAAAACTATTGCTATTGATTATGGACATTAGGGGATGCCTAATGTCCTTTTTTTAATTTAGCGCATGAATGATCCTATTCGTCTAGTTTAAAAGTTTTTTGCATCTGGCCCATTAAAGCCGTATTTTTCAAAGAACTCTTCACGGAAATCACCAAGGCGATCTTGACGAATTGCCTCACGTACTTGCTCCATCAATTTTAATAGGAAGTGTAGATTATGATAGGATGTTAAACGAATACCGAACGTTTCTTCCGTGCGAATAAGGTGACGAACATAGGCACGAGAATAATTTTTACATGTATAGCAGTCACAGTTCGGATCAATCGGCCCAAAGTCACGTGCATATTTTGCATTTTTCACTACTAGACGTCCTTCTGATGTCATCAGTGTTCCATTACGTGCAATACGTGTTGGCAGTACACAGTCAAACATATCGATCCCACGAATTGCCCCATCAATTAAAGAATCTGGTGAGCCAACACCCATTAAATAACGAGGTTTATTTTCAGGCATCATTGGCGTAGTAAATTCTAAAACACGGTTCATCACATCTTTCGGTTCTCCAACGGATAATCCACCAATTGCATAGCCTGGGAAATCTAGTTCTACTAACGCTTCTGCTGAGCGGCGGCGTAAATCTTCGTACTCTCCACCTTGAATAATGCCAAATAAACCTTGCTCCTCTGGACGCTGATGTGCTTCCTTACAGCGTTTTGCCCAACGAGTTGTTCGATCAACTGATTTCAGCATATAGTCATGTGTCGCAGGATATGGTGGACATTCATCAAAGGCCATCATTATATCAGAGCCTAAATCATTTTGAATTTCCATTGCCTTTTCTGGGCTCAAAAATAATTTATCTCCATTGAGGTGATTACGGAAATGAACTCCTTCCTCCTCAATTTTCCGGAATTGACTAAGTGAAAATACTTGGAAACCACCTGAATCCGTTAAAATTGGACGATCCCAGTTCATAAATTTATGAAGTCCGCCTGCTTCTTTGACAATATCATTACCTGGACGAAGCCATAAATGGTACGTATTGGACAGAATAATACCGGCATTCATCTCTTTTAATTCTTCTGGTGACATGGTCTTCACCGTTGCTTGTGTGCCAACAGGCATAAATGCTGGTGTTTCAAAGGAGCCGTGTGGTGTATGGACGATGCCAAGACGTGCTCCTGTTTGTTTACATGTATGAAGTAGTTCATATCGAATTGCTGGTTGTGTCATAAAATAAATAATCCTTTCTTATCTGAAGTAAAAACAGTACTCCGATTTTATCCACTATTATTTTTTGGGACGTATAAACATAGCATCACCAAAACTAAAGAAGCGATATCTTTCTCCTACAGCTTGCTGATAAGCACTTAAAATGGTCTCACGAGTGGCTAGCGTACTAACAAGCATGACTAGTGTTGATTTTGGTAAATGGAAGTTTGTGATTAACCCATCCACCACCGTAAAATTGTAGCCTGGATAGATGAAAATAGACGTCCAACCTTGTTCTGCTCGCACTTCTCCCTCATATTTAGAACCAATTGTCTCTAATGTACGAGTAGAGGTTGTCCCAACAGCTATTACCTTGCCACCGTTACGCTTTACGCGATTAATTGTATCTGCTGCTTGTTCTGTAACACTATAGAATTCCGCATGCATTTCATGGTTCTCAATCGAGTCTACACTAACGGGACGGAAAGTGCCAAGACCGACATGTAGCGTAATAAAGACAACCTCTACTCCTTTAGCCTTCACTTGAGCTAATAGCTCCTCTGTAAAATGCAGCCCAGCTGTAGGCGCTGCAGCAGAACCACGCTCTTTGGCATAAACGGTTTGATAACGATCTTTATCCTCTAGTTTTTCACGAATATAGGGAGGTAATGGCATTTCACCAAGTTGCTCTAATATTTCATAAAAAATACCATCATACTGAAATTCAAATGTACGTCCGCCATGTTCAAGCTCACCTGTACATGTAGCTGTTAATAAACCGTCACCAAATGTGATGACTGTTCCTACTTTTACACGCTTTGCTGGTTTTACAAGTGTTTCCCACTCATCTGTACCAGCCATTTGCTTCAGTAGCAATACTTCTATATGTGCACCTGTTTCTTCTTTTACACCCATTAAACGAGCAGGTAAAACTCTTGTATCATTTAGTACAAGACAGTCTCCAGCATGTAGCTCGTCTAATACATGGGCAAAATGGTGGTGCTCCACTTTATTTGAGCCCGGTGTCACGACCATTAATCTACTTGCTGTACGATCAACTAATGGTGTTTGGGCAATAAGCTCCTCTGGTAATTCAAAATCAAAATCTTCTACACGCATGAAAATAACTTCCTTCTTTATGTTTGTTGGGGATACTCATATCCAAAATGTTCGTAGGCTAAATGTGTGGCTACTCTTCCTCTCGGGGTACGTTGAATAAGGCCAATTTGCATCAAATAAGGCTCGTATACATCTTCTATCGTAACCCGTTCCTCACCAATTGATGCAGCAAGAGTATCTAAGCCTACTGGGCCTCCTCGGAATCGCTCAATCATATTGGTTACAAGTTTATGGTCAATATGATCAAGCCCTCTAGGATCTACTTGTAACAGCTCTAATGCTTGCTGTGCAAGACCCTCCGTTATCATACCATCTCCAAGCACTTGTGCATAATCTCGCACTCGTTTCAATAAACGATTGGCAATTCGAGGTGTTCCACGTGAGCGTCTCGCCATTTCCATTGCTGCTACTTGCTCTATTTCTACCTCAAATAAATGTGCACTTCTCACAACAATTTCAGCAAGCGATCGGTCATCATAATATTCTAGGCGCAGCAACACACCAAAGCGATCTCTTAGAGGAGCTGATAAAGCACCCGCTCTTGTTGTTGCACCTACAAGGGTAAAGGGAGGTAAATCAAGTCGTACAGAACGTGCTTCAGGACCTTTTCCTACCACAATATCTAAGCAGAAGTCTTCCATTGCTGGATATAATACTTCTTCAATAGCACGGGGCAGTCGATGAATTTCATCAATAAATAAAACGTCCCCAGGCTCTAGTGAACTTAAAATAGCTGCCAAATCTCCTGGACGCTCAATCGCAGGGCCACTTGTCATGCGTACGTTAACATTCATCTCATTTGCGATAACAGCCGCTAAGGTCGTTTTACCAAGTCCTGGAGGTCCATATAACAACACATGATCTAAACTTTCTTGGCGAAGCTTTGCCGCTTCAATGAATATTTGTAAGTTTTCCTTTACTTTATGTTGCCCAATATACTGTGCTAATTTTTGAGGACGTAAAGATAACTCAAACTGCTCATCATAGCTCCCTGCTTCACTTGCCATCATACGTTCAGACATGCACCTTTCCTCCTTTCCTTATTTTAATTTTAGCAGTAGTTGCAATGCTTGTTTCATAAAGGCATCTGTCGTTTCAAGTTTATCGTTATCCTCTAGCTGTGGTTTAATTTTTTCTAGCTCTTTTTCAGAATAGCCAAGAGCCATTAAGGCAAGTAGGGCTTCTTCTAATTCATGTTTATAGGCATGCACACCAAACAAAGGTAATTCATCTTCTGCACTAGGTAATTCAAGTGTATCTAATAATGAACCAAGTTTGCCCTTCAAGTCGAGGATCATTTGACGTGCTGTTTTTTTACCAACTCCAGGGAACTTCACTAAAAACGCTTCGTCCTCCCGCTCAATTGCGCTAATAACCTGTTGTGGATTACCTGTAGCTAAAATCGCTAAAGCGCCCTTTGGTCCTATTCCTGACACTAAAATAAGCTTACGGAATAACTCACGCTGATCTAGGTTAGGGAAGCCATATAAAACTTGCGCATCCTCTCGCACATGCAAATGAACATATATCTGTTGCTCAAGGGCAGATGTTCGAAAAGCAAATGGATTGGGCGTATTAAGTTGCCACCCAATCCCCTGTTGTTCCAGCACAATAAATTCAGGTGTAATACGAGTAATTTGTCCTTTTAAATAATCATACATCTATAATCCCTCACAATCATCGTCTTCGATTATAGCATATAGCGAACGAATGCTCGACAAAAAGTAGCGTCTAAACTCCGTTCGCAGACAAAAATGACCGCCAATTGACGGTCATTTCTTGACAAATCTATCAATATCGTACCACAGTTTTGGCCAATAGGTGAGGGCTCGTTTTGTAAATGGTACTAAATAATCTAAAAATACTAGCTGTTGCTCTAGTGGTAAATCTATAGCAAACAGCCATTCTCGTAATAACTCATTTGGGTATTTCAAGCGATGAAGCTTTCTTTTATCCAGTCGTTTCAGCTCAGGTAACTCTGCAAAAATCTTTCCAAGATCATAATCTACAGCAGGTAACACACGATGTAACCATAAAATATACTCGTCATCCGCTTCACCAAGGTGCGCTAAATCAAAATCAATTAAACGTAATTGTCCATCGGAGCACCATAAAAAATTATGATGAACTACATCCCCATGCAATAGCGTAATCTCTTTTTCAGGTGCATCTTCCAATGCAATCAATTGTAATGACTTATCACTATAATGCAATATTTGATCAATTTCTTCTTTCGTTAAAAATGTTCGAAACTCATTTCTTCTACTTTTAAAACGCATATGACGCATTTGCCATTTTAAAAGCTGTGAGTAGGTATGCAAGCCTGGCACGCGCTGCCACGCAATCTTTTTATGTGTGTCATGTAAAGCGATTAATAGTCTAAGAGATTCATTACGATCTTTTTTATGCGCAAAGTTAGCCCCGTGGCTTCCTTCTTGCCACATTTGCACAATTAACTGCTCATCATCGCTCTGAACTAATGGTAGGATCAAAGAAGGTTCCATACGTCCTAATTGGCGATGAATGGTTCTTACCTTCTCCGCAATTTCCACTTGCTTTGCACGTTTGACAAAATAATTTTTCGATCGATATTTATATTTCCAAATATTTGGCTTTACTTCTTCTACAATATACGCTTTTTCACCATCGATAAGGCGTCATCCCGCCTGGGAAATAATGCGGAGACATCCAAGGACCTGCTGCTGATGGGCATGGTGGTGGACAATGTGTCGGACATGGTGGTGGCGGGCAATGACAAGGGTCCATTTGCCAATTTGGCATCATCATTGGTTGTGTGCCACAGCCACAAGATTGACCCATGTTCATATCAGGCATCATCATTGGTTGTGTGCCACAACCACAGGATTGCCCCATATTCATATCGGGCATCATATCCATTTGTGGCTTTTGGTGATCTTGCGTATGGAAGAATGGTGATGTGGACTCTAAAAAGTCTTCCATTCCACCTACTTTATGATCTGGCATGTCATAGGACATTGGCTGCTGTGGCATCGTATAATGCTCGACCTGCGGCTGCATTGGCATCGGCCACCACATCTGATGATAGATTGGCTGATGGCAACTTGAACAATGTGGTACGGCAGGCATTTGTGGCATGATATGCATTGGTGGATGTGGTGCTGGTTGTGGCATTGGCATTGGCTTTGGTTTAGCTACAGGCGGTGGTGGCGGTGTAGGTGCTGGCGGTGGTGGTGGCTGTATTTGTACAGGTGGTGTTGTAACATTTTGCTCCATTTGTGGCATCACCAATTGCTGGTGCCAATTCATTTCCACAGGCTGCGGTACCCACATCGGCTGTTGTGGCATCTGCATTGGCATTGGCATCGGTATTGGTATCGGTATCATTTGTGGTTCTGGCATTGGCATAGGAGCTGGTGGTGGCGGTACAATTGGCGGTGGTGGTGGCATTGGTCGCTGTACCTCTTTTTTAGGACTTTCCTTTGGTGTCTCCTTATGCACTTGTGTTTCCTTTTTCGGCATTTCTTTATGTGAATCTCTATGCGGCTCTTTGTTTATTTTTTCAGGCAATATAATTTCCATGCCTGGAACAATATAATCTGGGTTGGCAAGATGGACATTGAGCCGCTTCAAATCTTCAAACGAAATGCCGTACTCTTTCGCAATCTTCCACAATGTATCTCCCTTTTGAACAATATGAATACGCAATTTTTTCCTCCCTTCCTCTCTACGTATCATATGTTCAATGTTTCATTTGGATACAAAAATTTCAGCAAGTTAGAAAAGCTTCATGGTACACTAATTCATAAGGAACGCTGATTCCTTTATTACGAGCAGGGGTGATCTCTTATGAAAAAAATGTTAGGCGAAGAACGCCGACTGCAACTATTAGCGCAATTAAAAAAAAATAAAGCACCTATAACTGGGACAGACTTAGCAAAGTTCGCCAATGTTTCTAGACAAGTAATCGTCAATGATATGACTTTATTAAAGGCAAGAAATGAGCCCATTATTGCCACAAGCCAAGGTTATCTTTATATGCATCAAGAACAAATACAGCAAACCGTTGAACGAACATTCCCTTGCTTGCATACATCAGAGCAGACGGAAGATGAATTAATGACGATTGTAGACTGTGGCGGAACCGTCAAAAATGTCATTGTCGAACATCCAATATATGGTGAACTGACAGCCTCTATCATGGTATCCAACCGCCATGAGGTGAAACAATTTATCGAACGTGTGAATGCAACACAGGCCAACTATTTATCTGCTCTCACTGGTGGCATCCATCTACATGTCATCACAGCACCCTCTGTTGAAGTTTTAACATTAATTGAGCGAGCTTTACAAAAAAAGGGCTACTTAGTGTCAGATCAATGAATAGTAAAAGCACCGTCTGAAAAATTGATTTCAAACGGTGCTTTCTGTTTTTTAATGCTGGTATTGTCTCGTTAAGCGCGGGCTTCCGTCCGCAGCTATTGTATTGTTCCCTTAAAGGCGAGTATTTCCCTATCAGGAAAGAAATCTTTGACGTTGAGCAGGCGTAGGCAATAAGCATTCACTTTTTTTTCCAAACAAACGATAGCGTTGCTTTGCAAATAATCGATATAATGCATTGCGAATAAATGGTGGTACAAGAATGAAGGCGTAGAAACAAGGCCACAATCCATCAAATTTACGGCAAATGTTTAACGCAGCGGTAGATTCAACAGACACTTTCCCTTGTTCAATAAGAATTACACTATCTATATTCTTTGGTATATGATATTGAGTGAGAAGCGATTGACCAGCCTCGCTTTGCAGCGATGCAAATTGAAAATAGCCAGCTTGATCATGTTTGATGATAAATTGAACAGTGCTATCACAAAAATTACAGACACCATCGAATAAAATAATCCCACCCATCTTCTTTCCTCCTCCTTCACATTACTATGCTTCGTCTGATGTTACATAAGTAAAATAGGTACCCAGTGACTTTACTTTGCAGCCTAGCGCAGCTAATTCTTCCATTGCCCCACGCATCATCGGTTCCTTTTCATCTGCTAATACATCAATCATAAAGAAATAATCACCTAATCCAGTTTTTAATGGACGTGATTCGATTTTACTTAAATTTAGCTGACGCCATGCAAAAACAGAAAGCACCTGATGTAATGCACCTGAACGATCTGTTGGTAAGGTAATCATAAATGTTGTTTTCGCTTGCCCATCTGATAGCTCTTGTGGCAATCGTTTATTTTGCTTAGACAGTACAAAGAATCGTGTATGATTAAAATGAAAATCATGGATATTCTGCTCCACTATTTCAAGACCATATTTTTCAGCTGCGGCTGCATTGCCGACTGCCGCTATACACTCTTGTGGATTCTCTGATACATATTTTGCTGCTGCTGCAGTTGAAGTTGTTTGATGTAATGGTACATGACTAAAACGATAAAATAAATATTTATGACATTGAGCTAGTGCATGCGGATGAGAATAAACACCTTCGATTGACTGCCAATCATCCTTCTGCGCTTTATTGACCATTAAATGCTGCTGAATTTTCAGCAATAACTCACCAGTTACATAAAGTGTTGCCTCATGGAATAAGTAATCTAATGTTAATGATACAGAGCCCTCTAGAGCATTTTCTAGCGGCACGACAGCTAAATCTACCTTTCCCTCTGCAACAGCCTCTATACATTCTGGAATCGTGGCACACGGTACGAGCCACTCATTTGGAAAAGTAGCCTTTGTTGCTAAGTATGTAAATGATGCTTCTGGTCCTAGATAGGCGATTCGATTTTCCCATTGTTGCTTTGTCATTGCAAATACCTCCTTTATGGCACAATAAGGAGCAGTCCCTCGTGATGAAAAACGCTTGGGACAGCTCCTTATTTGAGCTTTGTTATCGTATCTTTACCCATTGGGGTTATTCAACACGATGTTTGTCATTTTGTCAAAAATTAAAGGATTGAACACTCTCTGTGATTATAATGCTCCAGAACTAATCACTTCCGCTGATTCCACAAAATCTAAGCGTTTTAATTGCTGGATAAGATCATCAAGATCACAAGTCATGCTTGTTACATCTAATGACAATGTAACATTCGCACGTCCCTGAATAGGGATTGTTTGATGAATCGTTAAGACATTACAATGTGTAATTGTCACAGTTTCTAAAAGCTTGGCAAGTGTTCCTTTTCTATCTTGAAGCTGTAAAAAGACTGTTAAAATGCGTTCCTGCACAATTGAATGAAAAGGAAAAACCGCATCACGATATTTGTAAAACGCACTTCGCGATAAATCCACCTGCTTTACCGCATCCCAAATGGAAGATACTGAACCACTTGATAGTAAGTGTTTCGCCTCCAAAGTTTTTTGCATTGCATCCGTTAAAACATCCTCACGAACTAAATAATATCGCTGATTCGCAACATTCTTCATACGCTTCCCCCTAAAACTCATGTCTTAATCGACAAATTCAAATTCAAACTCTTGTAGGCGTACTGTATCGCCATCTTGTGCTCCACGCTCACGCAGAGCCTCGTCCACACCCATTGCACGCAATTGACGAGCAAAACGACGTATACCATCCTCACGGCTAAAGTCTGTCATTTTAAATAAACGCTCAATTGCATAACCACTAATAATAAATGTACCATCATCATCACGTGTGATTTCGAAATCTTCACCTTTTGCCTCATGCTTGTACATTACGGTTGCGTCTGATTGCTCCTCTAGATCATCATATAGTGGGAATTCAGGCGTTACTTCTAATAGATCGGCAATGGCAAAAAGTAGCTCTTTTAAACCTTGACGTGAAACAGCAGAAATTGGGAAAATTTGAACGTCTTCTCCAACCTTCTGACGGAATGCTTGTAAATTCTCTTCTGCATCTGGCATATCCATTTTATTGGCTACGATAATTTGTGGACGCTCTGTTAAACGAAGATTATATTGTTTTAGCTCTTCATTAATTGTCAAATAATCTTCATATGGATCGCGGCCTTCCATCCCTGACATATCAATGACATGAACGATAACGCGTGTACGTTCGATATGTCGTAAAAATTGATGACCTAGTCCAACTCCTTGATGTGCTCCTTCAATAAGCCCTGGTAAATCAGCCATCGCAAAGCTTCGATGGTCATCCGTTTCAATCATGCCTAAGTTCGGTACAATTGTTGTGAAATGATAAGCACCAATTTTTGGCTTAGCCGCGGAAACAACAGATAAAAGTGTTGATTTACCAACACTTGGGAAACCAACTAACCCTACATCTGCTAAAACTTTTAACTCTAATATAACATTTAATTCTTGTCCTGGCTCACCTTTTTCAGAAAGTTCTGGCGCCGGGTTGGCAGGTGTAGCAAAGCGAGAATTACCTCGTCCACCTCTGCCTGCTTTCGCAATAACTGCTCTTTGCCCATGCTCGACTAAGTCAGCAATAACAGCATTTGTTTCTTCATTCATAACCACTGTGCCTGGTGGTACTTTAACAATTAAATCCTCCGCATTTTTACCATGCATGCCTTTACTCATCCCATGCTCGCCACGAGGTGCTTTAAAATGGCGTTTATAGCGGAAATCCATTAATGTTCGTAAGCCCTCTTCTACTTCAAATACAACGTTACCACCGTGTCCACCATCTCCACCAGCTGGACCACCATTTGGTACATATTTTTCACGGCGAAAGGCTACCATACCATCTCCGCCATCGCCACCTTTAACATAAATCTTTACGTGATCGACAAACATTTAGTTCACTCCCTATTT
Source organism: Lysinibacillus sp. GW823-FHT02G10 (assembly GCF_058797135.1). Lineage (NCBI taxonomy): Bacteria > Bacillati > Bacillota > Bacilli > Caryophanales > Bacillaceae > Lysinibacillus > Lysinibacillus sp. GW823-FHT02G10. The sequence goes on from NZ_JBXAJI010000002.1 coordinate 188,864, forward strand.
GCACTCAAGACATATTGCCAGCGTGTAGTTGTCTGCTCAATTGTTTGAATGTCGAATTGTTTCAAACCTTTTTCGGTGAATGCATCAGCACTCCATAACCCATTTAGCGTGAATGTCACGGCAAATGTATGATCGTCAACACGTACATCAAGCGTTAGGATCTGCTCTGTAAATGGATCTAATGTATCATAAACATGCATAACTGTTTTGTTTAAATAATCTACAACTTCCTGATCAATATCATTGGTCACAGGCTTTTTTATCTCACCGCTTAGCTTCCAAGCTAATGATGGGTAACGCCATCCTGCTGTTTGAAGCCATTCAATTGTTTGTGGTAATTGTAGTCGATTGAGGATAGAAAATACTCGTAATTGTTCTGAATAATGTTGAATAAGTTTTTTCGATTCCTCGATTCTACCTAAATCTAAATTCATGCGAATCAGTTGCAGTTGATTCACATAATCATGATTTGCAAAACGTAATACTTCACTAATGGTTAGTGATTGATTGTTCATCCCATTCACTCCAATAAAGTTATCCTTACTAGTATAACAAGTTTTGCTGTATTTTTCCCTTAATTCTTTAATCAATTATACCTTGGTGTCATTGCGTCCAATCGGCTTTTTTGAAATTTAGCCAAAAAAAGGACTGCAATAAATGCAGTCCTCCGCTTTATGTTATCTTATAAAAGATTAAGCTTCTTGTGTTGTTGGATAAACAGATACTTGTTTGCGATCGCGACCTAAACGTTCAAATTTAACAACGCCGTCAACTTTAGCAAATAGTGTATCGTCACCACCACGACCTACGTTTGTACCTGGGTAAATTTTTGTACCGCGTTGACGGTAAAGAATTGAACCACCTGTTACGAATTGGCCATCAGCACGTTTTGCACCAAGTCGTTTAGACTCAGAGTCACGTCCGTTTTTAGTAGAACCTACCCCTTTTTTCGATGCAAAAAGTTGAAGGTCTAATGCTAATAATAATTTCATCGAGTTCCACCTCCTACTTGGTTGTAGTTGATTTGGATGTATTGTCCGTAATTTTGCACCATAGAATACACTTGGGCAGTCATTACTTGAACAATTAACTGTAGTTTTGCATCTACTTCAGGCTCTATGTCTGATGGTAAATCTACCTTGAGATAGCCTCCACCTTCAGCAGCTTGTTCGATTTCTGGCTGAATTTGTAATAATGCATAAATAGCATTCACTGTACCGATGGCTATAGTTGATGCTCCTGCACATACTAAATCCTTACCAGATTCATCATAACCAGCATGTCCTGAAAATTCGAATGCTGACACATGTCTATTTTCATCGTGATGAATCGTAACTTGTATCATTCGCTATACCTCACAATTAAGCGTTGATTGCTTCAACAACTAATTTTGTGTAAGGTTGACGGTGACCTTGTTTACGACGGTAGTTCTTTTTAGCTTTCAATTTGAAAACAACGATTTTTTTCGCACGGCCTTCTTTAACAACTTTAGCTGTTACAGTAGCGCCTTCTACGAATGGAGCGCCAACTTTAACGTTTTCGCCACCTACGAATAAAACTTTATCAAAAGTTACAACCTCATCAGCTTCTACGCCTAATTTTTCAACATAGATTTCTTGACCAGCTTCTACTTTGACTTGTTTACCACCAGTTTCAATAATTGCGTACATTTTACTGCACCTCCTCTTAGACTCAGACTCGCCTGTTTCATAAGGTGATCTTACTAGACACTTAAACCTTTACAGAGCGGTTGTAGTAGCACGGGTGCTACAAACAATAACATTAAAATATTACCACACGAATTTTTTCAAGTCAATCTATTCATAACATATTTTTCAAAAGCAACTCGATATTTTCGATAACGCCATTCTTTCAACACTTGCAACCAAATGAATAAATTTATGATGGCTAAAAAAATAGATTGTGGCAAGAACTTGAAAGTGACAAGTAATAGTATAGTAGCTACGATGAATGATAACCAATAATATAGCTCTATCACGTGAGCTCTTGGATATTTTAAAAATAGGCAGGCTAACAATATCCTTCCACCATCTAACGGTATGATGGGTACAATATTTACAGCCAATAACACGAGTTGTACATTTATAAGCTTAGTAGCGAGTAAATCAGGCATAAAAAAAGCGAGGCCAATCCCAATAATCGTAGCGATTGGCCCTCCTAATGCAATCCATAGGAGTGACGAAGCTTGCACAACCGCTGGATTTTCAAATTGAATTTCTCCCCCGTATGGTGTAATTACGCAGGATTTCACCTTCACTCCACACATTACTGCCGCAACTAAGTGACCAGCCTCATGCCACAGTAAGGAAAACAGAATGATCGCGTAATAGGCTAACTGGCCACTAAAAATCATGACAAATACGAGAGGGATACACAGAAGATGTAATTTAATCCTCATTGGTCTCCGTCGTTTCAAGCCATTGTACAATTTGCTCTAAATCATAATGGGCATCTCCCTTTTCGATGGACACATAAAGTTGACCCGCTTCTTTCATGCCAATTAAATCATTTGCTTGAATAGATGTGTATGGTAGTTGAGCTAAACTATCTAACATACCATAGGAAACGGTTGTACCATCTTCATAGCTGATGGTCATGGTTTTACCTGTGTACTTTGTATGGCCAGTAAAAACGACTAATCCATTTTGACCAGCATAGATAGGTAAGCCAACATCATACTGCAATAGATAGCCTTCTTTAAATACTTGGGCATTCGCAAATGTTAAAAGATCTGCTTGCCCTACATCACTAGAAACCATGATGGTCTCTTTTTCTTTTTCGAACCAGCTTTGCCCGAGCTCACTTAAATACGTTAAATCAGCAGAGGTTGTAACAAGCTTCCGAACAGGTGTATCCACTACACCCTGGTCCTCTAAACGAATTACAAGCATGATCGCCGCCACAAGAAGTATCGTGACAAACCATTTCCATTTTTTAAACAAGCCCTCATCCTTTTTTCCTCACTATATGTGATTGCATGTCCAAACATGCACAAGAAAAAACCTTCTCGTACAATTGCACGAAAAGGTTTTAATTTATTTTGAGAAAAGGGCTTTAAGTTTTGAAAACATCCCTCTTTGCTCATCTTGTATAGCCATTAATGGCACTGATTCACCAAGAATACGACGGGCAATATTTCGATAGCCTAATGACGCTTTATTTGAGGGGTCCATTACAATTGGTTCACCTTTATTAGAAGATGAGATAACACCTTCACTGTCTATAATAATGCCTAATAAATCAATAGATAAATGAGTTGTAATTTCATTGACATCCAGTGTGTCACCGCTCTTCATCATATGTTGTCGAATACGATTAATGATGAGTTTAGGTGCTGTTATCTCTTCCTGCTCCAATAAACCAATAATACGATCTGCATCACGAACAGCAGAAATTTCAGGTGTTGTGACAACAATCGCATGATCTGCACCAGCAACAGCGTTACGGTAGCCTTGCTCAATTCCCGCTGGGCAATCGATTAATACATAATCATAGTCTCTTTTCAATTCCTCTACTAAGCTCTTCATTTGCTCAGGGGTAACAGCATTTTTATCTGTTGTTTGAGCAGCAGGTAATAAAAATAGTTTCTCATCTACGCGTTTATCCTTAATCAATGCTTGATGAATTTTACAGCGTCCTTCCACCACATCGACTAGGTCATAAATAATACGATTTTCAAGGCCTAAAATCACATCTAAATTACGTAGGCCAATATCTGTATCCACTAAACATACTTTTTTACCTTGTAGAGCCAATGCAGTCCCAAGGTTAGCCGTTGTCGTTGTTTTACCGACACCGCCTTTACCTGAAGTTATGACGATCGCTTCTCCCACACTAGCTTCCTCCCTTAGACACATTTAACAATGGTCGAATATTTTTTAAGGCATGAATTTGATCGTACGTAATGCGTCCATCGTAGCCAATAAATGCACAAGTCATTTCTACTTGATTAATCGCTTTTACATGTTCATCTGACATTACCTGAACTTGATCGGCAATCATGATATGCGTGGCTTCAAATCGAGATGCTGCAATGATTGCTTCTTTATTGCCTTGCATACCAGCATGTGCAATCCCTTTAAGTCTACCTAGGACATATACATTACCTCCAGCCTCAACACGACCGTTTGGATTGACATTTCCTATGATGGTAATATCCCCGGATGAACGCAGAATTTGTCCTGATCTGACCACTCCTATATATGTATCTTGTTGGCTTTCAAACATCTTCTGGTTGCTTTCGTGGACAGTCAGTACTTCACTTTGCACCTTCGATACAATAAGCTGTTCTGTTTCTTCTATAATTTTTATAAGTTCATTTAATTGTTCTTCAGTACAGTATCGATAGCCTAAGTATAATTGTACATCAACTTTACCATCGATACCGCCCTCTAAAACCTTATTCTTTAATTCTTCCACTAGTTCACCATACGCACATTGGTCGTCTAGGCGTAGTACAAAACCGTCCTTCGTTCCCTTCATATTAACTAACTGTTTTTTCATGAATGCCTCACCTCACGTTGTTCTTTGTTAAGAAACCTCACGTGCTCTCTGTAAGACACGCGCATTAATTAGATACTTGAAGGCCCACCCAAGAATCATTAAAAATAAAGCATTCGCAATGATTGTTGGTAGTAGTCGTGAACGTAAGAAATCCGCTAAAGGAATTGCTGTAAAATCGATTAGGAAAAAGAATTGATAGAGAATAAATTCTAAAATCGCTACTAGTATAACTGAAATTGTAGTTGTTACAACTAAGTGCTGATGTATAACTTTCACGATAGACCCTGCCAAAAAACATATAAGTGGATAAAGTACTGAATATAATCCAATAATATCAATGTAAAACACATCATACAAGACACCAAAAAAAAGTCCATACATTACCGCACGTTGACGGCTGTAATAGATGGATATAAAAATAAGGTATAAGATTAAAAAACGCGGTACCAGAAAATAGACTTCCCCTTTAATTTCAATCGGGGAAAGCATAGCAAATTCTGGTTCTAACAGGAATAGTAAAACCGCTACAGAGGGGATGAGAAATCGAACCATCACTCCGCCTCCTCTTCACTTGCCTCTTGCGGATTCGATAAATCCTCATTCGTTGCATTGCCATCTGATCCATCAATACTTGTGGATGTTCGCTTGGCAATCACAACATGCTCTAAAATTGAAAAATCAGCAGATGGTTTGACATACGCCATTTTCGTTAAACCAAAGTCATCTGTACTAACTTCCGTAATTTCTCCTATCGGCACTCCCTTAGGGAAAATACCACCAAGACCTGAAGAAACTACTTGCTCGCCTTCTTTCACCTTCATGCTAGAATCGATTCGCTTCATAATGAGTTCATTACGTTCTTCATCAAAGCCCTCGATTAAACCGTATGCTTCTTTTTCTCCTAGCACCATCGCGGAAACACGATAGTTTGGATTATTTGTATTTAAAAGCTCTACCTCAGATGTGAAAGGTGTAACTAGGGTAATTTTCCCCACTAACCCTTTCGCGGTCATAACTGCCATATTTTTTTTGACTCCATGAGAAGACCCTTTATCTAAAATAATTTTCTCTTCCCACTGGTCAGGATTTCTAGCAATCACTGTTGCTTGAATTGGATTAAATGCCTTTAAGCTCTCAGTTTTATCCAAAAGCTCTCGAAGCTTGTTATTCTCTGATTTTAAATCCGTAGCCTCAGCTTGTACAACTGCAAAATCTTCTAAGCGTGCTTTTAAACGTTTATTTTCTTCGTACGTGTTTAAGAGGGAGTCAATACTATTAAAAACACCATTAATATAATTCGCCGGCTTCGCAACAAGCGATTGTGCGAAACCGACAGTATCTTTAATAATTTGCTCTGGTAAAGTTGCATTCGTCCGATCACGTAATGAGAAGCTAATCAATGCCACAAGAAAAACCATGCCTATGAGCAGCAAAATTACTTTCTTATTGAAAAAAAAGTGTGGCATTGCCTAAACCTCCTTACCCTTTAACTTGTTGTTGACGAATTAAGTCGATATGATCTAATGCCTTACCTGTACCAATCGCTACACAGTCTAAAGGATCTTCTGCAATGAATACTGGCATATTTGTCTCTTGGCTGATTACTTTGTCTAAGTTTGTTAGCAGTGCCCCACCACCAGTTAATACAATACCGCGCTCCATTACATCAGCAGATAATTCTGGAGGTGTTTGTTCTAATGTTTTACGAACACCGTCAATAATAGAGGAAACCGCTTCACGTAATGATTCAGAAATTTCCTGTGAAGAAATTTCGATTGTTTTCGGTAAACCTGTTAACAGGTCACGTCCTCTAATATCCATTCGTGCTTCTGGTCCTTCTGCCAATGCCGTACCAATTTCCATTTTTACGGCTTCCGCTGTACGTTCACCAATTGTTAAATTATACGTTTTACGGATATACGAAATGATGGATTGATCCATTGCATCACCACCAACACGTACTGATTCACTCGTTACAATACCACCTAAAGAAATAACGGCAACTTCTGTTGTACCTCCACCGATATCAACAACCATTGACCCTGTAGGATCCCATACAGGAAGATTTGAACCGATTGCTGCTGCAAATGGCTCTTCGATTGTGAACGCCTCTTTTGCACCTGCTTGTCGTGCAGCATCAATAACAGCACGCTGCTCCACTGAAGTAATACCATAAGGTACACAAATCATAACATTTGGTTTTTTCCAGTTGCCTCCAGAGTTTTTACATGCTTCTTTTAAATAATACTCAATCATTGCTGTTGTAATATCGAAGTCAGCAATAACGCCATCTTTCATTGGACGAATCGCTACGATTGAGCCAGGTGTTCGACCAATCATATTTTTCGCATCATTACCAACGGCAACAATATCCCCTGTTTTTGTATTTTTTGCTACAACTGAAGGTTCACGTAATACGATTCCCTTTCCTTTAATAAACACTAATGTATTCGCTGTGCCGAGGTCAATCCCGACATCTTTGCTTCCTAGTCCAAACAAATTGTGTACTCCCTTTCTATATAAGCCATACTTTCGTTGACATCCAATATATTTGACGACAATGTATAGGAAATTGAATTGTGTAAATACACAATTGACTCCTTTCAAAGTCCATAACACCTGTCAAATTTTTTTATCTCCAGTCAGTTGGTAGTTTACACCTATGAAAAAACTACACACTCATTCACCTCACCACCAATTTTGATGGGAGTCCTCCCTGAATAAAGATAAAATTCATACCGTTCATTATAACGGAAAAACGCAAGAATTTGTAGTATCACATACTTCATCTCACAGAAAAGATACTATTTTAATTCCCTCTTAAACTAAAAATAGTACGTATAGATTAGCATATAATTTTTATTCCCATAAGACAATGTGTATCATGCTACCAATTTTTGTGAAGATAATTGCTTTTCTATGAATACATTAACGTTATGTAAGAAAAAAGGTTCGCCAATATACCACAAAAAAATACAAAAATTTTATGACTGGTTATAATTAAGGTCATTTATAGTAATAGAATCTTCTATACAACAAAATGGATTCATCATAAAAAACTCTGCATATTGTATGCAGAGTTAAAAATATCCTTTTTCCTTTAAACTAATATATTGATGGTCGCCGATGATGACGTGATCAATTAACTCTATCCCTATAATATAGCCTGCTTCAACAATTCGCTTCGTTACTTCAATGTCCTCCGTGCTCGGTGTTGGCACCCCACTTGGATGGTTGTGGGCACATATAATAGAAGCGGCAGACCTTTTGACAGCTTCTCGAAATATTTCTCTAGGATGAACGATGGATGCATTTAAACTGCCAATGAAAATCGTTTGCTTATGAATAATTTGATTTTTTATATTTAAAAAAAGCACTACAAAATGCTCCTGATTAAGCGAGGTCATATCAGGCATTAAGTAAGTTGCTGCATCTTGTGGAGAACGTATTGTGAATTTCTCATCATTATGTTTTTGAGCCAGTCTTCTACCAAGTTCAACAGCAGCCATTAATTGAATGGCTTTCACCTCGCCTATTCCTTTAATAGCCATCATTTCTTCGATGGTTGCATGCTTCAAATGATGGAGTCGTTCAAAAACATTTAACACCCTATTTGCAAGAACAAGCACAGATTCTTCCTTTGTGCCTGTCCTCAATAAAATAGCGAGTAGCTCTTGATTCGATAAACTCTCAGCCCCTTGTCGTAGTAGCCGTTCACGGGGACGATCCTCTATATTGACATCACGTATCATCAAAGTTGGTAAAGCGTCTTCTAGCAAAAATATTCACTCCTTCGCAAATTGGACTATCTGTAGATCCACCAATTGCGAAAACAAAGTTGCAAGTGGTAAACCTACAACATTGTTATAATCTCCTTCAATTCTTTTAACTAATAGTGTACCAATCGTTTGAATGCCATAACCACCCGCTTTATCAAAAGGATCTCCTGAATCTACATAAGCTTCGATTAATTCCTGCGATAGACGGTGGAAAACAACTGTAGTCTCTTCCACAAAGGTCGTTTCCTTTCCATTCGGTTCGATTATAGCGACCGCAGTCATCACACTATGTTTGTTATTTGACAAACGTAATAAGTGAGAAATAGCTTCCTCACGCGTTTTAGGTTTATGTAGTAGCTCTTGATTGTAAACAACGATTGTATCTGCACCAATAATCGTAGCATTAGCTGCTTTTTTGGCTACATCACGCGTCTTCAATAAAGCTACTCCTTTTACATAATCCTGCATTGTATGAGCTTGTACACTTGTTTCTTCCACTTCACTTGTCAAGACTTCAAACGGGAGTGCTAGCATGTTAAGCAATTCCTTGCGCCTAGGGGAAGCAGAAGCAAGGACAAGCTTATGATTTGTTTTTAACATTATCTGATCATTCCTCCTTATCCTTATGATACAGAAGAATGCACAATTTGAAAATTTTCAAAAAAACAAGATAATGAAGATTTCATTATTTTTTATTGTTAAAACTTCACTTGAAGACACGTATTTTTAGATTGGTAATGTGCAAAAACATGCAGACGAATGATGTTGATATCATTGGAAATAGTAGAGGCCGCTGCGCCAATGGACTGCCAATCCTCAGGTAGCGTTGAGTCCTTGCCATTTTCCTTAAAATTTAATTTTGCGGCATTTTTATCTGCTAAAGCAGTTGGTAGTTCTGCCAAGGTAGGTTCTTTACAGCTTTCACCACTGACGCTAAATGCCTTTTTAAAGGTTGCAGGGTCCTGTAAAAATTTTAGCTGACTTTCCTCCGTCACCATGCTTGTCCACACATAAAACTTGTCATCAACTTGAACGATCGCGCTCTCTTTTAAGGCAGGATACTCAGCAACAAATGAACTTGCGCTCTCATAGTTTGAATACACGCCAGCTTGGCTTGCATAAAACATCGATGCATTAGATGTATTGGTTGTCTCCCCGGCAGTTGGAATCGTTTCTGTTTGTGATTGATTATTTGCCACTTCACTACCATTTTTCTTTAAAGGTAACTGTGTGCTGGCTTGTAAAACGCCCAGAAAAATTGCTACACCTAATAGACCAACAAATCCACCAATAATCATTGCTCGAAATATTTGTTTTTTCATCACATGACTTACAATTTTCATTCAACTATCACCTCATCCTTCCACCTATCTATGCCAACATCATATGATATTATATGTACATTCCGAAGGGTAAATGCGAATTTATTATTTTTTGATACGGAACTCATTGCAATCCTAAATTTGCAGCCATAAAAAAACTAGGACTCCCTATCAAGAGCCCTAGTTATTTCATTGTTTTAATCTATGACGAACCTCTGTTAATAAATATAACGAGCCTGCTACAATGGTTCTCTGCTGTCTATGTGATTGTGCCTGTATAAAGGATGCATAGTCAAGCAAGGTTGTTTTCGATGTTGCATGAGAAAGTTTGACCATTTGATGGGCTGGCATTGCTCGTGAATTAGCAAAATCGACGAAGTAAAAGTCATCACTCACCTGCTCTAGAATTACGAGAATCTGCTCAACATCTTTATCTGCTAGTATGCCAACGACAAATGTTATCTGCTCATTTGGATATTCACACTGAATCGTTTCTATTAATTTTTCAGCACTTGCAGGATTATGCGCACCATCCAATATAACGAAAGGCATTATTTCTTCAAAGCGTCCCAAAATAGAGGCCTTTTGCACAGCTTGACGAATAGCTGTTTGATCAATAGACACGTCTAATTCTGACGCCACTTCAAAAAATGCTGTAATGGCGAGAGCCATATTGTTTCCCTGATGTGTCCCCTTCATAGAACGATTCAGGTTCGCAATTTGGAACTGCTGTACGTCATTCATATAGCTTTCTCCATCAGTTGTTTGCTTAATGGCAAAATGCTGACCTAATGCAAATAGAGTGGCTTTTTTTCGAACGGCTGCTGCATCCACAACTCGCTTCGCCTCATCAGGCAAATCACCAATAATAACTGGACGTTGTTGTTTAATAATACCTGCTTTATGGTGTGCAATGCTTTCAAGGGTATCCCCTAAAAACTTTGTGTGCTCTAAAGCAATACTTGGGATAATAGAGACAATAGGTGTTACCACATTTGTACTATCCAATAAACCACCCATTCCCGCTTCAATCAGCGCAATATCCACCTGCCCATTGACAAAATGTAAAAATGCCACCACCGTCAGCAATTCAAAATCGGTTAGTTTGCCACTCAGCCCAGCCTCATGCATCTGTTGGAAAACTTGATCCATTTCAGCCTCTGTTATAGGTTGACCAGCTATTTGAATTTGGTCATGAACATCAACGATACATGGTGACATAAATTTGCCCACGCGTAAGCCATGTTCTTGTGCAATTGCCTCTAGAAATGTTAACGTAGAGCCTTTGCCATTTGTGCCCGCTAAGTGGACAACACGCAAAGTTTGCTCAGGATTACCTAAATATGATAAAGCCTCTTCAATCGCTGTAAGACCTGGTTTAATGATATCCTCACTTTTAACCTGCCATTTCTCTTTATAATGATCAAAGTTTGGGATCATCGTCCTTCCTCCTGTAGCCACTGTCGAGCTTGTGCTATAAAGTATAATGAGCCTGTAATGACAACAATATCTTCTTTTTGGCGTTCTTGTAATACTGTTTGAAGGCTTTTTAGCCATTCTGTATGAACCATTTTATTTGCATGAGTCGACAACATCGCTAAGCTTTCAGCAGGCATTGCATTTGGTAGGTCTATTTGTGTAAAAGTGATCGAGGTGGCAACAGCATCCATTAGTTCTATACTGTTACCATGATCCTTATCTGCTAATGCCGCGTAAATAAAGTGATAATTGTTTCTTGGATAGACATTTTTTAGTGTTTGGATCAGAGCAGCTGTCCCTTCTGAATTATGAGCACCATCTAGCACAATTTGATTCGGCCATTGCTCAAAGCGGCCTGCCCATTGCGCACATTGTAGACCTTGACAAATAGAATCATCAGTAATGACAATTGCCCCCTGCTCACGTAATGTTAGTATGGCTGTGATGGCCAAACTTGCATTATTTATTTGATGTTGACCAGCCATTTTTAATGGTACATCCTTCATCAAGACATGAGCCTTTTCATATGTAAAGTGCTGATAGTCAGTGCTCTGCCAACTATTTGTCACTGTGAAGTCTTGTCCTAAAACAAAGCATGATGCATGTCGTTCCTCTGCAGTAGCTTTAATGACAGCCAATGCCTCCTCATTATGAACACCTACAACAACTGGTATGCCTTCCTTGATGATGCCAGCTTTTTCTGCGGCAACCTTTGCGAAAGTGTCGCCTAAAAAGGCTGTATGCTCTAACGAGATCGTTGTAATAATAGCTAAAAGCGGTGTTACGACATTTGTCGCATCCAAACGCCCTCCAAGCCCTGTCTCAATAAGCGCTATATCTACACCTTCATGTGCAAAATACTGAAACATAATGAGTGTAACTACCTCAAAAAAGCTTGGAAATTCACCATTGTAGTGTTCTTCTATAATTTTCGCAAGTTTATTGAAATAGTAGAGAAATTGCTCATCCGAAATTTGGTGGCCGTTAATGGTCATACGTTCATTAACTCGCTCTAAATGTGGAGACGTAAATGCCCCTACAGTGTAGCCTGCATGTTGAAGCATTTCTCTTAATGCGTTCACCGTAGAACCTTTACCATTTGAACCTGCTACATGGATTACTCTTAGCTTATTGTGAGGTTCATCTAAATGTCCTAGTACTTCCCGCATAAGGACAAGTGGCGCACGTTTATGATCAACTGCTTTTAATGTAAAAATAAATTTTGTACATTCGTTCATTGTGTTAAACAAAAGAAACACTCCTTCTTACTGCAATATCTTTATTTTAGTACAAGTAACGTTTAATAACATAGCAAAATGACAAAATACAAAAAACACGCAGCTAGCAACTGCGTGTTCGTATTAATATTATTTTAGTGTACTTTGTGAGCACCTAATAAAGCACCCATATTATTTAAAATGGTTTTTGCATCACTATTTAATAATGGATGAACATCTGGGCGTTGCACTAAGTCAAAAGCATTTTTTAACGTTCTTTTTAGCATCGATATATCAAAATCTGAGCAATATTCATTAATTTTTTGGATCGTTAATAAATCTGTTCGTGATAATTTAGTGCTATCCTGTTGGGGATTACTATTTGCTAATATGTGCTTAATCAGGACACGGCCACTTGTATTCAATAAACGATAATACTTTGCTTCGGATAATTTTAAGAGATTCGTTTCGATCAATACTCTCGCGCTTACAAAGTCTAATTCATCACATGCTTTGTTGACTTTTGTAATAATGGTTGCAATATTTCCTGACATTCTCAACACCTCCATTGGCTCTTATTTTCTTTACTAATAAAGACTGTCTATCTAAAAAACCATCTATTTAGATTTGGTTTTTCACGGCTAAATAACATGAAATTAGGTTTTGTTTCCTATTAGTTCAGCGCTGCACATCATCTATTAGACCAATTTATTTAAAATAATACTATATATTTTTTCCTAATTCAATGTATATCTTTAGCTCTACATAAAAAAAGCAATGGATGACTTTTTCGTCATCCATTGCTTCGTCTTTACATATTTTTTAATTCTTCTAAACGTTTTAACACAACTGCATGCTTGCTTTCGTAATCTGCTAATTTCTCACGTTCTGCGTTGACTAACGCTTCCGGTGCTTTCGATACAAACTTCTCATTCGATAATTTACCTGTAACAAGCTTTACTTCTTTTGCCCATTTCTCTAATTCTTTTTCAAGACGGGCAATTTCTTCCTCAAGATTGATCAGTCCAACAAGAGGCAGGAATACCTGTGCTCCTGTCACAACAGCAGTCATTGATTGTCCTGGGGCCTCTAAACCTTCACCAATTGTTAAAGTGTCAGGATTACAGAATTTTTCTAGATATGCTTGATTATCTTTAAGTACAGCTGCTGTTGCTGCATCTTTCGCTGAAATAAACAACGGTACTTTTTTGCTCATCGGTGTATTTACTTCCGCACGAATATTACGTACTGAACGTATAATATCCATTAGGAGCTTCATATTATCTGCTTCATCAGCAAAATGAAGATCTGTGCGTACTGTTGGCCATGCTGCCACTGTAATAGATTCACCTTCGTGTGGTAAGTGCTGCCAGATTTCTTCTGTAATGAAAGGCATAAATGGATGTAAAAGACGCATTGTTTGATCTAGTACGTAAGCTAAAATAGATCGAGTTGTCTTTTTAGCTGCTTCATCTTCACCGTAAAGTGGTAATTTTGCCATTTCAATATACCAAGAACAGAAATCATCCCAAATGAAATTGTATAATTCACGGCCAACTTCGCCGAATTCATAACGCTCTGCAAGAGAGGTTACACGTTCAATCGTTTCATTTAAGCGCGTTAAAATCCATTTGTCAGCTACAGATTTTTCACCAGTTAAATCGATCTCATCATATGTCATACCATCCATATTCATAAGCGCAAAACGTGATGCATTCCAAATCTTATTGGCAAAGTTCCATACTGCTTCAACTTTTTCAGTTGTATAGCGTAAATCTTGACCAGGTGATGAACCAGTAGCTAAGAAGTAGCGTAATGAATCTGCACCGTATTGTTCAATGACATCCATTGGATCAACACCATTGCCAAGTGATTTACTCATTTTACGCCCTTCACCATCACGTACTAAACCATGAATTAGCACATCTTTAAATGGACGTTGATCTGTAAACTCAAGGCCTTGGAAAATCATTCGAGAAACCCAGAAGAAAATAATATCATAGCCTGTTACTAATGTATTTGTTGGATAGTAACGTTTATATTCTTCATTTGCTTCATCTGGCCAACCCATAGTAGAAAACGGCCATAGTGCTGAAGAGAACCATGTATCTAGTACATCTTCATCTTGCGTCCAGTTTTCTGCATCTGCTGGGGCTTCTTTACCTACGTATATTTCGCCTGTTTCATTATGGTACCAGGCTGGGATTTGATGGCCCCACCATAATTGACGAGAAATACACCAATCGCGTATATTCTCCATCCAGCGGGAATATGTGTTTTCAAAACGAGCAGGAACAAAGTTTACTTTCCCTTCTTCGTCCTTTTGCAGCTCTAGGGAAGCATCAGCAAGTGGTTGCATTTTAACGAACCATTGTGCTGAAAGATATGGCTCAACAACAGCACCAGAACGTTCAGAGTGTCCTACTGAATGCATATGCTCTTCAATGCGAATTAACACACCTGCTTCTTGTAAATCAGCAACAATTTGCTTGCGGCATTCGAAGCGATCCATTCCTTTATATTTGCCAGCAAGATCATTCATTGTGCCGTCTTCATTCATTACTAGAATGCGCTCTAGATTATGACGATTACCAACTTCAAAGTCGTTCGGATCATGGGCTGGTGTCATTTTTACAACCCCAGTACCAAATTCCATATCAACGTACTCATCAGCAACAATTGGAATTTCGCGACCTACAATCGGTAAAATAACGTTTTTACCAATTAAGTGCTGATAACGCTCATCGTTCGGGTGAACAGCTACCCCAGAGTCACCAAGCATTGTTTCGGGACGTGTTGTAGCAACTTCTACATAGCCAGAGCCATCAGCTAATGGATATTTCATATGATAGAAGGCACCTTGCACATCCTGATAAATTACCTCGATATCAGATAATGCTGTTTTTGCTGCTGGGTCCCAGTTGATAATACGTTCACCACGATAAATTAAACCTTTTTCATATAACTGAACAAAAACTGTTTTTACGGCATCTGAAAGACCTTTGTCTAATGTGAAACGTTCACGTGTATAATCTAATCCAAGACCAAGCTTTGCCCATTGATCACGAATATGTCCAGCATACTCTTCTTTCCATTCCCATGTTTTTTCGAGGAATTTTTCACGTCCTAAATCATAACGTGTAATATTATCCTCACGCAGCTTGGCTTCTACTTTTGCCTGTGTTGCTATACCAGCATGGTCCATACCTGGCAACCATAGGGCATCATAGCCTTGCATGCGTTTCATACGAATGAGAATATCTTGTAATGTTGTATCCCAAGCATGACCAAGGTGTAATTTACCTGTTACGTTCGGTGGTGGAATAACGATTGAATAGGGCTTTTTCCCACTTTCAGGCTGTGCCTCGAAGAACTTCCCTTGTAACCACCATTCATAGCGACCAGCTTCAATGGACTGTGGGTCATATTTAGTTGGCATTGAAATGTTTTCTGTCATATTGACTCCTCCTATTGTTTGAAAACTGTTGGTAAAGAAATACTATTTATTTTTTACCCAATAAAAAAACTCCTCTCGTCTAAAAGGACGAAGGAGTTTTAGTTCGCGGTACCACCTTTAATTCCAGCAGGGTTAAGATAAATATTAAATAACATATTTTCTCAGCCTATTCTACTGGCTCTCAATTCGGTAACGGTGTTTAACCGGCTTTAACTACTATTAGTTCACTAAAGCTGCTCAAGGGCTACCTTCAATTTCGTACAAATAGAAACTTCTCAGCTACCGTTTCCTCTCTGAAAATGTAGTCAAAATTTACTCTTCCCTATCATAGCATCTGTATTTGATTTTCCTTATTGTACCGCAGGATCGTGTCATTTTTCAAGTGATTTAGTCATCTTTTAGTAAGAGGAAAGTAAATAGAAAAGGAAGTGACAATTCAAATGCGACGACGCAAGTATAACCCTTGGCTTTTACCACCTTGGCTACGACAAGTTCGTTTTTATTGCAGAACCATCATCGTGCCGATTTGTGCTTTTCAGTTTATCCGTGTCATTATTGTGCCAACATCAGGTGATTTAGTCTTCTTATTACTCCTGCTACTTCTCTGCTATTTACTTTTGAAAGACATCATTTGAAACACGAACTTTAAGCGGTGTATATTCTTCTGTTAGATCCCAAATCATAGAAGGCACTTCATGCCAAGTACTGGATTCGCGTACAACAATATGGCTTGAGGATTCTCTTAATACAGCTTTTTGGTCAACTGTTGTAGAATTCTCTTGGCGTGAAGCTGCTGCTACTGCGGCAGGTTGTTTCACTTGAACACTTTCTTCAATTGCAGCCAATGTCTCCTCTTGTTCGAAAGCATGTGTTGATAGGTGCGGATTGTCTAACACATCTTTTTCAACAACAGGTTCATACTCATTGAAAGCGCTTGTGACTGTCCACTCAAGCTGACACATCTGATTTGTTAGACTAGGGCGAATATCCTTGACCATTAAATCTTTGACATCTGATTCTTTTGGTAAATCCACATGTAAAGGAACGGCATACTCAAAATAACCAGTATCTCCTTGAATATCAAGGGCATCAATTGTAATTAAATCTTCATTTTCCGCAAATGCTTGCATATCTTGAAAATCAAAGCGAACGTGTGCGGTGATATGATAGATGCCCATAAGTCGCAAAGAATCCTCTAACTGCATTGCCTGCCACTGTGGCTTAATTTGAACAGCTGCTATTTCAGTTGGGCAGCCATATCCAGGAAAACAAAATGTTTCGCGCATATTCCAAGTTTTGTGTTCGATAATAATCCCTCCCTTTGCATCATATGACGATTTGAAGGATAGTATGCTAGGATGTTGCCATTTGAACAGAGTTAAAAATAGATACTACTAAAAAAATGGCATGCTAGAAGTAATAGTCTAGCATGCCATTCCCATGGATGTTCGTATCATTAAACATTTACTAATTTAATTTTATTAGCTACACGATCAGTTAGCATTTGTGTTGCCTTTGGTACGATCGGTTTAAAAATCGGATTGAGAACAGGGCCAGCTAACCCGCCTGCAATGACTTCTAAGAATCCAGTCATTTTAGTATTTTCAGCGTCGATACTTTCTGCGAGGAAATAGCCATTTCCTGTGAAGTTATCAGAAAGCCCCTTTAATTCAAATGTAACTTTTGATGGTGCTATCCATTCTAAGATTGTAATTTCTACTTCAACTGTTTTTTTCAAAACGCCAACATTGCCTTTAAAAGTCCAAGTGGAGTGTTTCTCATCAATCATTTCATGTGCATTATAACCAGGGACAAGCTTTGCCCATTTTTCCATATCACTAACGAAATCCCATACATGTTCAATCCCTACGGGTACTTCGACCGTGTGTGTGCCTGTTGCCATATCAATTCACTACTTTCTTTTATGAATAGCTATATTATAAACGATATCGCCCACAATTTGGCTATGCTGAAAGATGTAATTTTGACAAAAGCAGGTCCTTCATCCAGTATAGTTGAGCGTACTTACTAGTAAATATATGCTATTGTTCCTTTTTACTCATGTATTCCTCAAGCACTATAATGCCTTCTGCTTAATCCATTAAAAAAGGTAATGTCAATGGGATATAAAGCAATTTTACAAAGCGAGGGTTTATTCCATTCCGCTAGCATCCTTTCCAGGGGGGCGTTCGTGAGTGACAACACCTCTAAATAAAATGAGTAGTGAACACTTTTACTTTATTTGAAAATCTTGCTATTAAGAAACATTTTTATGGGGTGGGGTGGAAGGTGCTTGAATCCCATGGGATAGCTAAAGAGGTGAGCCATAGGAAAGCAAGTAGCCTACAACGGAAACCATTTTCACCTTTCGCAAAAATTCTAGTGATGGTTTTGTTTTTCAACAGCAGAAGAGCATGCTAGAAATAATTCTAGCATGCTCTATCAAATTTTATTGCGCTAATTGCGCAAATACTTTATGGAATGCTGCCACTGTTGTCGCAATGTGCTCTTCCGTGTGAGCTGTTGAGATGAATAGTCCCTCAAATTGAGAAGGAGGTAAGAAAATACCTTCCTCTGCCATTAGACGGAAATATTCAGCGAATAATTGTAAATCTGATGTTTTAGCAGAAGCAAAATCAATGACATCTTCATTCGTGAAGAAGAAGCCAATCATAGAGCCTGCACGATTAACAGTGTGCGGGATATTATACTTAGTTGCTGCTTCACGGAAACCAGCCTCAAGCTGATCCCCTAATTTTTTAAAGTAATCATACGTACCATGGTCTAAACGGGATAACGTTTCATAACCAGCTGTCATCGCTAACGGATTCCCCGATAATGTTCCTGCTTGATAAATTGGTCCAGCTGGTGCTACTTGCTCCATAATTTCTTTTTTCCCAGCGAATGCGCCTACAGGGAGGCCACCTCCGATGACTTTACCTAAAGTAGTCATATCAGGCGTTACCCCAAAATACCCTTGTGCACAGCCATAATCTACGCGGAAACCTGTCATGACTTCGTCAAAGATTAATAATGCACCGTGCTCTGAAGTAAGTGCACGCAAACCTTCTAGGAAACCTGGTTGTGGAGGTACAACACCCATATTTCCTGCTACTGGCTCCACAATTACTGCAGCTAACTCTGCGCCAAATTTCTCAAAAATCACTTTTGCCCCTTCTAAATCATTATAGGCAACTGTCAACGTATTGCGGGCGATATCTGCAGGTACGCCAGGGCTATCAGGTAGGCCTAATGTGGCAACACCAGAACCAGCTTTAATCAATAAGGAGTCACCGTGACCATGATAAGACCCTTCAAACTTTAAGATCTTATCACGTCCTGTCACACCACGTGCTACACGTAATGCAGACATAGTAGCCTCTGTTCCAGAAGAAACAAAGCGAATCATTTCCATTCCTGGTAAACGGTCTAATACTAATTGAGCTAAGCGATTTTCTGTATAGCTTGGAGCACCGAAGGAAGAACCCTTCGCAGCTGTATCTGCAATTGCTTTCACTACCTCTGGATGTGTATGTCCTAAAATTAACGGACCCCAAGACAATACATAATCAATATATTCATTGCCATCAATGTCTTTAATGATTGCCCCATGGCCAGATTCCATGAAAATCGGGTCCATATTTACTGATTTAAATGCACGTACTGGGCTACTTACACCGCCCGGCATTAATTGAACAGCTTCAGCATAGGCTTGTTTTGATTTTTCGTAAGAACGTGTCATTTATTTCTCCTCCAACCAACGTGCAACATCTTTTGCATGATACGTAATGATTAAATCAGAGCCTGCACGTTTCATGCCTAATAATGTTTCAAGCACAACTTTTTTCTCTTCAATCCAACCATTTATAGCAGCCGCTTTAATCATTGCATATTCACCTGAAACGTTATACGCAACAAGCGGTAATGGATAGTTATTTTTCATGTCTCGAATAATATCTAAATAGCTAAGGGCAGGCTTGACAATTAGGAAATCTGCGCCCTCTTCGATATCTGACTCTGCTTCACGGAATGCCTCTAGACGATTTGATGGATCCATTTGGTAGGATTTACGATCACCAAATTGCGGAGCACCATCTGCAGCATCACGGAAAGGTCCATAGTAACTGGATGCATATTTGACTGCATAGGACATAATCGGGATATGTTCAAAACCAGCTTCATCCAGACCAGCGCGAATTGCCGTTACAAAGCCATCCATCATATTTGATGGAGCAATGATATCAGCGCCAGCTTTTGCTTGTGATATCGCAGTGCGAGCTAAAACATCTAATGAAGGATCATTCAAAATTTGATCGCCCTCAATTAAGCCACAATGTCCATGATCCGTAAATTCACATAAGCATGTATCCGCGATGACTAACAACTCAGGATGACGTGTTTTAATGAGTCGAGTCGCTTCTTGCACAATGCCATGATCATGAAATGCACCTGTTCCAACCGCATCCTTTTCAGCTGGCAAGCCAAATAAAATAACTGCAGGAATACCTAATGCTACAACCTCATCCACCTCTGCCTCTAGTTTATCTAATGAAAATTGAAAAACGCCAGGCATTGAATGTACTTCATTTTTAATATTTTCGCCTTCTATTACAAAAATAGGATAGATCAGGTCCTCTTTATGTAAGTATGTTTCTTTTACCATTGATCTCATCGTTGCATTGGCACGCAAACGACGGTGTCTTTGAAATTGTAGTTTTGTCATGATTTGTCCCCTACTTTCATAATTTCTTCGATGACTGCTTGCATTGTATAAACGCTTGGCATAATATCCACAGTAGCACCGTATTGTTCAAGAGCTGCTTCCGTAATATGGCCGATGGCTGCAATGTGAGCTGCTTCCCAACCAATATGTGGAACAACTTCCATTGCATACACGTCAACTGCTGAAGGACTAGCAAAAATCACTGTAACATTTTGATATTGCTGGATGCAACTGACAATAACAGATGTTTGATCATGTCGTTCTATCGTTTCATAGACTGTCCATTCTTTTAATTCAAAAGGCAATCCATCCTTCAGCGTACTTTTCGCCTTTTCTCCTCGAATAAACAGACATTTCGGTTGATGACCCGCTACACTCGGAAATTCTTTAACGAAAATATCAGCACTAAATATGGAAGGCATAAAGCTCACTTGAAATCCTAAATTTTCTAATGCTGTTGTTGTTTTAGTTCCAATGGAAGCTATTTTTCCTTTGAAATGACTTGCATTAAATTGATGTCGAAGCATTTTACTAGCAAAAGCTTCTACAGCATTTTGACTAGTAAAAATCAACCAATCGTATTGCTTAGCACGGTTCAATAGTTCAGGATCCTTGCTATCTAATCGTTCACAAGTTTCAATTAATGGGGCTACGATGGCATGTCCACCTAAAGCTGTTATATTTTCGACAATGGTTGTTGTCTTAGATGTGCCTGTTAAAAGTATGGTTTTACCCTTTAGAGGTAAATTACTGGGCATCTTGCTCTGCCTTTACACGCTGAATTAAATCGAAAGCTCCCTGTTTTGTTAAACTAGCAGCTAGCTCTTCTCCAATTTTTTGTGCATCTGTGCCAACTACTGTTTCCTTATATACAACAGATGCATCTGGAGCAGCAACAAGGCCTGTTAATGTAATTTCTTCCCCATTTGAAGTGGCATAACCAGCAATCGGAACTTGACAACCACCATCCATTGCAGCTAAAAATGCACGTTCTGCATGTGCTTCTTGCCAAGTGAATGAATCAGTCAACTTACCTAATTCGGCTAAAAGCTCCGCATCATCGGCACGACATTCAATGCCAAGAGAGCCTTGCGCTACAGCTGGTAAACATTGTTCGACAGGTAAAAACTCAGTGACTACATCATCACTCCACCCAAGGCGTTTCAAACCAGCCGCTGCTAAAATAATGGCATCATATTCTTCTGTTTCAAGCTTAGCTAAGCGTGTATCAACATTTCCACGAATCCATTTAATTTCGATATCAGGACGTACTGTTAAAAGCTGAGCACTACGACGTAAAGAACTTGTCCCAACGACTGCTCCCGCAGGAAGGTCAGCAAATTTAACATGCCCTTTCGAAATAAATGCATCACGAGCATCTTCACGTGGTGGAATACAACCAATCACTAGCCCATCTGGCAATACAGCAGGCATATCTTTCATAGAATGAACAGCAAAGTCAATTTCTTTATCGTAAAGGGCTTGTTCAATTTCTTTTACAAACAACCCTTTCCCACCTACTTTTGAAAGCTGTACATCTAAAATTTGGTCACCTTTTGTTACAATCTCTTTTACTTCAAATTCGAATGGTACACCAGCCGCTTTTAATTCATTAATGAACCAATTTGTTTGCGTTAGCGCTAATTTACTTCTCCTAGAACCTACAATAATTTTTCTCAACAGTCTCCAACCTTTCTTCTAATACCATAAATGGAATCGCGATAAACTACTACCTAAGAAGAAGTTTACAACAACTAATAGATAGGCATAAATATGTACCCATGCATAAGTTGTACCTGTCAGCTTGCTTTTGCGATTCACATATAGGATAAAACAATACAAAATTAAAATAATGAAGGACCCTATGATTTTCGCATCGAAAATCGAAAGACTCTCTAATGTTAATAGTGCCCATTCAAACCCTAATATTAAACTTATAAATAACATCGGAATTCCAATGAAAAATGAAATATTCATCCAGCTGCTTGTCTGCTGCAAGGAAGGCAATCTAGTCCATAAATGCGACCACTTTTTCTTTTTCAGCAATCGATATAGAACGAGATACAAAATGGCAAACACAAATGTTAATGTAAACGCTGCATAAGACAATATTGCAAATGATATATGAATAAAAAGCATCTCTGAAATTAAAGTATCCCCGACAGCTCCTGTAGGACGTTTCGGCATAAAAGTAAATATACTAGCGAATAAAAACCCTAGTATATTAATAATAAACACAGGTAAATCCACCCTTGCTATGCAATGAAGGATAATGGATAACGTCACGAGTAACCAGGAATAAAAAAGTATTCCCTCAGACAAGGATAAAATCGGAAAACGCTTCGTTTCCACAAACGTTAAAATGATAATGGCACTTTGAATCATCCATACAAATGAAACAAGCCAAAAAGCAATGCGTCTTGCACGTACTTGCTTATAAAAATAATCAGTAAAGTAAAAAACTAGACTGATCGCATACAAGACGATCATCACTTCATAGAGCCTCGTCATGGTCAAATCAGTCAATAGACATCCCTTCTTTGTCGTGAAATTAATAAACTATTTTAGCATAGAAAACAAAAAAACGTTTTCGTATCCTTAGTTTACCATACAGATACGAAAACGCCTCATGTAATATCAGTAGAAAATCCAATTGCGCGTAACACCCATGTACAATCACAGCTTTCTACGTGAGCGCAATAGATAATTTAGAAAGAGTACTTTGGTTCAGTAGAAGTCTGAGATACCTGTGCGCGTTCTTTGCGCTCAAGCTCTTGCTTTGTCATCTCATGAACTTCAGCTTCCACAGCATCCTCTATACCAAAAATTTGTTGGAATAAACGTAACTGTTCATTTGCTTTTGGAGAATTAGCCATTTCTTTAGCTTGCAAGATTGGCTCTTTTAACAATTGATTGATAATAGATTTTGTATGTTTGCTTAAAATTTTACGTTCACGTTCCGTTAAATCTGGCATTTTATTTTCGATACTTGTCATAGTCTCTTGTTGAATACGATTTGCTTTTTTACGTAATGCTGAGATGACTGGCACTACCCCAAGAGTAGCTACCCAGTCTTTAAATTGCACAACTTCTTCGCCAATCATATTAGTAATATCAGCAGCAGCACGTTCACGCTCTGCTAAGTTCGCTTCGACAATACCTTGTAAATCATCAATATCATATAGGAATACATTTGGTAGGTCGCCAACTCGTGGGTCAATATCACGAGGAACCGCTATATCTACCATGAATAATGGTTTTCCTTTACGTAAACGTTCCACAAATTGCATTAGCTCGTAATCAATAACATAATCAGTAGCACCTGTTGAAGTAATTAAAATATCCGCTTCTAACAAAGAACATTGTAATTCCTTCATTGATTTAGCTTCACCATGGAATTTAGCTGCTAAGCTTTCTGCTTTTTCAAATGTACGGTTAATGACAGTAACTTTCCCTACACCACTACCGTAAAGGTTCTCAATTGCAAGTTCCCCCATTTTTCCTGCACCTAAAATAGCTACATGCTTGCGTTGTAATGAGCCAAAAATTTTCTTTGCTAATTCTACGGCCGCATAGGAAACGGATACCGCATTCTCACCAATCGCTGTTTCATTATGAGCACGCTTTGCAAATGTTACTGCTTGTTTAAATAGCTGATTGTATACCGTTCCTGTTGTGCCAATCTCTTGTCCACTTAAAAAGCTTTTTTTTACTTGCCCTAAAATTTGTGTTTCACCTAGAACCATTGAATCGATTCCAGCTGTCACTTTAAATAAATGTTCGACTGCCTCATCTTCTTCACGAATCGTTAAATACGAAGAAAATGTCTCCACAGGCAAATCAAACCAGTTGGCTAAAAATTGTTTCACAAAATGACGTCCAGTATGCAATTGATCCACAACAGCATATATTTCTGTACGATTACATGTCGAAACAATTACGTTCTCTAATATACTTTTTTGCTTTTGCAGCGCTTCCATTGCTTGTGGCAGTTCACTCTCAATGAATGATAACTTCTCACGTATTTCAACAGGCGCTGTTTTATAATTCAAGCCTACTACGATGGTATGCATGAATAACACCTCACACGTTCTAATTCACAAATCTCATTATAGCACAGTTCGACAAGAGTTCATCAATAATTTGTGAACATGTCATGAAGAACTGCAATTCGTCATCTACATTAGAATTATTATAAACTAAGTGTAACAAATTATACGTGTTGTTTCAAATTAAAAAACTGCCCCCATTATCGGAGGCAGTTTTCTCATTAATTTGTTATTGTAACAGTCTTTATTGCAATCATATTTCCATCTTTATCGTATGCTATAAACTCAATCTCATCATTGACTTTAAAGTCCTGCATAGTTTGAACAGTTTTTGTTAACATATACACTTGATCACTACGCTTTTGCAAATCAAACTGGACATCTCCACTGATTGAATTAAAACGTACATTCATCTTCGCAACGTTTTGACAGTTACCATCAACTCGAGCACTCATTGTAATATAACCTTTTCGTAGCGAAACACTTGTCTCTTCAAATAAATCTTCTGGATTGATACAGCTTGAAGCTTGCGTTTTACATAAAATTGTATCAATTAACTTCTGGAAGACTTGATGCAATTGCAAATTATCAATTGCATGGAAGTACGTTCCGCCCGTTTCTGAAGATAATTGCATTAAAGTGGCGTCATTTACTTGTGATTTTTTGCCCATACTTACTGTGTATACTTTGACACCTTGCTTTTTCGCTTCATTTATAACTTTTGTCATTTTTGATTTACTCGTTTTACCATCAGATACAACGACAATCGCTTTGGATGTTTTCGAATCGTTCGAGAATTTTGTTAAAGCAATATCGATGCCTGCAAAAATATCGGTTGCACCCTTATCTTTCGATGCTTTATAAAGATCTTTTTTCAACACATTTTCTGTTGTACCTTCTCCAAGTACAGTCGCTTTTGTATTGGTTTCAATGACTATGTTATTTTTAGCCTTTAATTGATTGATTAGTTCAATCATTTTCTTCCCACGATAATTTGTTGGATCAACAGCCTTCATGGAAGAAGAATAATCCACTACATAGGCAATTTCTGTTGCTAAAGAACAAGAGTTTTTACTGAAGTATGGATTCGTAAAAATATCTTTCGTCACTGTTTTATCTTTTAAACCCTTCAAGGACGTTGCATAGCGAGGGTCTATTGGATTGACAAGTCTTGCTTCCACTTTAGATTTGCCATATATAACTGAATCAAAGTAGGCTACAGCAGTACCTGGATTCCCTGTATTATTTAATGGATCAGAAGTGTTCGTAATGAATGAAGCTGTTTTTTCTACTCCGTCATACTTAATTTTGACTGTTCCTTGATAATCTGTAATAGGCTCTCCACCAGGACGCACTAAAGTCACCATTACTTTTGTATAACGATCTTTTCCTGATGGTCTTGATGCAGCATCCGCACTTTCCTTTAGGGCCTCTACTCGTTTTTTAAACGCCTCTACTTGTCCAAGTAATTTACCGCCTTGGTATTTTAATAAAACCGTGCGGTCATAGTTACTTAAGTTTGTGAAGATCGAATAAATCTTCATAACACTGTCATAATGTTCTAATGTTAAATCTTTTTCGTCTGGCATTTCTTTCATAAGCTGAATAATGGCGCCGACTGGATTAATGTTCTCTACCTGTGAGGCAATATCATCATCAATGCCCTGAACGCGATAAATAGGACGACCATCGTCAGCAATTAAATACATTATTTCCGTTTTAGCTGGCGTTGTAACAGAGTTCTCAAAACGTGTCTTTAAAAGTTCCTCAAATAAGTGAACAGAAATATCATAGTTTTCAAATTGAAGAATAGCATTTTCATAACCTAATGCCGGATATTTAGGATCAGATCCACCGTAACGCAAATAGATGTTTTGCACATTTCCTAAAACGTCCTTCACATTTGTTTGCTGCCCAATACTAAATAATTTTTTATCTGAATTAGAATCTAGAGGAACTGGGCTATAAACATCAATTAAATTTTGCGTAAAGAACTCTGGAATATCTTCACTTTTTGGAAATTCAGGAATCACGCTCCCATTATCATCTGTATTTGCTGGGTCGTATACTTGGTAATCAATACGCAATTCAGGCTGGGGTGCATAACGCACTTCTGCGTTTAGTTTCTCTCCAACTAGACACTTCATTGCTGGGTCCGTATTATTAATCAGCTCAAAAGTTATTGTATCACGTACTGATTTAGTTAATTTTGGTGCTACCACTATAGCAGATACCGTTGAACCATCCGATTGGACAATGTCAACTGCTTCACCTGAAGTATCAACAATATTTCCGTAGGATGCCTTCACGCGGAATGAATAAGATTTATCATCAGCGATAGGATCACCATTACAAGCCTTTAAAGAAACTGTAACTAGTGTTGTATCCACATTATTTGCAATTAAATCAGGCTTTTCCACCAAGATACTCTGCAATGCATTATTAACATTATTTGGTCCAGTAAAATCATTTGAATTATCCTTTGGCTCTTCAAAATCAGCACTACTAGATCCCATAAAACCAGGTGGTAACGTAATGCTATCATTATCACGACCAGCTGGACTACGTTTTAATCCTTGTACTGCGAAAGTGCTATTTTGAACAGCACGATAGAAAAATACAGCAACATCACCCCGTGTTAGTTTTGTGGATGGATTAAAGCTAGCGAATGTGTTTTTGCCTGTAGAGCTTGTAGATAAATCATTTGAATATAAATATTGAACTGCCTGTGGCTCATCTAAATCTAAGCCTTTAAAAGCCGCGTAAATTTGGGCAAATTGGCCACGTGTTACAGCTTTTGTTCGATTCGTATTTACATGTGTACCATTAAATGGTAAATAAAAATCACTGTAGAAATTATAAGCAACACTATCAATATAAGATAAAGCATAGTTACGATCTAGTTTGGCAAACATCAGAACAAGATCGCGATCTGTCACTTGATCATTTGGTAAAAAGTTACTTGCACTATTTAAGGACATCAGGTCATTATCGACCGCCCATGAAATAGCTTTATAATTATTGCTATTTGTTGGAACATCTCTAATTGTTGTAGCTGCTTGCGTAACAGTAGGCGTAGTTGTCATCAGTAGAAGCATGAAGCAAAGCATAGCAAGCAATGCTTTTTTTACATATGTCATTTTTGTTCCATCCTTTCTTTAGTTAAAGAACAATATGTCATCACGATAGTTTTGTTTTAAGTCATCCTCTAAATATTTCAAGAATCGTTCTAAAACAACTGACGCCTCTGCACGCGTTAGCGGTTTATTTGGATTAAAACGACCAGCAGCATCACCAATCATTAAGCCAAGTTCATTCGCTATATAGATGCCATCTCTCGCATAATTTGGAATCTGTTTGTCATCTGTAAATTTAGTTAAGTAACCAGGATCAGGTGCTCTATTTTCAAGTCCTAAGGCACGGACAAAGATAGTTGCAGCCTGTGCGCGATTAATAGCATTATCTGGCTTAAAGTAGTCAGCTGATACACCTTTGATTATCCCTTTATTTAACGCTGATTCAATATAACCGTAATCTTTGATAGAACGCTTCAAGTCTTTAAAAACACTTGTAGTAGGTGTCTTTTTTGATTTCTTTTCTTCAAACACACGTAAATCAACCGCTTTACCAATAGCCGTCGTAAAATCAATACGTTTCATTGGTGTATTAGGAGAAAAGAAGTTACTTGAATCTGAGTAAATACCTAGAGAATAAAGTTTTTCAATTGCTTCTTTCGCATAATGGGTTGTTAAATCTCTGAATTTAGGAATGATAAGACGTTCAATTGTCGGCATGTACTCTGTATCTAAATCAAGTGTACCTTTTTGTCCTGAAGATAGGTCGTATGTATATTCAGAAATAACATCCTTTTCACTTACGACTGCATATCCACCTTCAAAACTCCCTAAGCTACCGAGATTTTCCTCATAATTTAAAACACGTGATTTACTTGTAGATAAACGATTTTTCACATGACTTGTTTTACCATCACTATAAGAATAAACAGATTCCGTGATTTGAGTTTCTGTCGCACCCCAGAAGTTCTCATAGCCTGCATGGCGACTATCTGTTTCAATTGTTACTGTGTTTTGAACAGCATTTTTTCCTTTTCCTGTTTCAAAAGCATAGGTTTTTCTAGAAATAATATTTCCTGAGTAATAATCAGAGGCTGCACGATTATCAGTAACTGTTCCTTGTGAAAATTGATAATCGACTAAGGAATAAGTAATGGCGCCAATTGTGATTTTTTCAGTGTATTTCTTCACTTCACCGTTGGATGTTTTTTGACCAAGAACTGCATAATCCACTACATCTGATTCATAGGCAATATTTCTTGTCAATGTTGCGCCATTGCTTGCTGTTAATTTCATGCTATACGTTTCAGTTAATTTACCTTTTGATTCTTTTTGAGCAATTTTAATATCTTTACTTGTCCCTTTAAAAATAACAGGTGTCCCTGAAAGGAACACAGCTTCTTCATATGTATATTCGTTTTTTACAGCACCTGTTGTTTCTAATGAAGCGGCTGATGCATTGAATGGAATAGTTGTTCCAATCAAAAAAACAGCAAGGACTAGAAACATTATTTTAGATAATTTTTTTTGCATTCGCTTTTCCTCTCTTTCACTGTGCATTTGCGTGCATAATGAAGCTTGTTTCTAATACCACTAAAAAAATCTGCTTGTCTTGCGAATGTATACACAATTTAGCCTATTCGAAGTAACTTCCTCATCTTTAGATTATGAAACATATTCGCATAAGACTCGCAGATTTTTTAGTTTAATATTCATGCTAATCTACCAAAATAAAATGAGCTTTAACAAATCGATCTGATAATACAACTAAACGATCAGATGGCTGTAAGTCAGAAGCTTGAATCACCTTACCTGCTTTAATCAGTGTCGCTTGGTCAATATTCATATTAACCATTTCACCCGCTTCATACCAACGACCATTTTGCCATTGACTAACACTCTTGACATTAATGACTGCAGGATACGTAGATTTCACAGACTCTAGTTTCCCTGCAAGCATTAGAGGGGCAACAGGTTTAGCCTTGTCTAAAATATGAAGAGCTTGTACATGGCCTTCCTTCACATAGAAATAACCATAATCTCCCTCAGATAAGTAAAGTTCAATATCTGGCATGACACTATATGTTTTATTGCCGTCATCTACCATAGCTTTCGTTGAATTACTAACTGACAGTACAGTACGATCTGCTTTCTTGAAAACATTTGATTCAATCTTCATCGCATCGTCAATTTCAATTACATATCCATCTGCTTGAGATAAGCGTCCATAATATAATTCATGACCTGCAAGATTAGGTGACATGAAGCTATCACTTGTAACTTGTATTACTTGGGCATAGTGATCACGAGTAGCACCATCAGCCACGACAAAAGCAGTACCATATGCCATAAGACCAGTAGGTTCAATTAATCGTCCATTTCGAATTAAAATTGTTCCATTATGGAAATACATTGTTCCTGCTGTTTTCAGTTTCAGTAGTTGGTAATCTGTATCAACAGACAGCATAGGTTCGTAATATGTTCTTTCATTATTTTTCAATACGACAATTTTCTCGATTACTTCCTTACCAAATTGTTTAACGGTCGCATAGTATGCTTCGCTACCTATATAATTTTTCAGCTGACCTTTCTCGACTTTCGTATTCCCAACATAGATTGGTACTTTGGATGTAAAAGGCATAGTTGAAAGATCATTTGTTGTTTGAGAGCCAAATTGCCAGTTAACAAAGGCATGTTGATTTTTCACGGTAAGCTTGTTGGCATTAGGATTGACCGCTTGTATCTCGCCTTTATATAAGTTTTCAACGAGCGTACCTGTTTCACTGATAGCTACCTTTGATATGACTGAGGAAGTTTTATTTTTGAAACTTAATTTAACTCGATCCCCAACGTATAAAGCACTAATATCTGTCGCAGAAGAACCTTTTTGATAATTGGTTTCTTTGTTTAAATAGTATGTCGTTTCTGCGCCAACATCTGGTTTTACCATGATAAATAAACCATTTGGATCAATACTCGTTACGACACCAGCAGTTGTTTTACCGTTACTGCTTTCTGTTGATGGTACATTTGTTTCTGTTGGTGTATGAGAGGTACCGCGAAGTTCAACAACACTTCTGAGAGAAATTTCAGCCTCGACTTCCATCCCCATCTTAAAACCCTCAATCGTTGTAGACGTATTATTAATATATAATCTAGTATTTTTATTAATATTAAACGTTACTGTTCGTCCACGATCATTTTCCAATGTAATTTTACTAAGTTGCTTTTCTATCGTACCATCAGGCTTCGTATATTCTGAAAACGTTACATCAACAAATGTCCCTGTCACTAGTTGGGCTGCTTTAGCAGATTGATTAAAGGAAAAACCAACTATCATCAGTAACGTAATCATCAGTATGTATAAATATTTTTTCAAAAAACCTGCCTCCTTACTAATTATTAGTATATCGTATTATTGGTAGTTTTTCTTATTCGAAAAGTTACATTTTAGGCCTTCTTGAATTTATTTCTAAAAACAAAAGTTGAGGTAGCTTTTAACTTCAAGCTACCTTGCCTACTTCATACTTGAATATCAATTGTATGTCCGGCTGTTGGATGTGGAGCATCTAACATTTCAACTAACTGTTCTGTATTTTGCTGTTGCATTTCCATTGCCTGTTTCGTAACAGCTAAAGATACATTTTGCATAAGTGTTGCTTGGTTCATTGCCATCGATAAAGCTGCGATATCCATCTAGTCCACCTCCTATCTAATTTATCGGACAAATAGTTTCATCATCAAGTATTTTCCCTAATTTTCTACACCACTCGATTGAAAATACAAAAACATCTATTGTCCTAACGGTTTAGATACAATAGATGTTTTTTATTACATTTTATTTTCGATTGTTTTCCAAGCTTCCTCAAAGCCAAGACCCGTTTCTGATGAGAAGACAATAAGTGGATCACTTTTTTCCATCTCCAGTGTCTCTTTGACAATTTTCTTATGTTTATCCCATTTACCTTTTGGAATTTTATCTGCCTTCGTTGCAATGACAATGCAAGGAATATTGTAATGCTTTAAAAAATCATACATCATACGATCATCAGCTGTCGGAGGATGTCGCAAATCTATAATTTGTACGACTGCTTTTAACTCCTGGCGTCCTGTAAAATAGCGCTCGATCATTTTTCCCCATGCCTCACGCTCTGTTTTAGAAACCTTTGCATAACCATACCCTGGAACATCTACAAAAAATAGCTGTTCTTCAATCTTATAAAAGTTAAGGGTTTGTGTTTTACCAGGCTTTGATGAAATACGTGCTAAAGCTTTACGTCCGATCATTCGATTTATGAAGGAAGACTTTCCTACATTCGAACGACCTGCTAATGCAAATTCTGGCAGTCCATCTTCTGGATATTGGTCTGGTCGTACCGCACTAATGACCATTTCGACATTATGGACTTTCATTTTTTTAAAAACCTCCGTCCAGCGCATAGGCTAAAACTTCATCAGCCGATGTCACTAGTTTAAATGTTAGTTGCTCACGTACACTATCAGGAATATCCTCTATATCACGTTCATTATCCTTTGGACAAATGATTGTCGTTAATCCTGCACGGTGAGCGCTTAATGTTTTTTCTTTTAAGCCGCCGATTGGCAATACACGGCCACGCAAGGTAATCTCACCTGTCATACCTACCTCGCGGCGAATCGGGCGATGTAGAATAGCCGAAACGATAGCTGTTGCCATTGTAATACCAGCTGATGGTCCATCTTTAGGTACAGCGCCCTCTGGTACATGGATATGAATATCATGAGTATCAAAAAATTCTGCATCCACATTAAGGTGTTCCATCTTCGTACGAACATAGGATAAGGCTGTTTGAGCCGATTCCTTCATTACTTCACCAAGCTTACCAGTTAGTTGTAACTTCCCTTTACCTGGTGTTAAAGAAACTTCAATTTGTAATGTATCTCCACCAACTGTTGTATAAGCAAGTCCAGTTGCGACACCCACTTGATTTTCCTTTTCAGCCTGTCCATAGCGGAAACGATGTTTACCGAGTAAATCTTGTAATGATTTTGAGCTAACCGTTACGCGTTTTTTCTCACCAGATACAATTACTTTGGCAATTTTACGGCAAAGCGTAGCGATTTGTCGTTCTAAACCGCGCACTCCTGCTTCCCGAGTATAATAACGTATAATATCAGTCACTGCTTCATCTTTGATTACCACTTGTGTTTTTTTCAAACCATGTTCTTTAAGCTGCTTTGGTATGAGATGATTTTTTGTAATTTGAGCTTTTTCGATTTCAGTATAGCCTGCAATAGAAATTACTTCCATACGATCTAATAATGGTCCTGGGATGCTACTTAAATCATTGGCAGTTGCAATAAATAACACATTAGATAGATCATATGGTTCCTCAATATAATGATCACTAAATGTATTATTTTGTGCAGGGTCTAAAACTTCAAGCATGGCTGCTGCAGGGTCACCTCTAAAATCATTCGACATTTTATCGATTTCATCTAATAAAAATACTGGATTAATGGTACCTGCTTTTTTCATTCCTTGAATAATACGTCCTGGCATTGCACCAACATACGTACGTCGATGTCCGCGAATTTCCGATTCATCTCGAACACCACCTAAAGAAATACGAATAAACTTACGATCTAAACTTTCGGCAATGGAGCGAGCTAATGATGTTTTACCAACACCTGGAGGCCCTGCTAAGCATAAAATAGGTCCTCGCAGTGAATTTTTTAGCTGACGTACTGCTAAATATTCTAGAACACGTTCTTTGACTTTTTCTAATCCATCATGATCTCGGTTTAAAATATTTTCAGCATGGGCAATATTCATGCGATCCTCTGTAGCATTTGTCCACGGTAATGAAATAAGCCAATCAATATAATTGCGAATAACACCGCTCTCTGCACTAGCTCCAGGTATTTTTTCATAGCGATCTAATTCTTTCAGTGCTGCTTCCTTTGTTGTTTCTGGCATACCAGCTTCGTCGATACGCTTCCGTAATTCCGCAACTTCTCCAGTTTTCCCTTCGCGATCTCCCAGCTCCGTTTGGATAGCTTTCATTTGCTCACGTAAATAATATTCCTTTTGCGTACGCTCCATTGACTGCTTTACTTTGGAATTAATCTTCTTTTCTAGATCCAATACTTCCTGTTCATCATGCAAGCGAATAATTAAATGATCTAGTCGTTTTTTAACGCTTAGCATTTCCAATACTTCTTGCTTGTCGGCAATTTTAAACGGCAAATGAGAAGCAATAATATCAGCTAAACGGCCAGGCTCTTCAATATCCGTTACAGTATTGATCGTCTCAGTTGTAATTTTATTGGAGGATTTTGCATATTTTTCAAAATACGTCAACAATGTCCGCATCAATGCTTGTGTTTCTACATCTTTTTCTGTTGACTCCTCTTTAATCTCAATATCGACAACCGTATACTTCTCTAACGCACGATAGTTTTTCCACGTTGCACGAGCAACTCCTTCTACAAGGATACGTAACGTGCCATTTGGTAATTTAAGCATTTGTTTGACATAAGCAATTGTACCAACTGAATACAAATCTTGCTCTTCAGGTTGTTCATCGTGCATTTCTTTTTGTGTTACCAATAAAATCATCTGGTCCTCTAACATTGCCTGCTCAAGCGCCGCTACAGAACGATTTCTACCCACATCAATATGTAACACCATCGATGGGAATACTAAAAGTCCACGCAAAGGCAATAATGGTACATTTGTTGTTTTTTGTATTGTCACCATGCGGGCATTCACCTCCGTCAAAATTTTCATGTTAACATCCCGCGCTACTAGTATGTGTTTAAAAAGTTGATTCACACTAGATATTGAAGCGAGCCAAAAATTTCTTCAAGTTACAGCTGGCTTTATGTAGGAATGAATAAAAAGCTGACTGTCGATATGTGCGAATATTGCACAATCGAAGTCAGCTAATTACTCTCTATCTCACAACGGTAGACAGCCACGTCTATTCATTATGCTGAAGTTTTAGTGTCGCTACCTTCATCGAGTTCAGTGCCATCTTCAAGAAGCAATTTCGGTTTTTCTTTATCCGTAATTGTTTTTGCTGTAATGATACATTTTTTTACGTCTTCACGTGAAGGTAATTCGTACATTACATCAAGCATTGTTGACTCAATAATTGAACGAAGACCACGCGCACCTGTTTTACGTTCAATTGCTTCCTTAGCAATTGCCACAAGAGCATCTTCATCAAATTCAAGCTCAACGCCATCTAATTCAAGCATTTTTTGATATTGCTTGGCTAGTGCATTTTTCGGCTCTGTTAAAATTTGTACTAGTGCTGTTTCGTTTAATTGCTCCAGACTCGCAAGTACAGGTAATCGACCAATGAACTCTGGTATTAAACCAAATTTCAATAAATCCTCAGGAATCAGCTTGGACATGATAGAACCTTCATCTACATCTACTTTATTCGGATCTGAACCGAATCCTATTACTTTTTCACCCTGACGTCGTTTAATGATGGTTTCAATACCATCAAATGCACCGCCAACAATGAAAAGAATATTGGTTGTATCGATCTGTAAGAATTCTTGATGAGGATGTTTTCGTCCTCCTTGTGGTGGAACACTTGCAACTGTTCCTTCAAGAATTTTTAGGAGTGCCTGCTGAACACCTTCGCCGGAAACATCTCGTGTAATAGATGGATTTTCCGACTTACGTGCAACCTTGTCAATTTCATCAATATAGATAATCCCTTTTTCAGCGCGTTCGATATCATAATCAGCTGATTGGATTAACTTTAATAAAATATTTTCAACGTCCTCACCAACATAACCTGCTTCAGTTAAGGAGGTAGCATCCGCAATAGCGAATGGAACATTTAAAATACGTGCTAACGTTTGAGCTAATAAAGTTTTACCGCTACCAGTTGGGCCGATTAACACAATGTTCGATTTTGCTAATTCAATATCATCAATTTTACTATTCGTATTGATACGTTTATAGTGATTGTAAACTGCGACTGCCAATGCTTTTTTAGCACGCTCTTGTCCAATTACATACTCATCTAAAATCGTTAAGATTTCTTTTGGTTTTGGAATATCTTGGAATTCGATTTCCTCTTCTACACCTAGTTCCTCTACAACGATCTCTGAACAAAGCTCGATACATTCATCACAAATATAAACACCTGGACCTGCAACTAATTTACGCACTTGTTCTTGTGGTTTTCCACAAAATGAGCATTTTAAATTGCCTTTTTCATCATTAAATTTGAACAATATGTTTCACCCCTATTCAAGCAACAATCTTACAAGATTATTGAACCTTTATCAAATAAATTGTCTGCATCATTTACGCCTCAGTAATTATGCATGTGTAGATTATAACGCATCGTCATGTACTTTACTTCATTTGTCTTTCGAAGCATGCTATAGGAACCTGCTTACTTCGCCACCTTATACTGCTATAAAGTTACATTTATTCACTTCCGACACACTACAAACTACTGATCTCTATTTATAAATCTACTACATTCATCAACCAAGGGTATATCACTCAAAAAATAAATTTTATTTAGTTAGAACCTTTCTGAATGAAGTTAAGTTTAGCATCGTATCAATTTCGCCTTGACTCTAATAGCGCCAGGACTTCATCTAAATCCTTGCCGCCTGCCAGCAGGCACTATCTTCATTCAGTCGTGGTTTAAACACACACTAAAAAGGTTAAAAGGCTTACAGCTCGCCATCTATGTGAGATGGGAGTTTTTTGTACCTGACATAATACTTTGGATACAAAAACATCTGCTGAATGAAGATAAAAACTAAAACAATACTATGTATAAGTGAAGTATAAAGTGAATTAAATGTTAAGGGGACTGATTGCTAAGAGTTTATGTGATAAAACAAGGCACGGATGAATGCCGTACCTTGTTTTTTTTGGGCTATCTAATTACACAAAATCTTATTCAGTAATTTTAGCGTTTTCTACTAAAAATTCAACTGTTTTTTGGATTTTGATGTCATTTTCAAGTACTGCTGTTCCACCTAAAGCACTTGTGATTTGATCTTTTGTCATGTTAAATTGAGCAGCCATTTTTTCTAATTCTGCTTCAATATCAGCTTCAGATGCTTCAATTTTTTCAGCTTCAGCAATTGCTTCAAGTGTTAATGATACACGCACACGGCTTTCAGCTTCTTCTTTCATTTGGCCACGTAAGTCTTCTTCTGATTGACCAGAGAATTGGTAGTAAAGGTCTAGATTCATACCTTGCATTTGTAAACGTTGACCAAATTCTTGTAACATACGATCAGTTTCAGAGTTGATCATACCTGCTGGTACTTCAAAGTCCGCATTTTCAGCTGCTTTTTCTACAAGCTCATCACGAAGAGCTGCATCTGATTCTGTTTCTTTTTGAGCTGCAGTTTGTTCTTTAATTTTAGCGCGTAAAGCTTCAACGCCTTCAACTTCTGGATCTAATTCTTTTGCAAATTCATCATTTAACTCAGGAAGAACTTTTGTTTTAACTTCTTTCACAGTTACTTTGAAAGTAGCTTCTTTACCAGCTAATTCAGCTGCATGATATTCTTCTGGGAATGTAACAACAACATCTTTAGATTCGCCAGCTTTAACACCAACTAATTGCTCTTCAAAACCTGGAATGAATGAACCTGAACCGATTTCTAGTGGATAGTCTTCACCTTTACCACCTTCAAAAGCTTCTTCGCCAACGAAACCTTCGAAGTCGATCACAGCTGTATCACCTTCTACGATTGCTTCGTCTTCTTTGATTTCAAGCTCTGCTTTACGAGCTAATTGATCTTGAATTTGTGCATCTACTTCTTCATCCGTTACTTCTACTGGAAGTTTAGATACTTCTAGACCTTTATAGTCTCCTAGCTTTGGTTCTGGTTTCACTGTTACTTGTGCAGTGAATGTGAAATCTTGACCGTGTACAAAGTTTTCTGTACCAGCGATTTCTGGGTAATCAACTGGCATAATTCCAGCTTCATCAATTGCTTTTGCATAAGATTCAGGAACGATGATTTCTAATGCATCTTGGTATAGAGATTCGATACCAAAACGTTGTTCAAACATTTTACGAGGCATTTTACCTTTACGGAAACCTGGTACGTTAATTTGTTTTACAACTTTTTTGAACGCTTGGTCCATTGCTGCGTCGATTTCTGCAGCAGGTACTTCGATTGTAAGAGTACCGATATTACCTTCTTGTTTTTCCCATTTTGCTGACATGTATAAATACCTCCAAATAAATAATCAAGTTTAAGATGTTAGACAATTCATTCGTAACTACGATTTTGACAACCATTTTAGTATAACATAGATGTGTATAGTTTCAACTTATTTCATACCTAATGTAGTTCTGTTAGCTTTTCTAACATTTGTAAAAAGCCAATGATTTCATAGTCCATTTCTTGTACATTTCCAAGCATCGCTAAGACAAAATCAATATAACTATAGGCAACATCATCTGCTTCGAACGGGTGCCATTCAAATGGATACGTTACAATGGCATGCTTTGCCATTAAATATTGTACCATTTCCAAAGTCGATGGGTCTTGTTCTAGCTTCACTTCTAGTATATTTTTTATTTCTCCATACTGCGGTAGCTGGTTAGGCAATACTAATTCAGTAGGATTAACAACTTTGGTTTGATTAAATTTGGCTACTGTAACATTGATAGCTACTTCTTGTTCTACTAATAATATAAGTGCTAGACTCTGGACAAACGGATGGATCGTGGAACATTCAATAATCTCTTTCAACGGCTCTTTTAATTGTCTTACATTTGTATCCATAAGTCGATGTAAGCGAATGGATTGCTCATTTGGACTAAGTGCCCTAAATTTCTCAAGGTCATATTCTTGTTCTTCTATTAAACGTTGTGCATTTTCTTTTTTTTCTAGATTCTTAGACACTTCACTATTCAAATTTTTTAAGCGTTCAAATTTTTCAATTTGATCCTGAGGCAAAACATTTTCTTCAAGTAGCGTTGAAATTAATGACTCTACTTGATGGTATTCTTTTAACTGCATGCATACGGTAATGTACAATTCCATGATTTCTACATAAAATGACGTACCCATTGAAAATAATTGCTCACAAACATCCTTTGTCTTGCTATAGTCCTTTAATTCATACAAAGCGAAAGCATAAGCACTAAGAGCAAATTCATCCCCAGCTTCGTACACAAATGCCTTTTCAAAGCTTGCCACCGCTTTTTCATACTGAAAATTTTCAGCAAACATATGTCCTTCACGTATTAATGTTTGGACAGCGCCCGGAAAAACAACAACATTGTCATGTTTAATGACATGACGCTTTCTTTTTGTCATTTTTCTCACCTCATTATTCTAATTTTTCATTTCTGCTATTTACTAAAAAAATCCAAGTTTCTTGTTTTTAACAAAAAATTATTGCTTTTGCATTCATATTTTGTAATAAATTGTATTATAATTAGAATAGTCTAAAATTTATCACAATTCGCAGACGCTTCCCCTTTGTTGTCTGCATCAAGAAAATCAAGTTCTTAACAAGGAGTGGAATCCATGCAATTACTTGATACAATTACAGAATTTGATCATTGTATCTCATCTGCATTCGAGGCATTATCGATTAAAGTCATTTCAATTTCTACAACGGACGGCCCTTTTCAAGATAAGCCGATAGAATTTGAACTTTTAACACGCACCAAAATAGATGTCTACACACAAGAAGCCAGCACCTATATTTTAAAAATTCAAGGGTGTATTCCTGGATCTATTGCACTTGGTCATCAAAACGAGTCTCTTTCCATTATTCCTCAAAAAGTAAACATTGAATGTAACTACAAGCTGCTACATGTTGATAAAAAAGATATGCAGCAGATTTTACAACATCCTGAACCAAATCGTCACTATAGTGAATGGCTCATTGATGCAATCAAAAATGCCAATATTCTTGTCGAGTTAAAGACAAATCAACACACGCTCACTGAATGGCCAATTGGCATTAAATCAGCAGTCATTATTTAGCTAGACAAAGACATACTTAAATAGGTATGTCTTTTTTATTGTTCACATTTTAGTTTTACCATTTTATTGCGTTTCTATCATAACAACTTTCTATAGTTTCTGGAAATAATATTGTAAAAATTATGTTTTAAAGAAGACATTCTAACTGTGCTTGATTAAAATGAAGGTTTCAAATTTATCCCTTCGAAATGAAATGGCGCTATAATATAAAATACAAAAATAAGTTGGGGGCTTTTTTACATGGATATTAAAGAAACATTACAGTCTTTTTCTACAATGACACTGTCTGAGCGTCAGACATTTATGTTCCAACATAGTGATTGGCTATTACAGGAGATGTTAGCCCATATTGGCTCAGTTGATGCCGAATTACGAGACCAGCTCATTTATCGCACCTTTGTTGATTTACTAAGTGATAATTTATTGAGTTCTCAACAACTTCAATATTTGTTTGATACAGTTACAGGTGAGGATTTTTTATATTTACATATCGGAGATAAAACAGAGGATAGTGTCTTTACTCGTTCTTTTTCTGCTTTACTAGTTGCAGGTCTTCTTGCAAAGGACGCTGAATTACTTGTTTTAAGAGATGAAGACCTACAAGTGTTCTTTAAAAAAATTGGCCGTTATTTGTTATTAGAACAGGATATGAGAGGATATGTTCAGGGAAAAGGATGGGCACACAGTATTGCACATGGTGCAGATTTAGCTACAACAACAATAAAACATCCAAAATTCGATTTACAGTATGCACCATCCATTTTACATGCATTAAAACTTGTCACTTGGAAAGAAACAGTCTTTGTTAACGATGAAGAGGAACGTTTAATTAATATAGTGGATGCATTATTGCTTCAAAATTACTCAGAGGAAGCACTGATCGAATTTGTTGAGCAGGCTTTTGATAAATTTGAAATGCATTTAATGACACAAGGTTATAATGAGCTCTTCTTTAGTGGAAGAACTTGTACCTTAAACTTTATGAAAACACTGTATTTTTCTTTGAAAATGAATAATAAAGCTCCACAGCTTCAAAATACGATTTATGGACAAGTAGCCAAATGGCTGAAGCTTGGTGATTGACAGGTAATTTTAAAAATGCTGAATTACACCGCTTAATTCTTGATAACATAAATTTTTTCTAAAATACTAGCAAACTAAGAACTGGCTTAGTTTGCTTTTTACTTTTCAAATAAAACAAATGAAGTAAAAATATGGATATTAAAGAAAACCTGTTATTATATTAACATAATTAATATTTCACTCCATTTATTCCCTCCTCGCTCATTCCTTTCATTGAAAATTCAACCTATTGTTTCCATAAAACGTCATTGCATCTACTCCTTTTTTGGATAAAAGGCAAATAAAAAATCCCAATAGGTCTGGTATGACAATGATTTTATTACAAAACAGCGTCTAAAATGTGAAATACCATTTTTCACATTTTAAATTATTTACTTAGGTAAACATCAGGAATGCAGTATTTTCAACGTTTCCACAGTGTTTAATAAATAAAACCTATAAATACCAATACTAAAATAACGATTTTTGTTCAAAAAATGTTCAAATTCAATACCGCTATACTATCATTTTCATAACAAAATTATGTTTTTTCTTAAAAACAGGGCGTATAATCCAATGTGCAAACAACGAGAGATTGTGACAATCGTAGTTAACCAAGTATGTATTTAAACGATTGCGCAAATCATTGATTTTGCTAACGCTTGCATCAGATCAATCAACACTAGATTTTATGTTTCATATTGAACCATGCCATTGTAATTTCTTATGTTGTTGATTGATACGCCAAGATAAAAGAGGTGACCTCAGTATCAACTATTTGTAAATGTGACACTGACAAAAAACACATGAATTTTATGAATAGCCGTTCTATAGAAAGGAGTCAAACATGAAGAAAAAATTAAGTTTAATGTTAGTAGCATTGAGTGCGATTGCTCTTCTTGCTGGATGTGAACCATTAACAGTGTTCAATCCAAAAGGACCTAATGCTGAAACATTATCAAACACAATTATCTTATCCATTATTACAATGGCCTTTATATTGCTAGTCGTGTATGTGCTTTTAGCCTTTATGCTTACAAAATATCGTGCATCAAAAGCAGCTGCAGATTATGAGCCTCCTCATGAAGAAGGAAGTCATCTGCTTGAAATTACATGGACAGTAATTCCAATTATTATCGTAGCATTTTTAGCTGTTGTGACAGTAAGAACAACATCTACAGTAGAAGCTCAACCAGCAGGTTATGACGATAAGGAGCCTTTAGTGATTTATGCATCATCATCAAACTGGAAATGGCACTTTAGTTATCCAGAAGAAGGTGTTGAAACAGTTAACTATGTAAACATTCCGGTGGATCGTCCAATCGAATTTAAGCTTTACTCATTTGGTCCAATTACAAGTTTCTGGATTCCTCAATTAGCAGGTCAAAAATATGCTATGAGTGATATGTTAACAACAATTCACCTTGCAGCAGATGAAGTTGGTTCATTTATGGGACGTAACTCTAACTTTAATGGACGTGGCTTTGCAGAAATGGAATTTGAAGCACAATCTATGACACAAGAAGACTTCGATAAATGGGTTGCTGATGTTAAAGCGAAAGAGGCACCATTAACAGAAGAAAAATTTGATGAGCTTTTAGAGGCAGAACATGTTGGTCGCCAAAGCTTCTCATCTACACACTTAGACTTTAGACCAGCTCCAATGGAACATGGCAAACACATGAATATGGATGAAATGGATCATGGGGACATGTCTGAAGAAGACATGAATAATGAACATTCTGGTCATTAATTTGATTTTATCGTTGAACGAATCGAGACATTAATTTTTAATTCTGAAAGGAGCGCATCCAATGAGTATGGAAGAATTATTCCATCCAATGCAAGAACCGATGATTTTAGCGGCAGCTATTAGTATCGTAGTTGGTGCAGTGGTTATCGTAGCAGGCCTTACTTATTTCAAAAAATGGGGCTATTTCTACAAAAACTGGCTATCAACTGTTGACCATAAAAAAATCGGGATTATGTATATCGCAGTAGCTTTATTAATGCTATTCCGCGGTGGTATCGATGCACTATTAATGCGTGCACAAACAGCCGTTCCAGATAACGGACTTCTTGATGCACAACACTATAATGAAATTTTCACAACACACGGTTTATTAATGATTCTATTTATGGCGATGCCATTTGTTATCGGCTTAATGAACATTGTCATTCCACTTCAAATCGGTGCACGTGACGTTGCTTTCCCACGTCTAAATGCTGTCAGCTTCTGGCTATTTGCAGCAGGTGCTGGTTTATTAAACTTATCATTCATTATCGGTGGTTCACCAGACGCTGGTTGGACAGCCTACTTCCCTCTTGCAAGTACGGATTTTAGTCCGACTGTAGGGAATAACTATTATTCTTTAGCCCTTCAATTATCAGGTATTGGTACTTTAATGACAGGTGTTAACTTTATCACGACGATCATTAAAATGCGTGCTCCTGGTATGACATTAATGAAAATGCCAATGTTTTCTTGGTCAATTTTAATTACAAACATTATTATCGTATTCGCGTTCCCAGTATTAACTGTAGCGCTTGCTCTTATGATGTTTGACCGTCAATTCGGCACAAAATTCTTTGCGATGCAAGACGGTGGTATGGATATGCTTTGGGCCAACCTTTTCTGGGTTTGGGGACATCCTGAGGTTTATATCGTTATCCTACCTGCTTTCGGTATTTTCTCAGAAATCATTGCAACATTCGCACGTAAAAACTTATACGGTTACAAATCAATGGTGATGAGTATGGTGGTCATTTCCCTACTATCATTCGTAGTTTGGGCCCACCACTTCTATACAATGGGTCATGGTGTAATGGTAAACAGTGTTTTCTCTATTACAACAATGGCAATCGCCGTTCCTACTGGGGTTAAAATATTCAACTGGCTACTCACAATGAGGCACGGGAAAATTCAATTTACAACACCGATGCTTTATGCACTTGGCTTTATTCCTATCTTCACAATTGGTGGGGTTACAGGGGTAATGCTAGCGATGGCAAGTGCTGACTACCAATATCATAATACGATGTTCTTAGTTGCCCACTTCCACTATGTATTAATTCCAGGTACAGTATTTGGTGTCCTTGCAGGTTACCACTACTGGTGGCCAAAAATGTTCGGTTTCCGTCTAAATGAAAAATTAGGGAAAGCTGGTTTCTGGTTTATTGCCATCAGCTTCAACGTAACGTTCTTCCCACTATTCATTTTAGGTTTAGATGGATATGCTCGTCGTATGTACACTTATTCTGAGTCTACTGGTTATGGTCCATTGAACATGTTATCGTTCGTTGGTGCTCTAGGACTTGCAGTCGGCTTTGCATTAATCGTCTACAATATTTACTATAGCTGGAAGCATATGCCTCGTAATGAAAAGGCAGATGTTTGGGATGGTCGTACACTTGAGTGGGCTACTCATTCTCCAGTACCAGAATATAACTTTGCCGTAGTGCCTACCGTTACTCGCTTAGATGAGTTCTGGTTCGCGAAAAAAGAAGGTCGCGATATTACTGCAGGTACAATCGAAAAAATTCACATGCCAAATAATACAGGCACACCATTCTGGATGAGTGGATTCTTCTTCC
The DNA here is from genome assembly GCF_058797135.1 of Lysinibacillus sp. GW823-FHT02G10. Taxonomy (NCBI): domain Bacteria; kingdom Bacillati; phylum Bacillota; class Bacilli; order Caryophanales; family Bacillaceae; genus Lysinibacillus; species Lysinibacillus sp. GW823-FHT02G10. The sequence continues at coordinate 233,141 of NZ_JBXAJI010000002.1, forward strand.
TTGCAGCATTCTTCGCTGTATTTAATCTATGGATTCCAGCCATCATCAGTATGCTTGGTGTATTTGGCTTCATGATCCATCGTTCATTTGAAAAAGATCATGGTCGTTACATTTCAGTTGAGGAAGTAATGGCAACTGAGAAAAGCTTGAGAGGTGATAAATAATATGAAAATCGATTCTTCACTTCCATTAGAATATAGTACAGAGGAAAACCGTCTAAAAATCTTTGGTTTTTGGATTTTCCTTGGCGCCGAAATCGTGTTATTTGCCACTTTATTTACTGTGTATTTCACACTTCATACACGTACAGGTAGTGGACCAGATGGTGCCGAGATTTTTGAATTAACTCCCGTTCTATGGGAAACATTCTTATTATTAACAAGTAGTTTCACAATTGGTCTTGGTGTTCATGCAATGCGTATTGGTCGTAAAAAAGCGATGATGACATTCTTTATCATCACTCTATTACTAGGCCTTGGCTTCTTAGCTATTGAGATTGATGAATTTGTCACATATGTACACGAAGGTGCGACGATTCAAACAAGCGCATTCTTATCGTCATTAATGACTTTACTTGGAACGCACGGTGCCCACGTAACATTTGGTTTCTTCTGGGGCGTAGCTATTTTAATCCAAGTAGCGAAACGTGGCTTAAACCCACAAACGGCTAATAAAGCGTTTATCTTCTCACTGTACTGGCATTTCCTAGACGTTGTTTGGATTTTCATCTTCAGCTTCGTCTACTTGAAAGGACTGATTAGCTGATGAAGGAATTATTCCCAAAACAACATGTGATGGGCTTCGGCTTCTCACTATTACTAACAATCGTAGCTTTAGCAGTTGTAAAATTTGATATGTCTCTTAATATGGCATTTGGAATTTTACTAGTAACTGCTCTTGCACAGGCAACTGTACAATTAGTATTATTCATGCACATCGGTGAATCTGAAGATAAAAAAACGTTATATACAACAATTTTATACTCAGTATTCGTAGGTGTTGTGACAATCATTGGTACATTATTTGCTATGATCTGGGGTTATAATTGATCCATTACACTATGGTGTAAGCAAAAGGCTGTCTGTACTTATCGTCCTTGTACGATAAGTTCATGACAGCTTTTTTGTTTTATCCCTATTCATTTGGTAATTATCGCGTTTAAAGATTACAAAAGTAGGAGTAATGTTATTTTTTTAATAAAAAAGTAGTTCTTTTCTAACAATTTATGAAACTTTTCCTTTTTTAGTGCGTATAGTAGTAGATAGTGTTTTTTACCAAGAATAGGAGATGAAAGTAATGAAGAAAATTTTTAAAGTATTAGCAGTCGGAACACTAGCGTTGACACTTGCCGCTTGTAATTCAAGCGCTACGCCTACGAAAGACACAACTAATAAAAGCAAACTCACTTTAGAACAAGTGTATGACAAAGCAGTAGATCGCCAGGCTGATATTCAAAGTGCAAGTGCTAAAATGGATATGACACAGGTGACAAAGGTTGGGTCTGGTGAAGAAGCAATGGAGTTTTCAATCGACTCCAAAATGGAGATGGATATCATCGTTGATCCACTTGCAATGCATTTATCAGGATCTATGACAATGCCTGATATGATGAATGAAGGTAAAGAAACAATGGACATGCCAATTGAAATGTATATGAAAAAAGATGCAGGCTTATTTATGAAGGATTCGACAACAGATAGCTGGTTAAAGCTCCCTGATGAGAACTTTGATGCTATATTAGATCAAACGGCGGCTTCTGCTGATGCGAAGGAACAGCTAGAACAATTGAAAAAATTCATTAAGGACTTTACATTTGAACAAACGGATGATGAATACGTCCTTACATTAGATGCAAAAGGCGATAAATTCAAAGAACTAATCGATTCTGAGATTAATAAGTCTATGCAAGAAATGGGTCTAGAAGAAAATCCAATGGATCAACTATCAATTGAAAAAATTAACTACGTACTACACATCGATAAAGAGACTTTCGATACGAACAAAATGGATATGAATTTTGACTTAAAAATGGCCGTAGAAGGTGACGAATTGTTAATGAATACAAAATCAGTCGTTACGTATACTGAATTTAATCATCTAAAAACAATCGATATACCTCAAAGCATTATTGATAACGCTCAAACATTCCAATAAAAAAAGAGCCTGCTTGTCTACTAGCACAAGCAGGTTCTTTTACTCTCAACTATTTTAACAACTAACGAACAATCAACACATCACAAAGCGCATGACGTACGACTTTCTCTGCCACAGAGCCTAACATCATTTTCTCCATACGATTTAATCCAGTTGCACCGCAAACAATTAAATCAACCTGAGGTAACTGTGTTAAAATGCCTTTTGGTGAACCTGTTTCTACAATGGATTCGACCTCTTTGACTCCTGTCTGTAATGCCTCTTTTTCTAGCTTTTCCATTTTAAGAATGTTTTCCTTCTTCAATTCCTCGGCATATTTTAAGTCATATGCTGAAACTGCTCCAAACGATTTTGTATCAATGACATTCACCAATTGCAAAATAGCATTGTGTTCCTTTGCTAATTGATTCGCTCTATCCAATGCTTTTAATGATTGTTCTGAGAAATCAATTGCTACTGCGATCTTAAGATAGTTTGCCATGTTTGTCCTCCCCATTCATCCTACCATTCCATGTTTTCTCAAATATTATATCACAATGGCGTTCGATATAGTTTATCATCCTGAGGTTGCGGATTTCCACGACCATCTGTATTATTGCTAATAAAATAAAGAAATTTTTCATCCACAAAGACATCACGAATTCTACCAAATTCTGATAGTAATTCATTGTGTTTGTTCTTATTTATATCAAAAGCTAGGACTGCTGTGCCTCTTAAGGCAGCGACATATAATTGATCATTTACAATAGCAATGCCTGATGGTGCCCATGTGTTAGAAGAACCGGATGTAAAAAGAGGTGTTATCATCCCCTGCTCTTTCTCCATTCCTTCAATAAGAGGCCAGCCATAATTCTTCCCCTTCTCAATGATATTAATTTCATCATTTCCTGCATTGCCATGCTCACTGGCATACATCGTACCATCATTAGACCATGTTAAGCCTTGTGGATTTCGATGTCCATAGCTGTATATATAGGATTGAGGAAAAGGATTATCATTCGGTATGGTGCCATCCAAATTGATGCGCAAAATTTTCCCTTCTAAAGCTTCCACATCCTGTGCTAAAGAAGGTTGTGTTGCATCTCCTACCGTTGCATACAGCTTGCCGTCAGGACCTATTTTCAAACGTCCCCCATGATGGTATGTACCACTCTTTATTCGATCCATAATAAGATTCTGTTCGAGCCATTTATTATCGTTAAACGTTAACGTAACAATTCGATTAAATTGTTCCTCTTCCTCGACATACGTATAATACGCATAGGCAACTTGACTAGTAGGAAAATTAGGTGCTAACACAAATCCCAACATACCAGCTTCTGGAGCAGTTGATAGCTCCTTTTTCAGGATAATCTGCTGCCTATCAACGCCACCTTCCGCAATCTTTACAATACTTCCTGGCCTTTCTGCTATATAAAAGACATCTCCACTTTTTTGAATCGACCAAGGTGTCTGCAATTGATCTGCTATTATTTCGATAGAGGAATTCATGGCATCTATAGCGTGATTTTCCTCACTTTCTAACCTATTATCGTTATTATCCTTCGTTGACGTACAAGCAACACATAGAATCATCGTTAGCAGTATTAAAGGTATGTAACGTCTCATGATTAATCATCCTCTCATTTATGAAAAATAGAAAGAGACGCCACCTAGACGCCTCTTTTACTTTTTATACTTTCAAACAGGATTATTTCACCAAATGTTCTTGTTTTCTCTAACACCTCTAGAAAGGCTTCTTTACGATGGATGAGTCGTTCTTGGTGCAATTTCTGATAGGAATGCTGAAAATCATCTATAGCTATTTTATCCATAAACTCACCTCATATAGTAGTACGTGCTAATATCATTATAATGTTGGAAAATTCTTACGACAATTCTATTTATATTTTTGATTATATGTTCCCAAAATAATAAGGATAAAAGACATATAATTTCTTGTAGCAGCTATTTAAATTTATCTAACTAATGAATGAAAAATGGTAGTACTTTTTCTTCCACAGCTTGTTCACCTGCTTGAATCCATCTACTTTTATCATGAATGTATCCATCTTTATCAAGCGGAGTTTGAAATTGACTAGCACCAGTTGCATCTAGTAAGGAGCCCTCATCATAATCTAGACCAATATTCTCAACATGCTTAATGACAAATGGCTTTTGAAAACGAATTTGAGCATCTTCATTATCAAGCTCTCCTGATGTGACGATAAAAGGGACACGTAAATAAATAGTTTCTCCTGCCTCTTTCCATAATACCGAGTCAAAGCTACCTTTATAGTACTCCCAATTCCCGCCAATCGTGAAACCCCGATCGGCAATTTTATCTCGTAAATAGCCAAACCCTATCTCTTTTCCAACAATTTTTGAATCAAATTGTAACAATTTATCTTCTCCTCCTTTCACTCGATAAAAGTTTAACCTAAAAGACGATATTACAAACTAGCTAAAAGATCATTTTGCTGAACAAAAAAATCCCGAAACCTGAGTAGATTATGGTTTCGGGATTTTCGTAAATTTTTTATAAAGGCACTGAAATATTTCGATGTAACACATATTTAGCAGCTTCTACATACTCTGTGACAGCTCTTTGACTGACTGCGGCTGTAGGAACAATACTCTCAAAGCCATGATAGCAGCCTGGGTATAAGTGGAATTCAACATCTACTCCAGCCTGACATAGCTTGGTTACATATTGTAAAGTCTCATCACGAAATGGATCAAGTTGACCAACACATGTATAAGTAAATGGTAAACCTGATAAATCATCCGCTCTAGCTGCGGCAGCATATGGTGGTACATTGTCGCTACCATTTTCTCCATTCAAATACATTTCCCATCCCTTTTGATTGAGTGAGTGGTTCCAGATCATATGTCCCGTAATTTCTAATGAAGATGGGGTATTATTGCGATCATCAATCATTGGATAGAGCGGCATTTGGAAACTAAGCTTCGGATAATTTCGATCGCGTGTAAGTAGTGCAAGTGCAGCTGTGAGCCCACCACCAGCACTTGCTCCAGCAATCCCTAAACGGGTAGGATCTATCCCTAATTCATCCGCATGATCTGCTACCCATTTTAACGCTGTATAGCAATCTTCAAGCGGAGCTGGATAAGGATGTTCAGGCGCAAGTCGATAGTCTACAGATACTACAACACAATTCGCTTCATTGACAAAACGCTGACAAAGCACATCATCACCCTCTGGTGCTCCTAAGACATAGCCTCCACCATGAATCCATAGCAGGCCTGGGTATATTTCCTTTTGCTCTTTTGACTTATAAATACGAAGACGAAGAGAATCATTATTATCAGGCCCTTGAATGACTTTATTTTCTACTATGATGTGCTCTTCAATTGAAGCTGGCACAGCAACGGCTGCCATTCCGTCTCTTGTAGCTTGTACATTATCCAAATCTAATGGGGGAAAAATTGCTAACGTTTCTTTTAGTTCTGAATCAATACGATGTTCCATTAAAATCCTTCCTCTCTTATTTAAAATGTTTTTACGATGTTAAACCGCCATCAATTGGGACGACAGCACCATTCATATAAGAAGCTTCCTGCGAAATTAAGAAAGCGATTACATTTGCGATTTCAGTAGGGTCTGCTAATCTACGTAATGGTCCATTTTCTTCTGGACTCGATGCCAATCCCTTTGTCATGTTTGTCATCACGCCACCGGGACAAATTGCATTCACTCGAATCCCTTTAGGTCCATATTCCATGGCCGCCGTTTTAGTTAATCCAATTACACCATGCTTACTTGCCGCATAACCACCTAGATAGGGTTGTCCCTGTATACCAGCTGCTGAGGATGTATTCACAATGACACCTGATTGCTGTTGCTCCATTTCTTTTAATACATACTTTAAGCCGAGAAACGCCCCTTTAAGATTGACCGAGATTATTCTATCAAACGTTTCCTCTTCTAAATCTCCCAGTAGTGTAGGTGGGCTTAAAACACCTGCATTATTGATAAAAGCATCAATCCTGCCAAATGTTTCTTTTGCAGCGTCCACATATTTTTTGACATCATTGCTTTGTGAAACATCAGCTTGGACAAAAATTGCTTGTTGGTGATATTCCTTAACAGCATGTAGTGTGTCTTGTCCACTTTTTTCATCAAAATCCACTAAAACTAATGCTTTGCCCATAGTGGCAAGCAATTTTGCAGTCTCTCTTCCTATACCACTTCCAGCACCTGTAATAATGACTACTTGTTGCTCCATATTGATATATGCTCCCCTCTCACAAACTATGATATTGATTTTAATTTCATTAACTTAAAGCCTACATAATTGTTTTGAGCCACCTCATTACAATGTTTTGTGTAATAATCAAATCCTCCTAGATAGATTAAAAAACTTCGAGGTTTGCCCTCAATATTGGCTCCCGTATACCAGGAATCACCTTTGACGTAGAGTGTTGCATTAGCGACATCTCGACAATGTGTGCTCCAAGCTTCCTCTGCTTCTATTGTTGGTTCCACAAGATCAATGTCATGCTCACGCAAATAATGCATGCACTCGGCAATCCATTCGACATGCTGCTCAATAGCAATCGGCATGTTCACGAGAACAGAAGGGCTTTCTGGTCCCGTAATCATAAATAAATTAGGAAAACCTGCTGTTGTGAGTCCAAGATAGGTTTGAACAGCTGCCCCATCCTTCCACTTCTCTTTTAATGACACGCCATTCCTTCCTCGGATATCAATCTTAAATAATGGCCCTGTCATGCCATCATAGCCTGTCGCAAAAATGATGATCTCTAAATCAAAATGGTTATCCGCCGTTTGAATACCTTCTCCTGTTATTTTTTGAATAGGTGATTCTTTGACATCAACCAGTAAAACATTCTCCCTATTATAGGTTTCAAAATAATTGCTATCTAAAACCTGTCTTTTCGTTCCATACATATACTTAGGACATAGTTTTTCTGCAACCACAGGATCTTTCACAATCTGTCTTATTTTGGAGCGAATAAATTCTGCCGCTTTTTCATTGGACTGTTCATTCGTTAACAAGTCATGATAAGTAGCTGAGAAGGCAAAGCCACCTTGTGCCCAAGCTTTCTCAAAAACCGCCTGCCTCTTATCATCAGGTTCTTCCATTGCAGATTGCTGATTTTGTGCAAAAGGTGTACCTGAAACCGAATTTCTCATGGAACGTTTTATCGCTTCAAAATTTTTCTTCGTTTCTTTGATAAAGTCCTCTTCATATGCATGGTTACGAGCGGGAATCGTATATTGTGGAGTGCGTTGAAACACCGTTAACTGCTCTGCTTCTTTTGCAATAACAGGTATTGCCTGAATTCCGCTTGAGCCTGTCCCAATAATTCCTACACGCTTCCCAGTAAAATCAACCTTTTCATGTGGCCAATGCCCCGTGTGATACCATTTTCCGTTAAATTGTTGCAACCCCTGGATGTTAGGAACATTTGCTGCAGATAGACAGCCTATTCCTGTAATAAAGTACCTTGTTAAAATGTACTGCCCATCGTTTAGATGAATCATCCATTTATGTTGTTTTTCATCAAAATGAGCTGCAGTGACTCTTGTGTTAAATTGGATATCTGATCGCAATTGAAAACGATCGGCTACGTAATTTAAGTAGCGTAATATTTCCGCTTGCTCTGGAAATCTAGATGTCCAAGTCCATTCTTCATATAATTCTTTTGAAAATGTGTAGTTATAATAGATGCTTTCAATATCACATCTAGCACCAGGATAACGATTCCAATACCAAACACCACCTACACCATCTCCAGCCTCGTATACAATGGTTGAAAAGCCTTTACTCCTCAACTGATGTAGCATATACAGACCTGCAAACCCAGCACCTAGAACAACTGCATCCACCTCTTTAATTGTTTGACTACTCACCTGTTGCTCCTCCTTACGCCAAAATAGAGAAATATGGCTTTACTTAGCTTAAATACTACAACTTACAGAAAATATTGAAAATTCCTTATTTTAAGCGTAGTATATACTTAAAAAAGGGGATAGGTCATGTCCAATCTTTATACCATTCAAAAACGTTTCGACACAGTACAAAGTTATGCCAACCATGAAGAGCTGTTGATACACATTTTGCAGGTATATTTAGATGCTTTTCCTATCAAGGATGCCTATTTATTGAGGTATTCTCCAATAGGCTTTGTAGCAGAAGGAATCATTTTTTTAAATGAATCGGGTGGTAGTCATATCGGTGAAATTCGTGAGGAGATTCGTAGCTTCCCTATTATTTATGCTGCTATTGAAGATAAGAAGGCTAAATTTTGCACAGGAATGGACTATTTAAAAAATATCAGTATGAAATATTCTATTCCCTCGCAAAATAATACGTTTTTAATTGTACCTATTTTCATTGGGTCATATGTTTTTGGCTATATTTGTAGTACTCAATTAGAAGAGGAAATCGATATAAATGATAAGCTGTTAGATGACATGACCACCTTTGGAAACATGATTGGACAGCTTATCATACAAGCTAGAAATAGCAAAAAAGAGGGCTTTCTGAGCAAGCGTGAATTAGAGGTAATGAGACAGGTAGCGCAGGGAGATAGTACAAAGGAAATAGCAGATGTTATGCAATTAAGTGAATTAACCATTACACAATATGTAAAATCTGCTATCAAAAAATTGCGTGCCAAAAATCGCTCTCATGCCATTAGCATTCTTTATCAAGAAGGAATCATTCTTTAAAAAATCAGGGGAGCACGCTACTCCCCTTTTTTAGTAACCCACAATTGTCTTCGCTTTAACAATTTTATTACCCCAGTAGGCCTTCATTAAATCTATTGACCACGCTGGCTGTTTAACATCCTCTTTAGGTAAAAATTCTTTCATTACAGGCTTTATATCTAGTATAGGTGTGCCATCTATGGCGTCTAGCCCTTGAACGATTAATCCTCTTGATTTGACCTCTAACAAGGCAACGATTGTACTTCCTAATTTATTGGGTCTATTTTTACCTCTTTGTGCGAAAATGCCAACCTTTGGATAGTCATGATTATTTCTCGGATGTCTTGCCTCATATTGAATTTGATCGTCTGTAACCTTATCAAAATAAAAAATAATTTCTAGATGAGAAAAATCTTCTATTCCTTTTAAGGACGCCTCTTGGATATGATCAGCAAGTTCAATAGTTGAAATAATCTCTCCCCAATGATCATCTTTTAACATTTGCCGTTTGTTACGAACGGTAGCGATTGATTGAATAGTATATTGCATGTCTTTTATCCCCCATCTTTTCGAATATCTACTATATGTCCTTACCTTTCAGTATAGACTAAATGGACAGAAAAAAAGATGATTAACGATGTTAATCACCTGACGTGCCATAATCCTTAATGGAAACATTCACTTCACATGTAATAGGAAGCTCACTAAACGTTTGATCCCATTCTTTTTTTCTTTTTTGCCATACTTTCGGGTAATCGATTCTTAGTTTATTGCCAAACCCAGAAACATCTGTTTGAAATTCATGTTGCGTTTTATCTAGTGCTTTCCTCACTAATCGCTCTATCTCTTTTTCAAATACTTTCTCTGCTTTTTTCAAAAATTGATTGTCAAATGCTTTATCGGAGAGAACCCAATGTTCAGCAATTCTTCCTTCTGATTGAATTTTTATCGTAAAGGAGATTTGATCCCCTTTCACATGTGGAATAATTTTACTTTTAGCTGAAATAATTTCATACACAATAGGTGCTCCTGACTCCTCATCAAAGCCTTTGACAAGGCCACCTTTCGCATCGCCAGACATCCATGCAATTCCTTCTAGGTCACTCTCATTTAAAAATCCTCGTAGCTTTTTGGTTTTTCCTTCAATGATAGCAGCGCCTGCAAATTTTACTTCTCCATTTTCCGTACTCACATTTTGCAATAAAAAGCTAGAGTCTGAATACAGCTTCCCCTCTAGTTTGGCTACGGTCATTGGAGGCAAAATTTTTGTCGTCCTTTCATGTCCCTCCATCATTTCTACTAATTGAAAGGCAGGAATTTTAGTTGGTTCATTTGTTTCAAGTGCCTGACTTGCCTGATCCTGAGCAATAAAGAGCAGTCCACTCGGCCGTATTTCTAATTCTCTTAGAAAAAAATCCAACGTTTGTTGGAGATTGATAGTACTAGCTAATTCCTCACCGATAATAATTACTTTGGAATGTTCAGCAAAGGAACGTTTATCAACCTTTAACAGCATATTTCGTAAAGTTGGTAACACCGCATCACCTGTCTCAGAAACATTTTTATACGCTTTTTCTGGCAATGCTCCCTCTTTTGTTCCAGAAACCGTAGTCTCTGACGTAACAAATTGATTGGTAATTGTTAGCAACTGTCTGTTTGCATACCTAGCATCTTGTTGCTCTTCAGAGGAAACATCACCCGTTTCTAAATCCAATGATGTACCTACAATAAGGCCTAAATCCTCAATCTCTTTACTACTCCAACAGCCAGTAAGAAGTAAGGTTACCGTTGCAACTAGAAGTAAACGTACACAACACTGTATTCGCTTCATGCTTTCTTTCCTTTCAATTTCGAAATAAGGAGTAAGGTTATCGGTACTACACCAAATAAAATTAATGCAGCATGACCAATCTTATCGCCAAATGTAAATAGATCGTTAATATTTTTAGGTGTCATCGCAATAATGTAAATAATCGGAAGTAGCCCATATAAGAAGGGATGCATATTTTTCTTAAACAGTTGGGCTAATCCTAAAGTAGCGGCATAATAAGTAATCGTAAAGGTAGCAAAGATTTGCATAATCCAAATTACAAGAAGAAATGACTCAAAGCGTTCAAAAATTAAACCAGGGATTTCAAAACTTCGCATTAATTCAATTGTTGGCCAAGTCCTTGTCAAAACCCCCTCAATGGATAGAGCACCAATGACCATCACAACCGTGATGACATAAAAGAGCAAGGGTATGGCTATACCCGCCAGTACAACCTTTACAGCTTTTGATTTATCTGAGGGGTACATAAATGCCACAAGTAGTAGCATAATTTCAGGCCCTAAAAATGCTAGTGTCGCTGTTTTTATTCCCTTTAACATCGGAACAACGCCCAGACCGAGTACTGGTCTCAAATTATCGATTTCAAAAATCCCTAAACTTAAAAAGGCCACAAGTAAAAAAATAACAAAGGTAATAGGAAAAATGATTTCAAATAAACGAGCGATTGTGTTGATGCCACCGCTTATTAAGTAAAGTCCAACCCATAAAAAAGGCAAAATAATCGCCCAAGTGGGGGTTCCTTCTAATAAGAAGAGAGAAGTTACTTCAGCCATGATGCGAACTTCAAAGGCAGAAATGGTAAAAAAGTAGGCAATTACACACGCACTTATAAACCAGCCTAACCACTTCCCTATGATATCTTGATTATATTGATAAAATGTTTTGTCAGGGTATTGTTGGCTTAGCTTCACAATGATTACACCTGCAATCATTGCAACGACTCCACCTAAAAATACACTAATCCAAACATCTGGCGTTTTAACTTTTTCTACAGATGCACGAGGTAAAGTAAGAATCCCAGTGGCAAGAATATAGTTAATAATAATAACAACTGCTTGTGACGTCGTTATTTTATCTTTCATACTGCTGTTCATGGCTGTTTTGCTCCCTTTCTCTTATTCCCCTTTGCGGACCGAATCTTTTGGCTTTAACAATCTAGGACGATGCTTCATCATCTTTAACGGCATTCGCACCATAAAATCTTTCCAATCACCTGCTCGATACGGAATAGTTGGGCTCAAATATGATACACCGAAGCTCTTTAGCTTTACCAAATGACTGCAAAGGAATAAGAAAAATAGAATGATGCCATATAGTCCAAATAAAGCTGCGGAAAACATCGCCACAAAACGTAGCATTCTTAGCGTGATACCAGCATTATATTGAGGGATAGCAAAAGAGGAAATTGCTGTTAATGCAACCACAATGACCATGATTGGACTCACAATTCCTGCCTGTACGGCGGCTTCTCCAATAACAAGCCCTCCAACGATCCCCATTGTCGGACCAATCGGCTTCGGTAGACGAAGTCCTGCTTCTCGTAATATCTCAATAGCGACTTCCATAATGAGGGCTTCAATCAATGCTGGAAACGGTACCCCCTGCCTTGTTGCCATCATGGACAGCGCTAGTTTAGTGGGAATTAAACCTTGATGAAACGATACAAAAGCAATGTACAGGGATGGGGCAAATAAAGAGATGCCTGCAGCAAAATAGCGAAGCAAGCGAATAAGTGAGCTCGATAACCAACGTTCATAGTAATCCTCTGGTGATTGCAGTAGCATATTAAACGTGACTGGCACAATTAATGCAAAGGGAGTTCCATCTAAAAGAATTGCGACTCGTCCCTCTAGTAAAGCAGCAATAACCCGATCAGGACGCTCGGTACTCTGCACTTGCGAAAATGGGCTGAGGTAATCATCCTCAATCAATTGCTCAATATATCCTGATTCAGCAACATCATCCAAATGGATTGTTTCAATTCGTTCCTTCACCTCTTTTACAAGATTAGGCTGCACAATTTCATCTATATAGGCTAAAACCAACTCTTTTTTCGTACGTTCGCCTACTTCCATCTCGATAATCGATAAATTTCGATTCTCACCATGCTGTCTTAATAAAGAGGTATTCACACTTAATTTTTCCGTGAAGCCCACTCTTGGTCCACGTACCATTGCTTCAGAAACAGGCTCCTCAAGATTTCGAGTTTTGCCATGTGCCGTACCAATGATAAATACATTCTGTATGCCATCCACAATTAATACAGTGGAACCAGTTAATACTTTGCCAACAGCTTTCATGACTTTCGATTCCTCTAGCAGTTCACTCACTGGTAGGATTTCATTTCTAATTGATTGTTGTAATTCATGACCTCTTAAAACAGACGACTTTTTTGTATGTCCATTCATTAATGATTTCAAAATATGTTTGTCAATTAATTCTTTATCGCATAATCCTTTAAGAAAAACGATCGCTGCACGATTATCCGTATTTCCTATTTGAAATTCTCTAAAATGAATATCCCAATTATGGCCAAGTTCTTTCCTCATTTGTAAAAGATCTTTATTAAAATCTCCTGTAAATTGCTCTAACGTTTCTTGAATAGGTATGTGTACCATCTCAACTTGTTCACTATTTTCTTTCATCTCAATTTTGCCATTGCTCTTATTAACAAATAAAAAAACATGGAACAATTTATAAATTAAATATGGAATAAAAAACGCTAAAAAGCCTTGTAAAAAAACTTGCCAATGTGGCATGTAGGAAATCACCTTTTCCCACATATTGATCACCCTCTTTAGTACACTTGTACAGAGTATCCCTACCTGTTTTTATCTTTATCTAAGCAGCAGTATTTTAAACTTCCAATCCTCAACATTCTTTCATAATAAGACACTAACATTCGGTGACCATAAAAAACCAGCCTCAAATGAGTACTGGTACTTATAAAAGCAATCTTTAGCTTATGGTATACTAGCTACTATGAAAAATTAGAAGGTGAAATTTATGCTAGAAGTCAGTGAAAGTAAATTAACACAATATAGTCTGCATTTTTTGAGTGAGACGCTTATTTTAGGAGAAGAAGTTTTTACACAACCTGAGGTCATGTTAGAAGCAGCCTTTACACAGCTCGCTTTTAGTAAAATTGATGTGGAACAGCAATATGAATTTTTCCATGAAAGCAATATTGCACTCAATGAAGTTTTTACGTATTCAAGAGCTATTTTCGAACAGGGAAGTAACTTCCTAGAACACTCACAAAATATTGCCAAACACTTACATAGTGTGTCACAGCATCCTAACATCAAAAGCGGAGAACTGTTTATTGGCCTTTTTGAAAATTGTTTTCTATTAAATGAGGCTAAAAAGATTATCGCTATTGTCAAAATTGATGAAAAAGAAATGTTTTTAGATGTGAAAAATGAACACAATCAAATGATCGTGAACGGCGTGGATGGCATTAACGTTAAGAAAATTAATAATATGGCTATTATTGTTGATATGGGACCAGATCAATCTCCTGCCGTGTATATTAAAACAAAACGTAAAGAAGATATTGTTTATTGGCAAGAACGATTTTTAAAAATTAAGGCAGCGGATGAACATTATTATAAAACCAATTTAGCATTAACAGAATGTAAAAAATTCATTTTAAAGGAAGAAAATTATACAAGCACAGAAAAACTTGGGCTCTTGAATAAAACACTGGATTACTTTAGAAATGAAGAGGAGTTTCAAGTAAATCATTATATTGAAACTGTTTTTGAGCAAGCGGACACTACTCAAAAAGATATCATCATTAATTCGGTCAAACCCTATGAGACTATCATTTCTGATAGTGCGCTAGAAAAAGCTGAAAAGAAATACAAACGTAAAATCAAACTGGATTCCAATATTGAAATCCAAGTAAATATTCAACATATCGACCAAATAGATGAATTAATTGAAGTTGGCTATGATGAGGCAACGAATCGCAAATTCTATAAAATCTATTTCCAGGATGAACAGTAGAAGAGCTTGGATTAAACGGATGCAAGTTATCTTATGAGATTAAACATTAGAATGACAGCGTCTCTCCTAAAATCTTCAATAAGTAGAAAAAGAGCTTAAAACAGTATCAGCTGCAATAATGCCTTAGTTCGTGCCCATGAATTTTCTCTGGAAGCGCACTAATCCTTGTAAATCTTTGCTTCGATAATCAACCCTTTGCATGGTCTGTGCTGTAAATAATAGCTATTTTTCAAAGACTACAGATACGAAAACAGTGTGTCTTATCATGAATCCTCCACTCTTTAATTTCTTAAAATTTTTTTCAAAAAGTTAAAACTTTTTCAATTGGTAAAACGTCTAATAATTGGTAACAGAAGTTAACCTAAAGGAGAATTGATAAATATGAAAAAACCTGCTAAAAAAACATGGCTATTAGCTTCAGCATTAACACTTGGGATGGCTGTATTAACACCGCTTCAAGCTGGTGCAACAGCTGTTGATACAACAAATAATGTAACGATCCAAATAGAACAAAAAATAACAGGTACCATTAAATATTTTGATGATAGCAGCATTACCCTTAAAGGAACAGATGGAAAAAACTACTACATCAGTTTACACAATTTCTCAGATAAACAAATTGAGCAGTTAAAGCTAGCAGAGGGGCAAGAAATTTTAGTTGAGGGTAGTATTGTGAAAGATTACTCAGATTTCTTTACCTTTGCCGTCTATAAAAAAAGCTTACCTAAAGAAGTAACAAAAGAAGAATTAGTCATACTAGAGAAACTCTTTTCTGACATGAAAAAGGCTGAAAAAGAAGAGAATTATGAGGAAATGGAACGAATCTATGAGGCGATGGATAACATCACAAGACCTTACGAATTAGCAAATTGGCAACCTGAGCCTTTTGAAGAATTTATTAATGAAGCCGCATTCGCTGAAAAAAATATTGTTATCAAAGCACAAGATAAAGAACAGCTAAAAACACTTTATAGTAACTGGATTAAGTATGTAAAAGAAAATAAAACGGATGAGGCATCAGAAAACATTGATAAAATTTTCACTATTCTTGAACCTTATTACCAAGAATTATATCCACCTTTAACTTTTGAAGAGTATATGGCGGATATGAACGTCGATTTAACAAAAGAGGAACTTGCAAAACTTAAAACAATCTATGAAGAGGCACAAAAAGCTGAAAAAGATAAAGACGAAGAATTGGCTATGAAGAAATGGGATGAATTCTATGAAATACTTCGCCCACACTTTAAACCAGTTCCCTTCGAGGAATATATGGCAGATATCGAATTCAGCATTAGTAATGCAGATTACGCAAAATTAAAACAACACTATGAAGAAGCAGTTGCCCTTGAACAAAAGGGTGAAGATGAAAAAGCTGGCGAGCAATGGGAAGCCTTTTATAAAGTTTTAGACCCTTACTACGAAGCGAACAGAGAAATTCTTATCTCACCATCTAAATTAACATTTAACGGTCAAGATTTTACGCCAGAGCCAGAAACAAATTAAATAAAATTTCAAGGGCCCTCCTATTGGTTTTAGGAGTGGCCCTTTTTGAAGTGACAATTTTGTCATGTTATCCCGGAAATAGTCATGTTAATCGATGGTTTACCCTTATTTTTCTTGTTACAGTAAACCATGTTGTCACAAGCACATTACGTTCTAAGGAGAAAAACAACATGACATTATTCATGAAGAAATCGGTGATGATGACAGTAATGTTACTATTTTTTACGTTCACACCCGGATTTGGACACGCAGC
This sequence comes from Lysinibacillus sp. GW823-FHT02G10, assembly GCF_058797135.1. Lineage (NCBI taxonomy): Bacteria > Bacillati > Bacillota > Bacilli > Caryophanales > Bacillaceae > Lysinibacillus > Lysinibacillus sp. GW823-FHT02G10. Next base: position 249,578 of record NZ_JBXAJI010000002.1, read on the forward strand.
ATCAAATAATACAATTAGTAAAATTGATCAGTTTATTAAGGAGCAGCAAACCATTAGTAAAATCCCAGGAATTTCAGTAATTATTGTTGATAAAGGGAAAACCGTCTATCAACGGGGCTTTGGCTTTGCAGATACGAAAACAAAAACGCCTGTTACCTCTGATACTCTTTTTGAGTTGGGCTCCACGTCTAAGGCATTTACAGGACTCGCTATTTTACAATTAGAAAAACAAGGTTTGTTAAAACGATCAGATGATGTCCGAAAGTATATCCCTTGGTTATCATTAACCTATAAAGGCGAGGATCAGGCTGTGACAATACAGCAGCTATTGTCTCATACTAGCGGAATTCCCTCAAATTCCATTACTCAAATCCCAGAAAGCACAGCGGATAATGCCCTTGAATTAACAGTTAGAACACTGCTGGATCAATCACTAAATCGTCAACCAGGGAGTTCTTTTGAATATGCAACCATCAACTATGATGTCTTAGGCCTCGTCATTGAACAAGTTACAAAACAGCCATTCGATCAGTATATTCAACAGAAAATTTTACAACCTGTTGGTATGCATCAATCTTTTGTAGGAATTCACCAAGTACATTCCACACATATGGCTTCTGGCTATAAAATAGGTCTAATGAGAGAGCAGCGATACATACCACCTATCTATCGTGGCAATATCCCCGCTGGTTATATCATCAGTAACGCTAATGATATAGCCAGATGGTTAAAATTACAGGTAGGAAACAGTGATATCTATTCAATCAGTAACAATTTAATTCAAGAATCGCATACTCCAGATCTAACAGTGGAGCCTTTTGATACGAATACTTACTATGCAAACGGTTGGGCAGTTGTGAAAAAGGACACAAAGTCATATATCTACCATGCTGGTGAGAATCCAATCTTTTCCTCGTATTTCATTTTGCAACCTGACGAACAAATCGGCGTGGCTATTTTAGCCAATATGAATACAAGCTCTACAACAGCGATTGGACAAGGTGTCATGGATTTATGGGAGGGCAAAACGATTGACATGCAACATATCAGCAGCTATCAAAAGCTAGATAAAATTGTAACAATCATATGTGCTATCATCATCGCAATCAGCATTATTTTCTGTTATCTATTCGTTCAAAATATACGCAGCCTTTATAAAAAACAACGTAGTATGGCAAATCTAAATTACAAAAGAATATTGTTATTATCTGCCCATACTATACTTGTGGCGACAATGCTGACAGCACTATTTATCACGCCTAACATAGTACTTGGCGGCTTAAATTGGACATTTATTAAAGTTTGGGCACCAACTTCTATTACATTCCTGTTGTATAGCTCCATTTCGGCCAGTCTTCTATATTTATTATTAGGCTTTATGATGATTGGTACTAAAAGGAAGAATTAAAAATTTAATAGCTTAAAAGATATTTAGCTACAATTAATAGCTCTATTTTGACTGAACACTGCGTAATATGAGCTAATGGTAAAGATGCTGACCTATATCATTCATTGCTAACACATCCATCTTTGAAGGTAAGAATTGATTCCTTCAGCCCTTTGAAAACAAGTTGTAGGAACAGACCATATCATTTTAGAGAAATATTAATACTTGGGAGCGGAACAAGCTCTTTCCGCTCTAATGTTTTTTCGTCAACAATTCTTATAGTTGGCGTAATGATTAGCGTTCGAATATCAGAATCAGGTATAAAAACCTCAACATAACCATTTACTCGCCCAGAACCGCTTTTAATAGTTGTTGCTCCTACCTTTTCATATACATTTCCAAGATTATCTTCTATGTCTACCATTAAAAATTCTGTCTCCCAGTCAAGATTTCCCTCAAAATAAAGAGTGGTTATATATTTTCCCTCTGTTATTTGATTATATAATAGCTGGTATTGATCATTACCAAATGGTATATTTACTTTTCTTGAATACGCTCGGGTTGGTGTAAGTTCTAACTGAAAGTCCCAAGCTCCTTCTACAAGAGTCGTATTTTCCATACCTATAAAATCTTGAGGACGCCATTGAACATTTACCTTTTCATCAATTACTTTGTCTGAAATTCTCGCTGTAAACATACCAATCCAAGTAGCCTCATTCTTTTTAACGATTTGATGACTAAGTACGTCTAACTTGTTTCCGTTGACTTCTAAATCGCCCTTCCAAAATAGAGGGGGTTCATCTATCGATTGTTCGTGTTTCATTTCATAACTAACCGATACAATCGTTCCATCGAAAAAAGCCTCAGCTAATTCAATGGAGGTTCCGTTACTTTCGTCTATTTGATTGATGGTTGATGCATTATCACTAAATACTTGTAATTGGGGATTATCATTGCTATTTAATAGTTGCTGTACAATTGGTACTCGATTAGCCACTACAGGTAGCCAAATGCTACTACTAGTAAAAATAAATGTGAGCATGGCGACAATACTAACCCACTTCCATTTTTTAAATACATACTTCTTGGTTGAAGATGACCGTAAAACACTTTTTTCAATATTAATCTTTTCCCAATCAGATAATTCAATTGGTTCAATCTCTTCAATATCTATTTCGATGAATTCCTTTTCGTTCATTTAGATACCTCCCAGCTCTTCTGTTAACTTTAACTTACCTCGATATAAACGATTTTCTACAGCTGATTTAGATAGACCAAATATCTCAGCGATTTCTCCGTTGGAATATCCTAAGTAGTATTTCAAGAGAAAAATTTCCTGATCGTTTTTACTTAAATTTAAAATACTGATAAATAGTTGCTCTTTTTGTACTTTTTGTTCGACGATTCTTTCTGGTAGATCCTTGCTATTTGAAATTGATGAAAGTAACTCGACTGTTTTAGGCTTATTTTGAAGGCTTCTATATGTATCAATCGCTTTATATTTTGCAATAACGCCAATCCATTTTTTAAAATCAATCTCATCGCCAGTAAATTGAATACTCTTTTGCCAAATGGTTAGAAATACATCGTTGATACATTCTTCAATAGCTGTTTGATTGGGCTGTAACACTTTCACTACAATGGCTTTAACATAACCTCCATATTTGTTAATCACTTCTCTTAAAGCTTGTTCATCCTTTTTTTGTAGCTGATTAATTAATGAATACACGAAGTTAGAAAACCTCCTTTCCTTTCTTCTCTACAAGTAATAACGAGCAAATGAAAGAAAACTCTCACATTATTTAAATAAAAAAACAAATGATTCCTTTCCGCAACACATTGTAGCTAAAAATAGAAACGGAAAAACATAGACTTACTGTTTCAAACCCGCTCCATCATCATGCATCAAAAAATTATTTTTTATCTTATGGACTGGATTGACAACTAATCATCAGGCTGTAACAAGCGCCTTTGAGTTTCATCCTATCAAGGGTTTAGTGATACTCATCCTTCACCCAAAATTCTCTTTAAAATTACCTAAATACGATTCATTAGACGAATACCCTTTTCTCTTTCAACGGCATTCATACAATAAACTGAAGAAAGGAGAGATCTTGATGGGATACTTTGGAAACATGGGTAATTTCAATTGTTGTTATGGAGGCTATGGTAATGACTATAGCGGCGGTTATAGTATGGGTTGTTGTGGCATGGACTATGGCGGCAAAAACAATAGTTCAACATTTGTTTTAATCGTTGTGCTATTCATTCTTCTGATTATTGTCGGAGCAACATTCGTGCAAAAAGAATATTAATATTTATTGATAAACATGAAAAAGGGATGATCTTCATTAATAGCAGCTCACATTAATGTCGATACATCCACAGCAAAGAGGGTCACTTCCAGCCTAGTGACCCTTTTTTAAACCTGCTTGTCTTTCACCTTATTTAATTTTAAATTCTCCATTTCCCACATTTGCGGTAATACACATCGCTAAAGAAATATAATAAGCCAACATTTTTACTTCCATTTACGCCCCATATCCGCTTTTACATCATAAAGTTTTTTAAAAATGAAACCACCTAAAACCATGAATCGTATACTTACTTAAGAAAAAGCCATTGTAAAAGGGGTCGAGTAATGTGAGAGAATGGTTGCAAGGAAGGAAAAACAAAAAGAGAAGAGATAAGAGACGTAAAGATCAATATTCATTAATTGACTTATTTCTTGATGTACTAATTTGGATACCAGAATTACTTTTCCTCCCATTTAGAATCATTTATTGGTTGTTGAGAGGCGTTGGAAGGTTTATTGGAGAAGGTTTTAATTAAAAAACTGCTCAAAAGGATGTCATTTGATTTTTTGTACCAATACGATTGAGGCAAAGGAAAATTTTGTTGGGCATTCAAAAGGGATAAAGTCATTTAGTTGAGGCGCTGACCCTATCCCTCTCCAAGTGGCATTCTCCTTTAAATTAGATTAATTGGAGATAAACGGTGCTTTTTGTACATACTTTTGATTTTCTATTTGGTTAATGATGAATGTAGCTATATCCCGATTTGTTATTTTTGTACCTGGCATATCTCCAAGATTTTCCTTCATGAACCCTACTTCATCTCCCTCTACGATAAATGGAAGCCGAATTAGTGTCCATTTGATAACTTGATTATTGCTAAGGAGATGCCATTCTTTTTTCTTATCTACCATCATTTTTGAATAAATAATTTCAAATATCTTTGCACCCATACTATTTATAATACTCTTTGTATCTCCAGCAATGGTTAGCGATCCACCCGTTACCCCAATATAACGATCCATATGTAAATCAGACATGACTCCCAATATATTTTCCGTTACTTTACTATAAATCGGTTTTTCTTTCATTGGTTGACCAAAAGTATTGATAACGATTTGACAATCTTTTAATAGCTTTTGAAGATCCTCGATATTTTGTACATTTCCTTCTATTACCTCAATCCTACTGTCTCTGAAAACTAACTTTTCTGGGTTTCTAACAAGCATACGTACGTGATACCCTTTCTCTAATGCTTTAGAAGCAATGTAACGCCCCGCTTTACCTGTTCCCCCGATAATTGCTATCTTTTTATAAACGTCCATGATGCCCCCTAATTATCATAATAATATGTATACGGACAAATCATAGTTTAGATTCAATAATTCTATTATTCACCTCTCTTTATCAAATGAGATAAAAGAAATAGTAATTTTGTTTATTCTAGCTAGAGCTTTTGTCTATACAAAAGAAAAAGAACCACTCTCTTAAAAGAAAATGGCACTTCAACGCCTCATCGTACTTACTTGATAATTACACTTTTTAGGTGTATTCAGCTTAACTAGATCAGTGGTTTATATTATTTACTAAGTCTTTATTATATGCAATCCACTTCTCCATTTCTCTCTCGACAGCTCGGTTTTGCCATTCAAACCAAATACCTGTACATTCACTGCAGTGACTATCGACACCCTTTTTTTCATGTGTATCTTTACATGTAAACACAGTCTTTTTACGACAACTATAACAGTAAATGACTATGTCTTTATAAAACTCCATCCCGATCAACTCCTCAAATTTACACCTATTTCTTTCCTTTTTTCATCTAAATTATGCTTTAAAAAGAAAGAAGTAAGGATGATGAGTGCCATCATGTTTGTTCTTTCCTCTCCTTACTAATAAAAGCGATTCAAACCCTTACTATTAAAGGATTTGAATCCCTTTTTCCGTTAGTCCAACTTTCTATTTGAACCTTAAGGAGAATATAAAACCTTGGTATTGCCATACTTATTCAAAAATGACCAATAAAAAAGCAATTCAAGGTAATGGTATGATATCCTATAGACTTTGATATCGTACACAATTCCTTGAACTGCCTTAAATTATTTAGACTCTACATTTTCATCAGGAGAGTAATTATATTGAGAAGGATCAACTGGCGTATAACCTGTTGGCGTATAGAATCTCAATAAGTCACCATTCACGACTCTATCAGATAACGCCAATTTATGATCTACTTCATTTTTAATCGTCTTTGCTTCCTCTAATTGACTGTCGTCTAATGGTAAGCCTGTTTTATTATCATAATATTTTTCATTAATTGAATAAATAGTAGGACTGACAAAATCGCCATTTCTAAATGGTACAATTTCATCATGCTCTTCTGATAATAAGTCTGAACCAAATTGAACAAATTGTTGTGAATCAATTCCTAGTAAATGCAATAACGTTGGCAGTAGGTCTGTTTGGCCACCATAGCTATGGTTGGTCCCACCTTGTATGCCTGGAACATGTATAAATAATGGTACACGTTGTAAATTAGCACTTTCATATGGTGTAATCTCTTTTCCAACGACTTGTTCCATCGCTTTATTATGATTATCGGAAATACCGTAATGGTCACCATAAAGAACAATCATTGAATGATCATATAATCCTGATTCCTTTAATTGCTGGAAGACCTGTTGAATTGCTTCGTCTGCATAACGAGCTGTTTGGAAATAATTATCAACGCTTGCATCTCCCGTATTGGCTTTATCAATTGTCACTAAATCTTGATTCATTTTATATGGATAGTGATTCCCTACCGTAATTAATTTTGTATAAAAAGGTTGTGGTAAGGAGCTTAAAAGATTTTGAGATTGTTCAAAGAATGGTTTATCTAACAAACCATATTCAGCCATGTCCTCTGAAGTACCTGTGTTATAGTAACTAGCATCGAAGAATTTATCGAAGCCAAATGATTTATAAATTACATTTCTATTCCAGAAGCTTCCGTTATTACCATGGAATACAGCTGATGTATAACCATAATCTTTTAAAATACTAGGAGCTGCCTGATACGTATTTTGTGCTTTTGTAATATAAGCAGATCCTTGTGGTAATCCAAATAAAGAATTTTCAAGCATAAATTCTGCATCAGATGTTTTCCCTTGACCTGTTTGATGGAAGAAATTATCAAAATACAATGTATTCTTATCTTTTGCTAATGAATTTAAAAATGGTGTTACTTCTTCACCGTTTAATTTATAGTCGATTAAAAAGTTTTGGAATGATTCTAAATGTAAATAGATAACGTTCATTCCCTTTGCTGCACCGAAATATTGGGCATTTGGTTTGGCATAGTTTGACTTTGTATAGTTAATTACTTCAGTAATATCACTACTATCTGCCAAAGCTCTCTGAGAAGAGGCTTTCATCGTTTCAACTGAGTCATAAATCGTATAGTTATACATCCCTAGATATTTCACAATATAGTTTCTATCAAAACCTCGTGTTAATAGTTGAGGACGATTAGTTTCAGCTAGTCCTAAATTAAGAATTGATACCGCTAATGCAAAGGCAATGATTGCCATTCCTTTTTTATAGCCAAAACGTTTGGTATCTTTTTGGATTTTTTTAGAGAATCGTAGATAAAACATAACCATTACATCCACAAAGAACAAGATATCATAAGGCTTTAATAAAGAAAGAACACTGCCGCCTAAATCTCCAAAGTTCTGCGTTTGAGAAAGTGTAGGTAATGTAATGAAATCACTAAAGAATCGGTAATAGACAATATTGGCATATAAAACAATAGACATCAAAGTGTAGACAACAACGAGTGATGTGTATTTTCTTTTTCCTTTAAATAAAAATGAAAATCCTAGAAATAGCATTGCTGAGCCCAGCGGATTTATTAGTAAAAGGAATTGTTGAATGATTCCTTCTACACCTAAGTCAAATTGTGATAGTTGAGAGATGTATGTTTTAATCCATAACATTAATACTGCTACTATATAAATTCCTAAAAAGTTTTGTAATAGGTTATCTTTTTTATTTGCTAGATTTTTCATTTTTGCACCTACCTTTTACTGATTAAATTAAAATCTAGATATATATGAACTTAACTGATAAGTACTGTATGGCACTTTAAAAAATGTTACGTTACAATAGCTTTTTTCGCGACCAATGTATAGTACTCTCCATTTAAACTTCTGTCAAGTTGTTAGCTATTCTTCATATAAATATTTCTAATTAACCTATATATTGTCCAAAAAATACCCAGTAAACATTAGTTTTTAACTAAAATTTACTGGATATTATAAGCCATAAGTAAATGCCTTTATGAAATCTGCCTCGCAATTTTTCTCATTTGGGCATCAAAAAATCTTCCATTCAAATGAATTGGAAGATACTCTGGTACGCTATTCACTTTTTGCTAATAAACAATTGGATATTATTGCAACATTTTTCTAGCATATATATTTCTACAGTGTCTCTCATTCTATTTAAACGTTTCTTTATTTATTTGAGCACCTACTGAATCTTTCAATGATGAAGAAAGACCTCTTCTGATTAGATTTGCAGAAACAGGCGCTCTCCCCATTTCCCTTGCCCAAATTGATAATTGTCCTATATGGTGAATTTCATGTGCAATGGTATGACGAATGACTTCACCCCATGTATGCGTCTCCATACTACCATTTGCTAATGGAATATGAAGAATACGCTCTTCCATGCTGTCATCCCATTGATTTACAAAGCTTTCGACGTCTAAATGAAATGCTGCTTCCAATTTACGAACCTTTTCCAAGCTATTATATTCATCAAAGCTCTCCTGAAAGTCTGTTTTCCCCTGTAATAGACGAATCCAACTCCATTCAACATCAATGATATGGAAGAGTGTGTGTAATATACTGCCCATTCCTCCAGTTCGGTTTTGCAAAAGTTCTTCTTCAGTCAACTCTTCACACCAACGAAACCAATCTTCCCGAACTAGCCAATTATATTTAAAAAATGTTTGCAAAAAAGCACCTCCGTAGTTGTTGAAAAAAATATTATAACTCACTATTTCTTCATATAAAGTGAGGATCCCTTCTTTGCTCTTTTCAGATATCCAAATAAGCACTACAAGTAACTAAGCTAAATGTCTAGTAATTACCACTTCTGGTTACTCTTATGTATTTTTCTATAAACGTAATCTGCATTATCTAGGTCTTTCCAGCTACTAATAAAATTTAGTATTAGCATAAAAATTCCAAATAAAATAAATGCCAACATATATTTACCTATGAAAAATAAAACAAACGTTGCAACCAAAAGTAATATCATTAAAATTATTACGAGGATTTGTAATTTCCCCTTCTTCTTCTCATCCACCTGTTCAACCTCCAATCAAAGCGCGGTACTTTTCTAAAATGTTTTCTTTGGTTTATTTTAACATAAAAATTCATTTTTTCTAAAAAATCAATTATTTTATGCAAAATCCAAACATCAGAAATTTCCTACTAAATTTACCTTACATAGTCTTGGGGTGATCTGAAATTTTAAGGATGAAATAGAAATAAACAAGGGATATTTTATTGGATAAGATAAATAATATCTTTAGGAGGTGTCGACATGAAACGAGACAGAAAAAATACAGAATTTGCAACAGACGAGCCAACAAAACAATCATTTGCTAGTGGAGTAGACCAAAAAAAACCTAATGGGAGTAAAGAATATACGGAAGCCCCTCGCCCACAACGTGAAGAAGACCTTATTATGGATGAGAAAAAAGGTAAGTCAACTTCATTATAATGTAAGACAAGTTAGTATTTTTGACCACTCTATTAGAGATGGTCTTTTTTAATTTTCTCCACATCATGTAACCCTATATAAAGATTGAGACCACCCATCATGGAGTGGTGTTTCTACTATTATTAAATACATATTATTTTAATTAACTTATCTCATAGCCAGTATATTATATATTAAAACAAAAAAGTAAATTTATGTTTTTTAACCTAATTTTAACCTTTTATTGATAATCTATAGTTGTTTCAACAATTAAATTACTAGGAGGAATAATTATGACAGTAGCAGTAAAAAATTTTAGTAGTATTATGAATCAAATGAGAGATGCTTATACGGGAGAGCAAACCAATGAATTTTCTTTAGCAGCGTTCATTGGACTTCAAGCTCCTTCATTATCAGACGCACCTGATGAATTACAAAAACTAACACAAGAATATCAGGAGAACGTTAATAGTTTTTATGTACAAGAAGAATTAGACTTAAAAGAAAATGTTAAGCAGTTAGAAAATGATAAAAATCAAACAGCTTTTTTTGAAAATATGCGGAAGAAAAAAGAGGAAGCTTTAAAAAAATCCGAAGACATGATCAATAAATACTATGATTCGTTGATAGATTTTGGTGAAGAGCATCCTGCAGCTCAAACACTCATCCTTACTATTGCTGATAAAGTCGGTGCCTTTATACAAGATATTATGGATAAAGTTTTAAATGTTTTTGTTACTGTTGTGGAAACTGTAAAAAATGCAATAAGTGCTGCTATTAATTTCATTTCCTCTACTTTTAATTCAATTGTTAATACTACGAAAAATTTCTTTTCTAGTTTATTTTAAAAACATTCTTAGCAGGACTGTCTCTGGGCTGTCTTGTTTCACATTTAATACCACTTTACAAGAAACAGATCAACGAGCTAGTTCTCATTTTGATAAACTTTTCGATGAAAAAGACTGATTTTGGCACCTCTTAGGCACTATCGAGAGACTTATACATCAATGTATAAAAATAAAAAGCCTTACAGCCGTTGTGGCTGTAAGGCTTTTATTAACGTCCCAGGAGGGATTCGAACCCCCGACCGACGGCTTAGAAGGCCGTTGCTCTATCCAGCTGAGCTACTGAGACATGATGTCGTTTCTTATGTATTCCATAGGAAGGACAATATTTATTATATGTACTTTATAGCATAATGTCAACATTAATTTTACTATGCAGGCAAGGTTTGCCTCATATTTTTTATCATATGTTGCTATAGCATCCATTATACCATTTCTTCACCCTCTTAACAGGAAGGATAGCAAAATATTTGCTACACTATTGGCGATAAAAAAGTAGGAGGTTTGTGGATGTTTAAAGATTTAGTCGTTATGGTCACAGGTGGTGCACAAGGGATTGGTAAGGGTATTACGCTTGCATATGCACAACAAGGTGCAAAAGTGGTGATTGCTGATTTGAATGCAGGCTTAGGGCAACAGTTAGAACAGGATATGCTTGCTCAAGGCTACTCTGCATTATTTGTGCCAACGGATGTGACAAAGGAACAGGATATCATCAATTTAATGCAGCGAGCTGTTGAGCAATATGGGACCATTCTTATTTTAATTAATAATGCTGGGAAGTTCCAGCATCAATCTCCCTATGAGGTGACGTTTGATGAGTGGCAGGATTTGTTGCAGACGAATTTAACGGGTACCTTTTTCTGTGCCAGAGAGGCTGCAAGAGTGATGCGGCATAATGCAAAGGGTGGTTCCATTGTTTCGTTGGCCTCAACGCGAGCTGAAATGTCAGAGCCTCATACAGAAGCTTATGCGGCTACAAAGGGTGGTATCATAGCGTTAACACATGCTTTAGCGCGATCTTTAGGGCCAGATCAAATTACAGTGAATTGTATTTCACCTGGGTGGATTAAACAGGTGATTACGAGGCACTGCGGCCAATCGATCATGCGCAGCATTTGTCAGGAAGGGTTGGTCTGCCTGAAGATATTGCACAGGCTTGTCTCTATTTAACAAACCCGATCAATAACTTTGTGACAGGTATTAATCTTACAGTTGATGGTGGCATGACGAAGAAAATGATGTATGAGGCGTAATTTTGTTGTCTCTTCTTTTCTTTCTTGTTCTTCATACTCCGAGATTCCTTAGAGTATGCTACTGTAGGAGAAAGAACAAGAAGGAGTGAAGCCTTGTACCCCTATTCAAATGGTTTTTCATTAAGCCAGCTGTATCATGCTCCCTATACGCAGTATACGGCTCCGATTCGTCACTTTTTACAGTCAAATGATTACCGACGCTGTATTAGTAAAGGCGAAGCAGACTTTATGGCTATGAACCGCTTACTTTGGATGGAGCATGTGAATTGGACACGGATGACTATTATAAGCATTGTGTTTAATTTGCCTGATTTACCCTTTGTGCAGCAGCGTTTGCTACGCAATGCAACCGATTTAGGGAATTGTTTACGCCCCTTTTATGGTGACTCCGTGGCGGATCGTTATGCAGCTTTAATTAAAGAGCATCTGGTAATTGCGGCTCAATTAGTGACAGCTGCTGCGAAAGGTGACGCTACCACAGCGGAAGCTAAAGAGAGGGAATGGTATCGTAATGCAGATGATATGGCTTTCTTTTTGCATACAATCAATCCATACCTAAGTAGAGAGGCCGTACAAAAAATGTTTTATACGCATTTAGCTTTAACGAAAAATGAAGCTGTCACGATGATACAAAAAGATTATCAGGCTGATGTAGAGGTATTTGATGAAATTGAAGCAGAGGCACTTGCGATGTCAGATATGATAGCCAGCGCCATCGTTATGCAATTTTGTTACCTCTTTTAATGCAAAAATCTTGATGGATTTATGATCATTTTATGCTCAACTGCTGGAGGAAAAACTCTCGCTGTTTTGTTTTTAGCATAATGAGCACGAGGCTGCATGCCCTGAAGTTTCCCCTTCATAAAAGAGGCTAATGTATTGCTTTCAATCGTTACGTTGGCTCTTTTTAATTCCCATGGGGAGTGGTGAATATCAATACGAAAAAGTGTATCCTTCCATTTCGCCCATGAATGGTAGCGCTCTACAATCCATCGGTCAAAATTAGTATTGGTCTTGTCTCCTATTGTATAAATAACCCTCAATCTTTCGTCACATGCTTTGTAATGGCTTGTGTATGAATAGTGATTCCCTCTTTGTTTTACTAGGATTTTGGAATGGCGATATGGCAAGCTACCTATTGCCGTAATTTTTGATAAGAAATTATTCGTCACATCTAAATGAAAAAAATAGATGCCTTTCATGCCGTTATACTCCACATATGTTCGGACATTCAATTGTAAATAGGTATTCATCCCCGGAAGAGGTGGTAGAAAGCGTAGCCGATGTCGATAAACTTTAAAAAGGACAGCACTAAGCCAGGCATTTTGTTCAAAGAGATCGAGCTTCAGTTCTTTAGGTACATGTTTTTCAAGTTCTTGAGGGGCTATCGGCCAATGTAAAAATAGAACATCTTGCCATGTTTGAGTCATCATCCACATAGTAAAACTCCTTTCTAATCACTAGTTTTTCCTAGAAAGGAGTTCTTCAAACAAATGGTCTATTGATTTTGCTCAGCAGACTCTATTTCGACATAACGATAATATAAGTTTCGTAATTCAGATTCTTTATATAAGCCTAAATGACTTTTAAATTGAGGATGAACCATTATTCCATGAGCACGTAAAACTTTGACAAACCAACCCTTTGAATACTTATGCACCGACCTTATTCTCCTTTATTTTTATTCATACATAGAATATGCGTTTGAATACGGTAGAGTGCCTTTATACAAATAAAAAAACGAGAGAATAAATAACTCTCGTTTTTTACTTATGTGCCACAAAACGTACGATATGGTTGATTAGTGTGTTCAGGTAATGAAGCGTATTCTTGTTGTTCTTTCGCATGAGCATAAGGCTGAGCTAGGGCTTTTAGTAGGTTGTTCATCACACTATAATCGCCTTGTTCTACAGCCGCTTCCAAAGCTTCTTCTACCCTGTGGTTACGCGGAATAACAGCTGGATTATGTTGGCGCATTAATTGTTGTGACATGTCTTTGTTTTGCTGCTGTCTTGCTAATCGAGCTTGCCATTTGTGATACCAGTCCTTAAAAGCTGGTGCGTTAAATAATGGGAAGTCCTCCAATTGCTCAAACGATAAGGCGATAAATGTATTCGTATAATCTGCTTGATATTGCTGCATAAGCTGAAGAAGCTCTTCAACAAGCTGGATGTCTTCTTGCTCCTCATTAAAAATGCCTAGCTTTGCACGCATTCCTTTCAACCAATTTTCTACATATAATTTTGGATACTGTTGTAGCGTTTCTTGTGCCAGTTGAATGGCTTTTTCTTGATCATCATCAATTAAAGGTAGTAAGGACTCTGCTAAGCGCGTTAAATTCCAGCCACCGATATTGGGCTGATTTCCATAAGCATAGCGTCCTTGGTGATCAATCGAGCTAAACACAGTCGCAGGATCATAGATGTCCATGAATGCACAAGGACCATAATCAATGGTTTCACCGCTAATGGTCATATTATCGGTGTTCATGACGCCATGGATAAAGCCCACTAACTGCCACTTTGCTATAAGGGAGGCTTGTTTCTTTATGACTTCATTTAACAAATAAAGATAACGATTTTGATTGCCAATATTAGCTGAGTAATGTCGTTCTATTGCATAATCAGCTAAAAGCTGTAGCTCCTCATCTGTCCCCCATTGCGCAGCATATTGAAATGTCCCTACCCGCAAATGACTACTTGCAACTCTTGTGACAATAGCGCCTGGTAGTTCTGTTTCTCGAATAATCATTTCACCTGTAGTGACTACTGCTAGACTACGTGAAGTTGGGATCCCTAGTGCAAACATCGCTTCACTAATAATATACTCCCTTAGCATTGGACCTAATGCGGCTCGCCCATCTCCACCTCGAGAATAAGGTGTTCTACCTGATCCTTTTAAAGCAATATCATACCGTTCCTTTTGAGGTGTGATTTGCTCCCCATATAATAGAGCCCTACCATCACCTAGCATATTAAAATGACCAAATTGATGCCCTGCGTAAGCCTGTGCAATCGGTTCGCCACCTTCTGGGATTGTATTACCAGCTAAAACGGCTAATGCTTCCTCACTCTTTAAAGCCTGAATGTCTAACCCAAGTGATGCTGCAACTGATTCATTTAATAAGATCAATTTTGGTGAACGAACAGGATTTAACGATATGTCGGAATAAAAAATACTTGGTAGTTGAACGTAACTATTATCAAAATGCCAGCCAATTGTTTTTTTCATGTTTTCTCCTTTATTGCCTTTACGATTTATTTTTGCTATTTCAGCATGAATCATTCATAGGCAATTTTACCATTATCAGTAGCCCAAATAAAAATCCGCATACTTTACTAGTTATGCGGATTTTCTCTATTATTGTCGATCAAATGTATATGTAGCCATACATTGATTATCATTTGTCATGCAATCAACTTTAAAAGATGTCGCATTGATTTCCACAACAGCAAAGCTTTTCTCTTTACGACCACGTGGTTTTAATAAGCTGCCTGGATTTAAAAATAGGATATCATCCATCATTTCGGCACCAAGAATATGTGAATGACCAAAGCAAACGATCTGTGCACCTACTTCTTTAGCACGATAGGATAATGATAAGATGGAATTTTTCACATTGAATAAATGACCGTGTGTCACAAAAATCTTTACATCATGGACCGTGAAAATTTCTTCTTCAGGGAAAGCTTTCTCACGATCACAGTTTCCACGTACTTTTTTCAATCCTTCTAATGCCTCATGTGAATAGGGAAGTTCACTATCTCCACAATGAACCACAATATCTATTTCAGGATAAAAACCTTTAACCTTTTCGATGACATGGCTGTCACCATGTGTATCGCTCATAACAAGCATTTTCATGGATATCACCTCTTATTTGATAAGATTCGGTAATTGCTCCTTTAACTTGCGAATTGCATTGCCTCGGTGAGAAATAGAACCCTTTTCCTCTGGTGAAAGCTCAGCCATCATTCGATTTAAGCTTGGCACAAAAAAGATTGGATCATAGCCAAAGCCATTCGTTCCACGCTTTTCATGGGCAATGACGCCTTCACATGTACCAAATACCGTTGTTGTTGCGAAATCAGGTCCTGCAATTGCAATACAGCAGCAAAAACGTGCTGTACGTTTGTCATCTTCGACACCTTGTAAATTTTCTAACAGTTTAATCATGTTTGCTTCATCGTCATGGTCACTTGCATAGCGAGCGGAGTACACACCTGGCTCACCATTTAATGCATCTACTGCTAAACCACTGTCATCTGCAATAACAATGGTATTAAGCTCCTTCGCCAATGCTTCTGCTTTTAAGATGGCATTTTCTTCGAATGTTGTTCCTGTTTCTTCTATTTCCATATCTGGTGCCACTTCAAACATTGTTACGACTTCATAACCAAGTGGTCCAAATAATGCTTCAAAATCTTTTGCTTTTCCTTTATTTTTTGTGGCGATGACTACTTGTTTCATATTATTGATTCCCTCCAACTTTGTGTGCCAGTTCACCAAGCGTTATTTTTTGAAGCTCAACTAATTGTTGTATGCCTTTTTCACCTAATGCTAACAATTCATTTAGTTCTTCACGAGAAAAAGTAGCTTCCTCACCAGTACCTTGTAATTCAACAAATCGTCCTGCGCCTGTCATCACAATGTTCATATCAACAGCTGCAGCCACATCTTCTACATAATTTAAATCAAGAATAGCGCCTTGTTCTTCAACGATCCCAACACTTGTAGCTGCTAAAAAGTCTATTACTGGGAATTTTTCAAATGGCTTTTCTTCAGCAAATTTAGCAATGGCCTGTGTCATGGCAACAAATGCTCCCGTAATGGATGCTGTACGAGTACCGCCATCCGCTTGAATGACATCACAGTCAATCCATACAGTACGTTCGCCTAGCGCTTCTAAATCGACTACAGCACGCAATGCACGCCCAATCAAGCGCTGAATCTCCATTGTACGACCATTGACTTTCCCACGAGAGGATTCACGTGGTGTCCGTTGAGCGGTTGCACGAGGCAACATGGAATACTCGGCTGTAATCCACCCTTTCCCTTGCCCACGTAGAAAACCAGGTACCTTGTCTTCAATCGTTGCGGTGCAAATTACTTTTGTATTGCCTACTTGAATTAATACGGAGCCTTCAGGGTGTAATAGATACTCACTATCTATTTTCACAGGTCGTAGCCCATCTGCATTTCTACCATCATATCTTGTCATATATTTCGTTCCTCCTAAAAACTTTCGCGCCCTCATCTTATCATAATTTGTGCCATCAAAAAAGTACTCGGTGGCTTATGTACAATGCTGAAAACGGCAAAAATCAGCCTAGCCTGTTGCTAAGCTGATTTTTTATTTTAATGTGATACGTTTTATGTCGAGAGTACCTTGCTCTAACCAATTCTCAGCAATCGAACGGAAAATTGGGACAGAACCAGTTGCAAAAAATCTATGAGCAGGCACCGCATTTGCATTTGCTAAAGTGCCATTATACGCTAACATTTCCTGTACATCCTTTGCTGTTTCCTCCGCAGAAGATAAAACATTCACATCTTCTCCGACAACAGCTTCAATTTGTTTTTGTAAAATAGGATAATGTGTACACCCTAAAATAACCGTATCAAATTGTCGATTTTTCAACGGCTTTAAGCCTTCTGCTATTAAATTATTTGCAAAGTCACCTTTATATTCGCCACTTTCTACAAGTGGTACGAATGTGGGACAAGCTAGTGGAATAATATGTGTTGACGTATTGAGTGACAATAAGGCTTCTTCATACGCCCCACTTTTAATTGTTCCTTCTGTTGCAAGCACAACGACTTCATGTCGCTTCGTTTTTTTTACAGCTGCACGTGCGCCAGCATTGATAACACCTAGTACTGGAAAAGGCATATTTCTTTGTAAACTTTCGAGTGCTACTGCAGTCGCTGTATTACAAGCTATAACGAGCATCTTAACATTCATTTTTTCGAGTGCTTTTGCCATTTGCCAAGTAAAATTCCGTACTTCCTGACGACTTCTTGGACCATACGGACACCTTGCTGTATCGCCAATATAATAAATCGTTTCGTTTGGCAATCGCTTCATGATTTCTTTTGCTACGGTTAAACCGCCTACTCCTGAGTCAATAACGCCTATCGGGGCATTCATACTTTCCGCCTCAATCCTGTTTCATGTGTACATGTAGTTTTTCTAAATAGCTTGATAATTGCGCGACTTCTTGTTCATTAAAACCAACAAGCATCTCTTGCAAATATTGCTGTCTTTTTTCAATTACTTCTTGAATGATACGTTCGCCCTTTTCGAGAAGATGAACGACAACGACACGGCGATCATTTTCATCACGCACACGCTTGACTAATTCATTTTTCTCCATTCGGTCCACTAAATCTGTTGTCGTGCTAAAAGCTAAATATAAACGGTTTGATAATTCGCCAATTGTAATATCACCAAGCTCTTCTAACCACTGTAATGCAACAAATTGTGGCGGCGTAATCGCATAATCGGAAACAATTTCTCTTCCCTTTTGCTTCACGATGGCCGCTATATAGCGTAATTCCTTTTCAACCGTTGCAACGGTTTCAGGTGAGTGCTTTGTTACTTCATCCGACATATAACTATTTCACTCCTAAAAATACGTTGAATAGTTCTATTTTGTCGTTTTTTTCACGAAATAGCAAGTGTCCATTAGTCTAATTTAAATTCTTCCAAGCGTAACAGCTCAATTAACGCCTGAGATCGATTCGTTACACCTAGCTTTTGAATTGTATTGGAAATGTGATTTCGCACTGTTTTTTCACTAATACTAAGCTGCTCTGCAATATCTCTCGTTGTTTTTTCAGCTAATAAAAGCGCAAATATTTCACGTTCTCGGTTTGTTAAAAGAGAACGATGATGAGAGCCATTCATTCAGTTACACCCTCCTCCCCCGCACGTATTGTAACTTATGTTAAGGGGCAGGAAGCGGTGACGGCTATTTGCATGATTATTCCATGTTTCCTTAAAAATTTCGAAAATTACATTGTTACATTCATAAATTTTACGTAAAAAGCAAAACCTACTATTTCAATAAATTTACATATACTTATATATTGAACTAGTGAGGCAGAATGGCCAACTGAATGAATTTCGTTTTTTCTTCCTCTGAAATCGGCACACTTTTACCTGTACGAGGATCCATTTGTACAATTGTTCCACGACCAGTGAAACAGATTTCGTCCTTTTGATTTTTTGCTAGATAGTGAATGTCCATCGACGAATTCCCAACTTGCGCGATTTTTGTATAGATTCGTAGTACGTCATCAAAGAAAACCTGCTTTACATAATCGCATTGTAAATCGGCTACAATAGGTATAGATTTCACATTCTCTTCTCCAACTGGGGGCATTAAAATTCCTAAATGTCTGAAGTAATCAATTCTTGCTTGCTCAAAATATGTAAAGCTAATCGTATTGTTCATATGACCATACATGTCTGTTTCTGAAAATCGCACTCGTACCTCGCTAAAAAATGAAAAACCCTTTTCCCACTCTTGAAAATTATCGATATAATTTGCCTTCATGATATACCATCCCCTGTCATGTAATTGCCCGTCTTTTATCAATCAACGGCAAACAAAATGAATACATATTCATTATAAAAGAAAATGCTATATTATCATAGAAAAAATGTAAATAAACAACTTGATAAATTTCATTTCTATAACTATAAAAAACTCCCTTACACGAAGTGTAAGGGAGTTCAGCTTGTCCGTATATTAGTCTACGTAGTGGTCAGAACCGAAGAAGTTACGGAACATTTGCACTGTAGTTGCACGGTTTAATGAAGCGATGGATGTTGTTAAAGGAATCCCTTTTGGACATGCAGCAACACAGTTTTGAGAGTTACCACAGTTTGCAAGGCCACCGTCACCCATAATCGCATTTAAACGTTCATCTTTAATCATAGCACCAGTTGGGTGAGTGTTGAAAAGACGTACTTGTGATAATGGAGCTGGTCCGATGAATGAAGCTTTTTCAGACACGTTTGGACATGCTTCCATACATACACCACAAGTCATACATTTAGATAGTTCATAAGCCCATTGACGTTTACCTTCTGGCATACGTGGACCTTCACCTAAATCATACGTACCATCGATTGGTACCCATGCTTTAACTTTTTTAAGCGCGTTGAACATACGTTCACGGTCAACTTGTAGGTCACGAATAACAGGGAATGTTTTCATTGGCTCCAATTTAATCGGCTCTGTCAATTGGTCTACTAGTGTAGAACATGATTGACGTGGACGGCCATTGATCACCATTGAACATGCACCACAAACTTCTTCTAAACAGTTCATATCCCATGATACTGGTGATGTGTTTACACCATCTTCAGTAACAGGATTTTTTTGAATTTCCATTAAAATTGAAATTACGTTCATACCATGACGGTAAGGCACTTGGAATTTTTGCCAGTAGCTATTGCCGCCTTGTGTATCTTGACGTAAGATTTCCACTTTGACCATTCTTCCAGTATTAGCTGCGATTTGCATAACTTTTAGTCTCCTTTCGCAGAGTAGTCGCGTTTACGTGGTGGGATTAATGAAACGTCGACTTCTTGGTACGTGATGATTGGATTACCAGTAGCTGGGTCAAACTT
Organism: Lysinibacillus sp. GW823-FHT02G10; assembly: GCF_058797135.1. NCBI lineage: Bacteria > Bacillati > Bacillota > Bacilli > Caryophanales > Bacillaceae > Lysinibacillus > Lysinibacillus sp. GW823-FHT02G10. The sequence continues at coordinate 269,764 of NZ_JBXAJI010000002.1, forward strand.
CGCCATTGTTGTTTTTAAGAAGTTCTCATCATCACGGTTAGGGAAATCAGGTTTATAGTGTGCACCACGAGATTCATTACGTAATAGTGCACCTTTTGTCATTACTTTTGCAAGCACTAACATATTTTTAAGCTGACGTGTAAAGTGTGCGCCTTGATTGCTCCATTTTTGCGTATCATTGATGTTGATGTTGTTCCAACGCTCAGTAAGCTCATCAAGTTTTTTCAATGTATCTTCAAGCTGATCATTGTAACGTACTACAGTCATTGTAGCAGTCATCATTTCACCAAGCTCTTTATGCAGTAAGTAAGCGTTTTCTGTGCCTTCCATTTTCATGATAGCATCCCATTTCGCTTGTTCCTCTTTTACACGAGCATCGTAAATCTCTTGTGGAAGATCTTCAGCATGCTTTTTAAGGTGTTTTACATAGTCTACTGCGTTTGGTCCTGCAACCATACCACCGTAGATAGCAGATAATAATGAGTTTGCACCAAGACGGTTTGCACCATGTTGAGAGTAATCACATTCACCTGCTGCAAATAGACCAGGAATTTCAGTCATTTGATTGTAGTCAACCCATAATCCACCCATTGAATAGTGAACTGCTGGGAAAATTTTCATTGGTAATTTACGTGGGTCATCCCCTACGAATTTTTCATAGATTTCGATGATACCACCAAGTTTAACGTCCAATTCATGTGGATCTTTATGTGAAAGATCTAGGTATACCATGTTTTCGCCATTGATACCAAGTTTTTGGTTTACACAAACGTCGAAAATTTCACGTGTTGCAATATCACGTGGTACTAAGTTACCATAAGCTGGGTATTTCTCTTCTAGGAAGTACCAAGGTTTACCGTCTTTATAAGTCCAAATACGACCACCTTCACCACGAGCTGATTCTGACATTAGACGGTTTTTGTCATCTCCAGGAATCGCTGTTGGGTGAATTTGAATGAATTCACCATTCGCATATGAAGCACCTTGTTGATAAACGATAGAAGCAGCAGAACCTGTGTTAATAACAGAGTTTGTTGTTTTACCGAAGATAATACCAGGGCCACCAGTCGCCATAATAACAGCGTCTGCACGGAATGATTTAATTTCTTCTGTACGCATATCTTGCGCTACGATACCACGACAAACGCCGTCTTCATCGATAATAACACCAAGGAATTCCCAGTGTTCATATTTATTTACTAAACCAGCTACTTCATGAGAACGAACTTGCTCATCTAGCGCATATAGTAATTGTTGACCTGTTGTTGCACCAGAGAAAGCTGTACGGTGCATTAAAGTACCACCAAAACGACGGAAATCTAAAAGTCCTTCTGGTGTACGGTTGAACATAACACCCATACGGTCCATTAAGTGGATAATGCCAGGTGCTGCATCACACATACCTTTAACTGGTGGTTGGTTCGCTAGGAAGTCCCCACCATAAACTGTATCATCAAAGTGGATCCATGGAGAATCCCCTTCACCTTTAGTATTTACCGCACCATTAATTCCGCCTTGCGCACAAACAGAGTGTGAGCGTTTTACAGGAACTAATGAGAATAAATCAACTTCAGTACCAACTTCAGCTGCTTTAATCGTTGCCATCAGACCGGCAAGACCACCGCCGACAACAATTATTTTGCTTTTCGCCATGATTATTTCTCACTCCTCTTAAAAAATTGCAATGATTGCATGTGCTCTATCGTAGCTTCTATTGAATTATACGAAAGCTAAAATAGCAGCCACACCAACTACACTTAGAATTACGAAAAGAATGTTTGTTACGTAAGTAGCGATCTTTTGAGACTGAGGAGATTGTGTAATACCCCAGCTTACTAGGAATGCCCATAAACCGTTAGATAAGTGGAAAGTTGCTGATAAAATACCAACAATGTAGAATCCAAGCATGAATGGATTAGCAACAATATTCGCCATCATGTCGTAATCAACGTGTGTGCCAAGTGCTTTTTGAATACGAGTTTGGAAAATATGCCATGCAATAAATATCACTAAGAATACACCAGTAAAACGTTGTAAAGAGAACATCCAGTTACGGTACGTGCTGAAACGTCCTGTGTTTGGTGTAGCAGTGAATGCAATGTAGACACCATAGAATGCGTGGAACATTAATGGAATATAGATGACAATCCATTCAACTAGGATAAGGAATGGAATCTTTTCCATTACTGCGGTAGCATCGTTGTAACTTTCTGCCCCGCCTGTTGCTGTAAAGTTAATGAACAGGTGCATCGTTAAAAACAGACCTACTGGAATGATCCCAAGTAGAGAATGTAAGCGACGCCATAAAAACTCTCGATCTTTCGACAAGACTGTTACCCCCCTTAGTACTTAAAATAGCACAACAAAAGAAGTCATCATTTTGTAAATGATACTTCATTGACTGTGTATTTCATCATGGTACAATATTATGACATGTTTATTGTACTCTCAAGAGCTACGAGCGTCAAGGCAACTCGGAGTTTTTCATAGAGCTTATTAAAGAACTAATCTAGTACATGATGCGTCGTTTTTTCTCGAAAAATCTATCATTACTTTATTACCGTTAAATTTTAAGAAAATTCTAAGAAAGAAGGATAACAATGTTAAACACTCCATCTCCTACAATCTCATCATTTGGCTATGAGATCATTCGTGATCATATTCTATCTTCTATACTTGGTAAACATGAAGATGACGTCCTTTATTGGGCAGGTAAAGAGCTTGCTCGCAAGTTCCCATGTAAAAGTCAAGATGAACTTATCGCATTTTTCGCAGATGCCTGCTGGGGTACATTAGAACTCATAAAGGAATCAAAAGATGGACGTATTTTCCAGTTGACAAATGACCCTGAAATTCTTCAAATAAAGCAGCGTAGCTTTAAACTTGAAGCAGGATTTATAGCAGAGCAAATTCAACTAGCTAAAGGCTACCTGACAGAATGCTATAATGAAAAACGGGAAAAGCAACAATACGTCATGTTTACAGTCAAATGGGACGTTAAAGAACGTATTATGAATACCATTCCCACAGAATAATTAAAAAGGATTGTCTCCCATTAAAGAATGGGATGACAATCCTTCTTTTTTCTTCCTTTTATTTCGGTCAATTACATAAAATGCTGTTTCTTCTATTATTATATGTAAAGTGCTTGCTCTAAATTAAACTCATCATGGAGAGCATTAGCTGCTTGGATCATATCATCCTGTGGTACAACAACGGACACTTTTATTTCAGAAGTACTAACCATTTTTACAGGGATATTTTCACGACGTAACCGATCAAACATACGAGCAGCAACGCCTGGATTGGAAGCCATGCCTGAACCAATAATAGAAACTTTTGCTAGTCCAATTTCGAAGTCAGCAAAACTAAATCCAAGTGATAATTTACTATCCTCTAAAACACGTAATGCTTCCGCAAATTCCTCTTTTAAAATGGAAAACGATACAGTTGGCTTCAACCCATCAATAATGGCTTGGACAATAATATCTACATTAATACGGTTCTCTGCAAGAACCGTAAATATATCTGCTAATGAAGCATTGGAAAAAGCATCATACCCTACTGTTAAACGAATAATATCTGATTCAAATGCAACACCACGAACGACTAAATTTTTTTCCATTTCCACTTCCTCCTTCAATAAAGTGCCTACTGATTCTATTAAACTTGAACGTATAATAACAGGCATTTGAAATTTCTTCGCTAACTCCACCGCACGAGGATGTATGATATGAGACCCTAAATTCGATAATTCCAACATTTCATCATATGAAATTTCTTGAAGCTTTTGGGCATTGGGAACATATCGTGGATCTGCTGTATAAACACCATCCACATTTGTATACATATCTACTCTCTCCGCTTCCAACGCTATGGCAAGTGCAACAGCAGCTGTTTCAGCTCCACCTTTTCCAAGCGTGGTGATATTGTGCACTTCGTCAATCCCTTGTTCTCCAGCAATAACCACAATTTGTCCCTGTGCAAAATGTTCTTCCATACGACTAATATCTATATAGTCGATACGAGCATGTCGATACATACCATCCGTATGTATACCAGCTTGCCATCCAGTTAGAGACACAGCCTCATAGCCTGCTTCCTGCAAAGCGATGGTAAATAAAGCACTAGATAATTGAGATCCAGTTGACAAAACTGCATCTAATTCTCTTTTCGACACATCGTCAGTTAGTTGGTGTACCATCATTTTCATCTCTTTCGCAGTGTGTCCCATCGCTGCAACGACCACTACTACATCCAATCCTTTGTCCTTTTCAGCAATCGCTTTCCTAGCAGCCTCTTGGATTTGTTCAGTAGAAGCTAATGCAGCTCCTCCAAACTTCATCACGATTTTAGCCATTTCTTTCGTTCTCCCTTCCAGTTCATGTATTTCACCAAATTATGGGGGGTAAAACCGTTTCTAGAAAACTAAAAGGCAGCCTCCACATAACGTGAAAGCTGCCTATAACATGTACAATAATCGTAACTTGCGCATGTGTGATAGCTCTCCGAAACGTTTAGAATCGACAGTCTTACATTTCTTAAATGCAAAACCAGTACAACAATGGAACAACAATCCTGTACTTCGGCAAGCTCCCCTTTCACACAATATCTCTGGACTTGTCCATCCTCCATCGTGTTACTCTTGAATCTTGCACCTCTATCATCACTTTAAAGTGAATGTATTCAATTCATTAAGCCTTTGCGTAAACAAACTAGTCACGCAGTTGACTCTTCATAACATTGAAAACAATGTTATTTATAACCATAGCACATGCCTATTCCTTTGACAATGATTGTTGCTGAAAATAGCTAAAAATTTGGCTTGCTAAATTAGCGGGCATCCCAGCCTCCTGTAATGCTAGCTCGCTCGCCTCTCGAATTTTTTTGACTGAACCGAAATGTTTAAGCAGCTGTTGCTTTCGTTTTGGTCCTACCCCTTCAATATGATCTAATACAGATTGAATGGCATGCTTCTCATGCTGTTGACGCAAGAAGGTAATAGCAAAGCGATGGACTTCGTCTTGAATTCGTTGTAATAAATAAAAGCCATCACTTGTACGTTTTAAGCTAATCACTTCTGGTGGATCACCAAACAAGAGCTGAGATGTATTATGCTTATCATCCTTGGCTAAACCAGCAATCGGTATAACAAGACCAAGCTCATCTTCTAGTACTTCACGGGCTACTTCCATTTGTCCCTTACCACCATCAATTAAGACTAAATCTGGTAATGGTAGTCCTTCCTTTAAAACACGTATATAGCGACGACGTATAACCTCCTGCATTGCACCGTAATCATCATGCTTGGCTGCTGTACGCGTTTTATATTTTCGGTACTCCTTTTTCGCAGGCTTCCCATCAATGAAAACAACCATAGCAGACACTGCATCCGTTCCATGCATATGACTATTATCAAAAGCTTCAATTCGTAAAGGTGTACTAATACCCATTGCTTCACCAAGTGCCTCACAAGCACCAATCGTACGTTCTTCCTGACGCTCTATTAGCTGGAATTTAGCTGCCACAGCAATTTCAGCATTTTTGGTAGCTAATTCAACCAATTCCTTCTTTTGACCTCTTTTCGGTGTGAGCACTTTAATTTCTAATAATTCTGTTAAGATAGCTGCATCAATGGCTTGTGGAATAAAAATTTCTTTTGGCTTAATATGCTCTGGCTTTTCATAAAAGCGCCCAACAAATGTTAAAAATTCTTCCTCTGCATCTTGATAGATGGGGAAAATTGAGACATCGCGCTCAATCAGCTTTCCTTGGCGTACAAAGAAAACCTGAACACACATCCATCCTTTTTCAACAGCATAGCCAAATACATCTCGATTTGTTGTATCACTTGAAACTATTTTTTGTTTCTGCATAACCGTATCAATATGGGCAATTTGGTCTCGGAATTCCTTCGCTCGCTCAAATTCCAGGTTTTCTGCAGCTGCTAGCATTTTAACTTCAAGCTCTTTTTTGACTGCCTCCACACCACCATTTAGAAACTTCGTCATATCCTCAATCATTTCTTGATAAACCTGACCTTCAATTTCCTTCACACAAGGTGCTAAGCATTGACCCATGTGATAGTACAAGCAAACCTTGGAAGGTAATTGTACACATTTGCGCAGCGGATACAATCGATCCAATAGCTTTTTCGTTTCACTTGCTGCATAGGCATTCGGATAAGGACCAAAATATTTTGCCTTATCCTTTTTTACCTTCCGTGTCGTAATCAGACGAGGATGTTTTTCATTCGTAATTTTTAAATATGGATAGGTCTTATCATCCGTTAACATGACATTATATTTTGGATCATGTAATTTGATGAGATTCAGCTCTAAAATAAGTGCTTCAATATTTGATGACGTTACAATATACTCAAAATCTTCTATTTCACCTACAAGCCTTTGCGTTTTCCCTTCATGTGTTCCCGTAAAATAAGAACGTACACGGTTTTTTAGAACTTTTGCTTTACCGACATAAATGATAGTCCCTTGTCGATCCTTCATCAAATAGCAGCCAGGTTGATCTGGTAAAATATCCAGTTTTCGCTTTATTAAATCGTTCATTACCTACCTGCCCCCCTAAGTAAAAATTCCCCTCATTAGAATAATGTTAGTTATTTTCTTTATTATATAACGAAAAAAAGCCGAACACATCAATTGATGGCTCGGCTTTGTGAACTTCATTCATTACGCATGTTTTGCGATAAATGCTTCTAAAGCTTCTTTTGGTTGGAAGCCTACTGTTTTGTCAACTAATTCTCCATCTTTAAATAATAGTAAAGATGGGATTGACATAATTTGATACTGAGCTGCAGTACCTTGGTTATTGTCAACGTCAACTTTTACAATTTTAGCCGCACTACCTGCTGCGTCCATTTCTTCAAGAACTGGCCCAATCATTTTACATGGTCCGCACCAAGCAGCCCAAAAGTCTACTAGTACTAACCCTTCTTTAATATCGTCCTGGAACGTAGCATCTGTTGCATGTACAATTGCCATTTGAAATCCTCCTTAAACTTACTATGCTTGTAGTATAGCATGGATAAATTCACTTGAGCGAACAATCTGCCTACAATGTATTTTTTATGCAAATCTGTGTCGAAAAATCAATACACAGTCATTAATTGACTTGATAACGACCCTTCAATACATAGGTTAACGTAATAAAAAGGTAAATAGCTAACGTAATGCCTGTCACAATAATAGATGTGGTGAAAATAATTCCGATGAGAATCGCACTTAACGCCAATATAGCTATCCAAGTCGTATAAGGGAACCATTTTACTTCATAGGCACTTGTGTGTTCTGCTTGTTTTTTACGTGATTTTAAATGTGCAATCGCAATAATTAACCAAATAAATAACACAGTATAACCAAGTGATCCCATTAGAAAATCAAATGTTTTGCTTCCCGCATATAAAGATAAAATGACCCCTAAATACATCGCTAAAGTACACATTAAAATAGCATATACTGGTACTTTTCGTTTCGATAAATAAGCAAAGATTTTAGGCACACGTCCATCTACAGCCTGTGTATATAGTACGCGTGATGATCCATACAGTCCTGAATTCATTGATGAAATAATGGCAAGTAAAACAACAGCGTTCATAATATGGTCTGCCCCTGGAATACCAACCATTTTAAAAACCAGGACAAACGGGCTTTCAGGAACCCCATTTACTTCATTCCAAGGAATCAAGCTTACGATAATAAAGAATGGCAGTAAGTAAAAAGTAACAATACGTACTAATGTACTGCGAACAGCTTTTGGCACTACTTTTTCCGGATTTTTCGTTTCAGCTAATGTAATCCCGATGATTTCTGTCCCACCATAGGAGTAGATAACTACAAGCATTGCAGCAATTAATCCCGTCGAGCCATTAGGGAAGAACCCACCATGCTCCGTTAAGTTAGCAAAACCAACAGCACTATGATTTCCAAACGTCACAAGCAATAAAATAAGTCCTGCAATGATAAAGACAATAATAACAGTAATTTTGATTAATGCTAGACAATATTCTGTTTCTGCAAAGATTTTTACGGATAATAAATTAATCGCTGTTACTAACACAGAAACAGATAGTGCCAGTATCCAAATTGGATATTCTGGTAACCAATATTGAATAAAGATAGCAGCCACGACAGACTCTGCTGCAATATTTAAAACCCACATTTTCCAGTAGATCCAATCTAGGAAATACGCAGGGTATTTACCTAACACGGATTGCACTAAATCTCTAAAGGTTCTTGCTTCTTTATTACGCACGGCCATTTCTGCTAAGCCTTGCATAACAAATAATAAAATAATGCCGCCGATTAAATACGCAATCAACACAGATGGTCCTGCCATATCAATGGCTGCACTACTTCCTTTAAATAATCCCGCGCCAATGGCACCACCTAACGCCATCATCGTGATATGACGCGAGGTCATTGTTCTTGTTAATTGTTGCTTGTTTTTTTCCACTTTCTTACCTCCTAAATATCAAAAAAGCATACCATCTATTCCTTCATCATCAAATGAAAGAAGAGACGATATGCTATCAGCAAACCGCGGTACCACTCTAATTGGCTCTTGAGAACCCAGCTTAAAAAACCTTGTAACGAAGGTTAACCGTCAAACAAATAGAATAATCTGATAATTCTATTTGTGTTACCACTCCTAGGCAAGTTCAAAGTCTTATTGGTCTGCGTTGCACCAACCCGCAGCTCTCTTCACCGAATAACGAGCTTTTACTACTCCTAATCTTTGCGTTTCAAATCATTAATGTATCCATCACTATAATGTCTATCGTTAATTATGTCAATATTTTATTTTGCAATAATTTTCAAATAGTACTTTTTAAAATGGAAAGCAATATAAAAAAGCAGGAAGGGTTATCCCTTCCTGCATCTGTATTACGCGTTCACTTTTAATGCTTTAAATTCTTCAATTAGAAGCGGAATAACTTCAAATAAATCTCCTACGATACCATAATCCGCTACTTTGAAAATATTTGCTTCAGGATCTTTATTGATAGCAACAATGACTTTTGAATTGGACATTCCAGCTAAATGCTGAATTGCGCCCGAAATACCTGCTGCAATATAAAGATCTGGTGTTACAACCTTACCTGTTTGTCCGATTTGCAGCGAGTAATCACAGTATTCAGCGTCACATGCACCACGTGATGCACCTACTGCACCGCCTAGTAAATCAGCTAGCTCTTTTAATGGCTCGAAGCCTTCTTCTGACTTCACGCCACGACCACCTGCAACAACTACTTTCGCTTCTGAAAGATCTACACCTTCTGAAGATTTACGAACAACTTCTTTAATAATTGTGCGCAGATTTGTAATCTCTACAGAGATGGCAGACACATCACCTGTTTTACCTTCTGCTTTTTCTAAAGGTGTAATGTTATTTGGACGAATAGAAGCTAAGACAACGCCTTCTTTAACTTTTACTTTTTCAAAGGCTTTACCAGAGTAAATTGGTCGGATGAATACCACATCGTCGCCTGCACCTTCAATAGCAGTGACATCAGATACTAGACCTGCTTGCAATTTGCTTGCAATTTTTGGCGATAAATCTTTCCCATTTGCTGTATGACCAAAGACAATACCTGCTGGTTGTTCTTGCTCGATAACAGCTAATAGTGCTTGACTATAGCCATCAGATGTATATTGTTTTAAATGCGGGTGTTCCACTGTTACTACTCGATCAGCACCATATTCAAATAATGGACCAGTTAAACCTGCTACAGCATCCCCTAAAAGTACCCCAACAACTTCGCCACCATCAGCGATTTGTTTTGCAGCTGCAATTGCTTCGAAAGAAACATTACGTAAGCTTCCTTCACGAACTTCACTTAATACTAATACTTTTTTTGACATAGCATATTCCCTCCGTTACCCTTTAAGATTCGATTGACATCAAATAATTAAACAACTTTTGCTTCCGTGTGAAGTAGAGTTACCAGTTCTTTTGCTTGTGCAGAAAGGTCGCCTTCTAAAATACGGCCTGCTGCTTTTTGAGCTGGTAAGAAGATGTCTACGGTTTCAATCTTCACTTCTACATCATCTTCATCGATATCTAAATCATCTAACTCAAGCTCTGCAAGCGGTTTCTTTTTCGCTTTCATAATACCTGGTAGAGATGGGTAACGAGGCTCATTTAAACCTTGCTGAGCAGTTACTAATAACGGTAAAGAAGTTTCAATTACCTCTGAATCCCCTTCGATATCGCGAACAATTTTCGCAGATGTTCCGTCAATTTCAAGTTTTGTAATCGTAGTTACATAATTCATATCCAATAAATCAGCAACACGTGGACCAACTTGCCCTGAACCACCATCAATCGCAACATTTCCTGTTAAAATTAAATCTGCATCTTTATCTTTTAAGTATTCTGCTAGTAGATAAGCTGCTGCATGTTGGTCCAGCTCATCTAAATCATCTTCTGTATTAATAAGCACTGCTTCGTCTGCTCCCATAGCAAGTGCTGTACGTAATTGCTTCTCTGCATCCTCGCCACCAATTGTCACCACTGTTACCTTACCACCAGCAGCATCGCGAACTTGGATTGCCTCTTCAATGGCATATTCATCATAAGGGTTGATAATGAATTCTGCGCCGTCCTCTTGGATTTTACCACCCGACACTACGATTTTTTCTTCTGTATCAAATGTGCGTTTAATTAATGCAAAAATGTTCATATATCCATACCTCCTGGAACGTTTTATAATTCTAAGTAAACTTATAAATATTATATATTTTCAGTTTCGATAACGCCGATAACATACTGAACGTTGCTATCGACATTTGGAAAATTATTTGCCAGTAAACACAGGCTCACGCTTTTCAATGAATGCTTGAATTCCTTCTTTGGCATCTTCTGTGACAAATACTGTCCCAAAGGATTTAGCCTCTGCTTCAATGCCTTCATAGAATGATGCATGCTTTGCATATTGCAATGTTTGAATAGCTGCTTTTAAAGCGATTGGGCTTTTCTTAGCAATGCTCTTAGCAATCTTTAACGTTTCTTCTAGCAATGCTTCGTCTGAGAATGAACGGTTTGCTAAGCCCCACTGAACAGCTTCATTACCAGAGATTGGTTCACTTGTAAACATCATTTCAGCAGCCTTTGCTACTCCAACATAGCGTGGTAAGCGCTGTGTACCACCAAAACCAGGAATAAGCCCTAATTGTAATTCAGGTAAACCTAATTTTGCTGATTCAGTGACAAATCGCATATGACAGCTCATTGCTAACTCAAGCCCTCCGCCTAATGCCGCACCATGGATGGCTGCAATTACAGGCTTAGAAAACGATTCAACACGCTCAAAAACCTGCTGCCCGTTGCTAGCTAGCTTTGTAAATTCCTCACCAGATTCTACCCCAATAAATTCTTTAATATCTGCCCCTGCAGAGAAGAAACGGCCTTCACCATGAAGTACAAGGACTCTTACAGCATCATCGTGTTCTACAGCATCAAGCACAGCGTTAACTTCTGCAATAATACCGCGAGATAATGCATTTGCTGGTGGACGTGCAATTGTAATAATCGCTACTCCATCTTCTACTTTCCAACTTAGAAATTCCATTTCTCCACATCCTTTTAAGCTTTAATGCCGTTCAGGATTAATGCCTGAACCTTTGGAACCTGTTCCATCAAATCATATCGATAGTCATTCATAACCCACGACGTAATAGTTTCATCAATTGTTCCAAAAACCATTTGTCGAGCCAAGCGTACATCCATCGTCTGATTGAACTCACCTGTAAGCATACCCTCGATTAAAATTTGATCAAGTAGCTGTAAATACTCGCGCAATACGGAATTAATTTTTAATCGTAAGTCTTTGTTTGACTGGCGAAGCTCTAATTGTGTGACAGTTGCTAGGTATCGATCTGTCGCTAGAACATTAAAATGATTTTCAATCATTCGTGAAAGTTTGTCTTTAGACGTACTCCCCTTTTCTATTATATCTTGTAATGACTCTACAAAAACAGCCATTTTTTCATTAAAGACAGAAATTAATATATCTTCTTTATTTTTAAAATATAAATAGATTGTTCCATCGGCCACCCCTGCCTGTTTGGCGATTTTCGATACTTGCGCTTGGTGATACCCATTTTCCGCAATAACGATGACAGCTGCATCAATAATTTGTTTATATTTTGGCTTATCTCGTTTCACTTTTATATCACCACCTAAAAAACATGCGCACGTCGATATGACGTGTAAACCTAAAAAAATATGAAAATATGAATGGTCATTCATTCATATTTTCATATTATATTTTACAGCATTGCTTGTCAATACTTTCACACGTATTTATTTCGCTTCTTTATTCGCTAATTTTGTTTTTTCTTCTTCAACTAACGTACGACGCAAAATTTTTCCTACAGCTGTTTTTGGCAGCTCTTCTCTAAATTCATAATAACGCGGAACTTTAAAAGCTGCTAGATGCTGACGGCAATATTTATTTAATTCGTCCTCAGTAATCGAATATCCTTCTTTTAATACAATATAAGCTTTAACTGTTTCACCACGATACGGATCAGGTATGCCTGCTACTACGCACTCTTGGATCTCTTCACGTTCATATAACACTTCTTCTACTTCACGTGGATAAATATTAAAGCCGCCTGCTATTATTAAATCTTTTTTACGATCTACTACATAGAAGAAGCCTTGCTCATCCATATAACCAAGATCACCTGTTAAAAACCAACCATCAGCAAATGTCGCAGCTGTATCCTCTGGACGGTTCCAGTAGCCCTTCATTACTTGTGGTCCTTTAACAGCAATTTCACCAACTTCACCAATAGGTAGCTCTTCTGTATCACCTGTACGTAAAATAACCGCTTCTGTATTTGGCCAAGGTAAACCAATCGAGCCAATCACCCGCTTCCCCCAAATTGGCGTAGCATGTGTTACAGGTGAGGTTTCTGTTAACCCATATCCTTCTACTAGCTTTCCACCAGTCACTGCCTCAAACTTCTCTTGCACTTCAATTGGCAATGAAGCAGAGCCACTTAGGCATGCCTTAATGGATGATAAATCATAATTCGCAATGTCTGGGTGATTTAAAAGGCCGATGTATAAGGTTGGTGCGCCGGGGAACAGTGTTGGTTTTTGTTTATCAATCGTCTTTAATGCCGTTTCAGCATCAAACTTCGGTAAAAGCACCATTCTATTTTGAGTAAATACAGATAAAAGCATAACAGTTGTCATGCCATAGACGTGGAAGAATGGTAGAATGCCCATAATGGTTTCTTCACCATGAACACATTTATACATCCAAGCATCACACATTGTCGTATTGGCAATTAAATTTTTATGGGTCAGCATAACGCCTTTTGGGAAACCTGTTGTCCCACCCGTATATTGAAGGAGTGCTAGGTCTTCTTCAAAATCAAATGGCATATTGTCAATTATCTTAATTGGTGCTGAACGCATAATTTCTGAAAACAGATGATTTTGGCCGCTATGTTCAACCTTGACACTAAAGCCATACTGCTTTTTTTGAATAAATGGATAGACTAAATTTTTTGGGAATGGTAAATAATCTTTAATAGCTGTCACAATGACATTTTCAAGAGCTGTCTCTTTCATAATTTTCATGACTCTCGGATATAAAATATCCATTACGAGAATCACCTTTGCTCCTGAATCAGCCATTTGATATTGAAGCTCACGTTCAGTATAAAGTGGATTTGTTTGTACTACAACAGCACCTGCATACATGGCACCATAGTAAGCGATTACACTTTGTGGCGTGTTAGGCAGCATAATTGCTACTCGATCTCCCTTTTCCACACCTAGTGCTTGTAAATAGTTTGCGAACCTTAAAGCTGACTCATATAGCTCGGTGTACGTCAAATCCTTTCCCATAAAATGAATCGCTACTTTGGATGGATTCTTTTTATAGGCACGTGTCAAAAACTCTTGCACTGGAATTTCCTCAAACGTTAAAGACGATGGTACTTCTTCAGGATAATTTGCTAGCCATGGTTTTGCTGTCATACGTCCTCTCCCCTTTGTCCCAAACTTTGTCAATTCTTATATTTATTATAATGAAAAAGAAATACAGTTTCAAACAGAAAATAGAAAATAAATGCATTTTCGATTAATTATTATGCAATTAACAACATTAATATGATTGATATTTATCGGGATTTATTTGAATACACCTTATGAATGCTCGTTCATTATTGAGTTACTCCATAAAAAAATAATGAGCATATTCCTATATTATAAAAATAATTTTTCTACCCTTTAATAGAGTTATATGAATGAAAGTTAATAGGTTGTTGTAGAAATTTATGCTATGTACAATTAACAAAAAACGCATCCTCTTAAAGAGAATGCGTTTTTTATTTAAATCGTTAACATATAGTAGACACCTACTGCCAAAAATGCAATACAGACAACGATTAGTACTTTTGCTAATTTTTCCATGTCATGACACTCCTATGCAATACTTGCCCCAATTACAAACGAAAGACCGACTGAAATGGTAAAGGAAATGAAACCAACTGAGCGATTATCATTGGCAATCTCTTGATCAACGTTAAAACGAGGTGTCATAAATTCAAATAAGAAATACGCTACAATCAATAATGTAAAGCCAAAAAGGCCCCAACCGATCATTTCACTTAATGTGCTATGACGTGCAATGGAAAAGCGGAAGATATTACAAATCCCTAGTATTTTTCCACCTGTTGCAAGAGCCACAGCGACATTACCTTTTTTAATTTCTTCCCAATTTTTATATTTCGTAACGACTTCGAACAATGCCATCGAGACGACTAAACATAATACTACAACACTAAAATATCCTGCCGTTTCGATAATTGGATATCGCCAAAAGCCAGAATTCAGCATTTTTCTCCGTCCCCTTTATAGCTTATTTCAATTCAACAACTGTGACGCCTAAGCCCCCTTCACCGGCTTCACCAAAACGGAAGGATTTTACGCGCTTATGCTTTTTCAAATAGCTTTGAATACCTTGACGTAAAGCCCCTGTACCAACTCCATGAATAATGGACACACGACCATAATTAGAGAGTAATGCATCATCAATATATTTCTCTGTTCTTACGATTGCATCCTCATAGCGTTCACCACGTAAATCTAATTCTAGTTTCACATGACTATTTCGATTTTTCACACCAGCTGTTCGTAATACAGGCTCTTTTTCAGGTTTAATATACTCCAAATCACTATCTGAGATTTTCATTTTTAAAATCCCCATTTGGACAACCCATTCGGTATTCGACACCTTTTCTAACAAAGTACCTCGTTGACCATAGCTTAACACCTTTACCTCGTCTCCGACAACTAAGTTTTGTGCACGAGCTTTGACTTGTGCCGCCTTTTTTAGCACTTTATTGTCTTCAAGTGGTGTTGCTTCTTCCAAGCGTTTACGTGCTTCAATCAATTCATGCTCCTTGACAACTTGATCAGCATTTTTACGCATTTCTCGAAGCTCTGCAATAATCGCTTCTGCTTCACGTTTTGCTTCATCAACAATTTTACGCGCCTTTTCCTTCGCCTTCTTATCAAGCGCCTCTTTACGCTCCTCATAGGCTTGCAATTTATCTTGAAGCTCTTTACGTAATGTTTCTGATTCTAATAGCAATGCATGCGAACGCTCTGCATCATCTTCAGATTGGCGACGTGTTTCTTCCAATGAGGCAATCATCGATTCAACCTCATGTCGATCGGTTCCAGTAAAGTCTTTAGCACGATCAATAATGGATTCAGGTAAACCAAGACGACTGGAAATTTCAAATGCATTTGAGCGCCCAGGTACACCGATAAGTAGACGGTAGGTCGGGCTCAAAGTTTCAATATCAAATTCTACACTGGCATTGGCTACACCTGGTCGATTATAGCCATAAGCTTTTAGCTCAGGATAGTGAGTTGTAGCCATTACACGAGCACCGCGCCCATGTACTTCGTCTAAGATTGAAATGGCTAAGGCTGCCCCTTCCTGTGGGTCAGTACCTGCCCCTAGCTCATCAAAAAGAACAAGTGATTCGTGATCAAATTTTTGTAGGATGTCAACAATATTAACCATATGGGACGAGAACGTAGAAAGTGACTGCTCAATTGATTGTTCATCACCAATATCGGCAAATAATTGCTCAAATACAGCAAGTTCTGAGCCATCTAATGCTGGCACTGGTAATCCAGCTTGTGCCATTAATGTACACAGACCAACCGTTTTTAATGTCACCGTTTTACCACCTGTATTAGGACCTGTAATGACAATAGCTGTAATGTCTTTACCAAATTCAATATCATTTGGAATAGCTGATTCTATTGGTAGTAGTGGATGACGTGCACGTATTAGTCGGATATAGCCATCCTGATTCATTTTAGGCATTGTACATTTATTGGCTTGGCCATATTTGCCCTTTGCTAAAATGACATCGATATCACCTAATACCTTCACTAAGTTAAATAAATCTGATGCTACTTCTTGCACCATTGCACTTAATGCTAGTAAAATACGTTCAATTTCTGCCTGCTCTTTCATTTTCAAGCGATGAATTTCATTGTTTGCTTGGACAACAGAATCTGGCTCAATAAATAAGGTTTGACCAGAAGAAGATTGGTCATGGACAATCCCACCATAGTGGTGACGATATTCCTGCTTTACGGGAATAACAAAGCGATCATTACGAATTGTCACAAGTGTATCAGAAAGCATTTTCGCTGCATTACTTCCCCGAATTAAACTTTCCAGCTTAGAGCGGACTTTCCCTTCTTCAGCACGCAAAGATTGGCGAATAGAGCGCAATGTTTGACTAGCAGAATCTAAGACAGCTCCATTGTCGTCAATACAGTTATTAATTTCATGTTGCAATCCTGTTAGGACAGGCATTGCTTCCTTTTTGGAGATGAAATGGGGAATATCAATCACTTCATCGGCTTCTAAATCTTCAATAAAATTACGTAGAATTCGGCTTGCTCGAATCGTGCTCGAAATTTCCATTAGTTCTACTGCTGCTAACATGCCTCCTATTTGAGCACGTCTGGCAGAGGGACGGACATCAAAAATTCCGCCCATTGGTACATTGCCCTTCACACGCAAAATGGAAAGTCCCTCATCCATTTCCTCTAATAATTGTACTACTTTATCAAAATCTGTTTGTGGCACAAGCTCCTCAATGGCAGATTTACCAATGGAAGAAGTACAATAGGAAGCCACTTGTTGCCTAACTTTATCGTATTCTAGTGTTTTCAATGCGCGTTCTGCAATCACTGAGAACACCTCCTCAGCCTATTTATTTCGTTGTATGAACGCTTCAAACTGTTCACGCGTCCATGTATTCACAATCATATCTTTCGGTAACCATGCTCTATTTGCATAGCGAACCCCAATATCCATAAAACGTAAATGTGCAATATCATGCGCATCTGTGTTGATGGCTACTGGCACACCTGCAGCGCATGCCATTTCTAAATGTTCTACACATAAATCGAGACGATATGGATTTGCATTTAACTCTAAAATTTTACCATATTCCTTTGCCCAGGCAATTAACTGTTTCATATCAGGATTATAACCATCGCGATCTTCAATAATTCGACCAGTCGGATGGGCAATCATATGAACATAGGGATTTTGCATAGCTGTTAGTAAACGTGCCATAATTTTATCTTGTGATTGTGTAAAACTAGAATGAATGGAAGCAATAACAAAATCGAGCTCTTTTAACACCTGATCTTCGAAATCAAGTGAGCCGTCTGGTAAAATATCCATCTCCGTCCCTTTAAACAAATGAAAATCTGGATGTGCTGCATTAAATGCCTCAATTTCTATACGTTGCTTTTCTAAACGCTCCGGTGTTAATCCATTTGCTACTTTTAGGAATTGCGAATGGTCTGTAATAACGCTATATTGATAGCCCCGTGCTAGTAACGCCTCGCCCATTTCTGCAACAGAGTATGCACCATCTGACCATGTTGTATGCATATGCAAATCAGCTTTAATATCCTCTAGTCGAACTAAGTTTTGAATTATGTTTGTTTTGTCAAATTCTACTGTTCCTGTCCGTAAGCTCGGTGGAATCCAAGGTAGATCAAAATGAGCGAAAAATGCTGCCTCGTCTTGGAACGTCAAAACGGTACCATCTTCCTGTTCCACACCATATTCACTTATTTTTTCACCACGGGCTTTGGCAATTTGCCGCATACGAACATTATGATCTTTTGAACCTGTGAAATGATGCAACGCAGTCGCATATTCATTATCTTTCACTAAACGGAAATCAACGCTAACTGGTTCATCTAAGTCTAAAATCACCGAAATTTTTGTATCCCCTGCCGCCACGACTTCTTGAATGGCCAAGCTATTTAACAACTTTTCGCGTACTTCCTCAACTGCTTCTGTCACAACAATAAAATCAATATCTTTGCTAGTTTCTAACGCTCGACGGAAACTCCCAGCAACTGAAAACCGGTCTACTTCCTTCATACTACCTAGAAGCGCCTCAATTTGTAAAACCACAGGCTCAAGCTGCCAAATTGGTAGTCGTTCTGAACGATTTGCTAAATTGGCTAGCTCCTTTAAAATCTTCTCCTCAGTTTTTACAGCAAATCCAGCTAATTCACGTACTTTTCCTGCCTCACAAGCTGCCTTCAAGCTTTCTGCAGAGTCAATACTAAGCTCTTGGTGTAGTTTCGCAATTTTTTTTCCTCCCAAGCCAGGTAATTTTAGCAATGGCAGTAACCCTTTAGGTACAACCTCTTCTAACTCCTTTAACAAACTCGATTCACCTGTTAACATTAAGTCCTCTATTACAGCCGCAGTACCCTTGCCAATACCTTTGAGTTTTGTTACATCATCCATTTCGCTTAATGAACGTTCGTCCCCCTCTAGTGCTGCCGCAGCCTTTCGAAAGGCTGATACCTTGAATGGATTTTCTCCCTGTAGTTCCATATATAAAGCAATTTTTTCGAGTGTGCGAATAATTGTTTTTTTATTCATTGGTAATTCCTCCTATCGTAAAAACACTTCCCTCAAGACAGAGAGAAGTGCACAGTTACTATTGCATATAAATATACCACCAGTTTTGGAACATCTTTGTAATAATTGGTGTATGCTCCAACATCAGACCACTTAACAATGACTTCGACATTAAATTTTGTATGGCATCTACTGGTAATAAAGCGCACACATATAGCAAAATAAACATAATTAAATAGTTTTCAATCATGCCAAGTAACGCCCCAAGCCAACGATTCACTGTATTTAGCACAGGCAAATACGCGATAAAGTCAAATATCGATGCCACGATTTGCAACGTTATTTTTACTGCAAAGAAAATAACAGCAAAGGCAATTACCCGATAAAAGGTGCGGTCTAAATCTAGACTATCAATGACAACGCCAAGGCTACCTGTGTCAGTGACACCTGGATACGGAACCCAAAATACAAATTTTTGTGCTAATGGCTTATAATAAATATACGCAACAATTAGGGCTACTACAAAGCTGACAATATGCATCATCTGTACAATAAAACCTCGTTTTGCACCGACGCCTATACCAGCTAACAGTACCACTAATATGATTAAATCTAACATTCTCTTCAACCCTTTAACTTTTTCAATTCTTCTTCTAATTGCTCCATTCGTTCTTTTAATAGTAAATAATCATGAACTGTATTTACTGCTGTCAGAACAGCAAGTTTTGTGCTATCAAGTGAGGGATTATGTACGTTCATCTCGCGCATACGGTCATCAACAATCGAAGCAACAAGTCTCATATGGCCAATGGATTCAGAGCCGACCATTTTATATGTATGACCATATATTTCAACAGAAATTTTATTCTTTTCTTGTTTTTCCATAGTCGCACCCTCCTATAAATTCGATGCACACACGATTTTAGAGGCTTGTGAGCACCATCACACAAAAAAGCTATTTATTATCATACCATGAAAGGTATAAAATTGTGAACAACGAGGACAGAAAGGAACGATTAAATG
The DNA here is from genome assembly GCF_058797135.1 of Lysinibacillus sp. GW823-FHT02G10. Taxonomy (NCBI): domain Bacteria; kingdom Bacillati; phylum Bacillota; class Bacilli; order Caryophanales; family Bacillaceae; genus Lysinibacillus; species Lysinibacillus sp. GW823-FHT02G10. The sequence continues at coordinate 289,766 of NZ_JBXAJI010000002.1, forward strand.
GCAAATATTGTGCTTTCCATTTCAACAAATATTCAAAAAGAGGTGATGGCTTACTATGCATCGCACTTTATAGAACGAAAGGCTCCGGGAGTCATTTTTGCGGCAAAACTACCAGATACAGCCATAACTATGTATAAATCAGGCAAATTAATGTTTCAGGGGGGCGGTGCTGAACGTGAGGCAGCACGTTGGGGAACTGTTGAAAAAACTGCTACTCCACTCTCCACTATCGGGGCAAAAGGGGATGTACTGCCTAACAATTTCGCAACCATGTCTGTCTTAGGCTCAGACGAAACAGGCACAGGTGATTATTTTGGTCCAATCACTGTAGCAGCAGTATATGTACCTCCTTCCAAAATCGAACTCATGAATGAGCTTGGCGTAAAAGATTCAAAAATGCTAACAGATGACTATATGAGGAAAATTGCACCTGATTTGCGTGCAGCCTGTGTCCATAGTGTTCTCGTCTTACGCAACGAGAAATATAACAACTTACAAGCGAAAGGCTATTCCCAAGGTAAAATGAAAGCCATGATGCATAACAAGGCACTACAAAACACACTATCAAAAATGGCACCTGAAAAACCTGAATTTATCTTAATCGACCAGTTTGCTGAACGTGGTGTCTATTACAATTATTTAAAAAATGAACGTGAACTTGTACAAGAGAATGTCTACTTTTCTACTAAAGCAGAACAATTACATGTAGCTGTGGCTACAGCATCTATTTTAGCTCGTGCTGCCTTTTTAAAGGAAATGGACCGTTTGAGTGACATTACAGGGCTTACATTAATGAAGGGCGCCTCTAACAAGGTAGATGTGCAAGCAGCCCGAATCTGGCGTAATCAGGGCGAAGAATTTCTACGCTCCATCACAAAATGGCATTTCGCCAACACTGATAAAGCACGGAAGATGAAGTAAATCATACTATTGGTTGCTTAAAAAAGCTTTTTTGGGGTTCCTGATGAGCGTGAGACGCATTAGGAACCTTTTTGAGCGCTTTCCTCATTTTTTGGATCATTCATTCTTCACCTTTTGGATCATCATCTTCACCATTCTCAAACAAAAAAAGACTGCCTCGTAAGACAGTCTTTTTTCATATATTAGCGTACTTCTGTGCCTGCAATCGTAGCAATGGCTTTTAACACTTTGTTATGTGCGGCCACTACTTCTTCGTCTGTTAAAGTACGTTCTGGATCAAAGTATGTGAGTGAGAAGGCAACCGATTTTTTACCTGCTTCCATTTTCTCCCCTTCGTAAACATCGAATACGCGGATATCTTTTAATAGTTTCACACCCGCTGCATCAATAGCTTCCATTACTTCGCCCGCTGTTGTTGTACGGTCCATTATAAGAGCGATATCGCGAGACATAGCTGGGAAACGAGGTACTGGTGTATAGGCAAGTGGTGCTTCTTGTGCCGTTGCACTTAATAGCGCCACTAAATTCATTTCCATTACATACGTGTCTTTTACACCCCATGCTTTTTGCTCTGCTGGGTGAAGTCCACCAATGATGCCGACTTGCTTGCCATCCAATAAAATGCTAGCCGTACGACCTGGATGTAAGCCATCCACTTGTGATTTCACAAATGTCATGCGATTTGCTAAGCCAAGTTTGCCAATGACACCTTCGATGATACCTTTTAGCACAAAGAAATCTACAGCTTTTTTCTCACCTTGCCAAGCATGGTCTAGCCATTTGCCAGTTAGTACTGCTGCCACATGCTCTTCCTCATATGGTTGCCCCTCATCTGATTGACCAAGGAACACGGAGCCAATTTCATATAAAGCCACGCCTTCAGCTTGACGTGCAACATTATAAGCCGCCGCTTCGATTAAATGTGGAATAAGGCTTTGACGTAATGTAGAACGCTCCTCACTCATTGGCATAAGCAAGCGAGTTACCGGCTCTGCTTTCAAAGCAAAACGTTGTGACAATGCATCCGACGTTAACGAATAAGTTACCGCTTGATATAGGCCAGCCCCTTCCATGTAATGACGAACAACACGTCGATTTGCTTGGTAAGGTGATAAATTACCTACTTGTGTTGCACCCTCTGGTAATGTCATTGGGATTTCATCATAACCATAAAGACGAGCAATTTCCTCCACGATATCCTCTTCAATTTTAATATCTTGGCGACGTGTTGGTGCATCAATAATTAATAAACCATTTGCTGCCTCTACACCAAATTTTAAACGCTCTAAAATAGAAAGCATATCTTCTAATGCAATCTTCATACCTAAACGTTCATTAATAAAATCTGGGGAAACGACTACTCGCGCTGGTGTTTTATCTAACTCATCTACTAAACATGTACCTTCTAATACTTCGCCTCCTGCTAATTCAGCAAGTAGAGCAGCAGCACGTTCAGCAGCTGGTAAGACACGATTTGGGTCTACCCCTTTTTCGAAACGAGCCGATGCATCTGAACGTAGGCCAAGATGACGAGACGTTTGACGCACTGTTAAACCATCAAAATAGGCTGATTCAATGACAACAGTCGTTGTTGAATCTGTTACCTCTGAATTAGCACCACCCATTACACCAGCAATGGCTACTGGCTCTTTGCCATTTGTAATGACTAAATCTGAAGCTTTTAATGTACGTTCTTGGTCATCTAATGTTGTAATTTTTTCACCTTCTGTTGCTTTACGAACAACGATTTCACCCGTTTCTAGGCTATCATAGTCAAAAGCATGCAGAGGTTGACCATATTCCATTAATACATAGTTCGTTACATCTACGACATTATTGTGTGGACGTACTCCCGCAGCCATTAGACGATTTTGTAGCCACATTGGTGATTCACCGATTTTTACGTTTTTCACAACTTTTGCTACATACATAGGATTTGCTTGTAAATCTTCTACATGAAGCTTCAGGTAATCCTGTGCTTTTTCACTAGCAGTTTGATAGGAAATTTCTGGATATTTAATTTCCTCTGAAAGAATAGCACCTACTTCATATGCTACACCTAGCATTGAAAGAGCATCTGAGCGGTTTGGTGTTAGTCCTAACTCCAACACTGTATCACGTAGGCCCAATATAGCCAGTGCATCTGTGCCTACTTCTGCATCTGCTGGTAGGACAAAGATACCTTCTGAATACGCCTTAGGAACAAGCTTTCCTTCGATTCCAAGCTCTTGTAAGGAACAAATCATTCCGTTCGATTCATGACCGCGAAGTTTTGCTTTTTTGATTTTAATGCCACCTGGTAAATGTGCACCTGGACGAGCAACAATGACTTTCTGACCAGCATCAACATTCGGTGCACCACAAATTATTTGTTGGGGCTCTGCTTCGCCAACGTCAACTTGGCAAATATTTAACTTATCAGCCTCTGGATGTTTCTCCTTAGAAACTACATAACCAACTACAACTTTATCCATAGCATTAGCACGATCAATTACTGCATCTACTTCGATCCCAGAGCGTGTAATTTTTTCTGCTAATAGCTCAGGTGCTAAGTCCTGCGTATTGATATAATCTTTTAACCATTCTAATGATACTAACATGTTTTATCCCCCTTACGCTTCTGTTCGCTCGAATTGTGATAAGAAGCGAGTGTCACTTGTATAGAAATGACGAATATCGTCAACACCATATTTCAACATCGCAATACGTTCTGCACCAATACCAAATGCAAATCCAGAAACTTTCTTTGGATCATAGCCAGCCATTTCTAATACGTTTGGATGCACCATACCTGCTCCTAGAATCTCAATCCAGCCAGTGCCCTTACATACGTTACAGCCTGCTCCACCACATTTGAAACAAGAGATATCCATCTCTACAGATGGCTCAGTAAATGGGAAGAAGCTCGGACGTAGTCGAATTTCGCGGTCTGCACCAAACATTTTTTTCGCTAACGTATCTAATGTTCCTTTTAGGTCACTCATGCGAATATTTTCGCCAATGACTAAACCTTCAATTTGCATAAACTGATGTGAATGTGTTGCATCATCATTATCACGTCGGAATACTTTACCAGGACAAATTATGCGAATCGATTCACCTTTTTTGGCTTCCATCGTACGAGCCTGTACTGGTGAAGTATGGGTACGTAATAATATTTCCTCGGAAATATAGAACGAATCTTGCATATCACGAGCTGGATGACCTTTTGGTAAATTTAGTGCTTCAAAGTTATAGTAATCCTTCTCCACTTCTGGACCTTCAGCAATTTCATAGCCCATTCCAATAAATAAATCTTCAATTTCTTCAATGACACGTGTTAAAGGGTGACGGTTCCCCACTTTAATTTCACGACCTGGTAAAGTGACATCAATCGACTCACTCGCTAATTTTTCAGCAATGGCTGCCTCTTCCAACACGGTAATCTTTGTTTCTAATACTGCCGTTACATTTTCACGAACATTATTCACTAAAGCACCCATTTTCGGACGTTCTTCAGCTGATAATTTGCCCATCCCTTTTAGTAAATCAGTGATAGGTCCTTTTTTTCCTAAATACGCAACACGTACTTCATTCAATTCTTTTAAATTTGCAGCTGCTTCAATTTTAGAAAGTGCTTCTTGCTCTAATTGTTTTAATTGCTCTTCCATGTTAAAACCTCCTCAGAAAATAAATGCCTGCTTTTTAGGCATAAAAAAACTCGCCCCTAAAAAGGGACGAGGACATTTTCGCGGTACCACCCTAGTTATTGCAAAGCAAAGCCTTACAATCACTTCATTGACATAACGACTTGATAAAGCCGGCTTACCTTTACAGCAGTACACTGGTCCCGGTAGCTGCTCGCAGGCTGAATTCAAAACTGCATTGATACGGCGTTGGCTCTCAATCTCTGGCCTACGCTCCCTGTCGTCCATTCACAATCTTTACTACTTCCCGGTCAAAGCATTTATTATTTAAACATACATTTTAGAATAAATTATACAATAATGGACTGTAGCAAATCAAGAGACAACTGCCTCAATCCCACAATGAGCAATTAATTATTTGGCAAAGCCATATAAAACAACACCTGTTGCTACTGCGACGTTTAATGATTCGGCCTGTCCAAAAAGAGGAATGATCATATTTTGATCTGTCATCGCTAATAACTGAGGCTGAATGCCACTTCCTTCATTCCCCATAATAATCGCAAATGCACCCGTATGCTGAATATCACTATACGGCACCGCTTCCTCATCTAATGCAGTACCAAATACTGGTACACCTTGATCCTGTAATATATCTATCCATTCTGCTAAATCTCCACGCACTACCGGAATATGGAAATGCGAACCTTGAGCAGCACGTAGTGTTTTAGGGTTATAAAGATCGGCACAGCCTTTTCCTAAAATTACAGCATCTAAACCTGCAGCATCTGCTGTACGAATCATTGTTCCAATGTTACCAGGATCTTGGACAGCATCAATTAATAACACTTTTCGCCAAGTAGTCATCACATTATCCTCTAAGACGGGCTGTTTACATACAGCAAAAACACCTTGGGAAGTTTCTGTCTCCGCAAATTCCTTCGCTACCGCAGTCGATACCTCTACAATAGCTATATCATCGATTGGCCATAACATTGGCAAATCGATACCTTCACGCACTATAATTTGTAATACTTGGTTTTTATTTTTTAATGCTTCTTCAACAAGATGAAAGCCCTCTACTAGGAATTCACCCGAACGTTCACGCTCTTTTCTTGTTGTCGCTAACTTTTTCCAATATTTCACTAACGCATTTTGCGTAGATTCAATTCTCTTCATCGCTACCTCTTACCGCCTTTTTCCTATATATTGACCACTATTATACCCTACGAAATAGCAAATTTCATAACTAAGTAAGAAAACTGTTATTTTCCTGTGGTGGCAAGTGGCGTACAACTTAAACATGCTATAATCATACATATCTAACGAAGACACAAAGTGAGGTATATAAATGAAAAAAACAATACATGTAGTAGGGGCTATAATTGAAAATGAGCAACAAGAAATTTTCTGTGCTTTAAGAAACCCCCAAATGGTATTAGCAAATTATTGGGAATTCCCTGGCGGTAAAATAGAGCAGGGTGAAACACCAAAACAGGCACTTTCTCGAGAAATTCTTGAGGAATTTAACTGTACGATTCAAGTAGGTAAACAAGTGGCTGTAACACTCCATGAATACGAACAATTTTTCGTTCATTTAGAAACATACAAAGCTTCAATTATTAAAGGCACACCCCAAATTCTAGAACATGCTGAAGCAAGATGGGTTCCCCGCAACCAATTGCTTGACCTTCCATTTGCTCCAGCAGATCTTCCTTCTATTCAAAAATTAATGGCGGAATTGTAAAGGCTAGTCACTTTATCTCATGAAAATGAGTGACTTTGTTTCGTCCATGCTCTTTCGATCCATACAATGCTTTATCTGCTTTTTTTATCAATGTCGTCTCTGTATCTTCTGAAGTTACTGTGGCAATTCCCATACTGATCGTAAGACTGCCTGTTGGCCAACCATCCTGCTCCACGGTGTGTCTAATTTTTTCGCCGATTTCTTTTGCCGCAGGTATCTCGGTCTCAGGTAGGATGATAATAAACTCCTCCCCACCATAACGAGCGACGATATCTTCTAGACGTACTTGTATTTGTAATAGTTGTGCCAATTGTACGAGGACATCGTCTCCAACTTGATGACCATATGTATCATTGACCTTTTTGAAATGATCGATATCTAAAATGCATAACGAAAAAGTTTCTGCTGTCTCATGAAAATGATTAAAATGTTTTTCGAGTTGTTCCTGGAAAAATCTCCTGTTTTTCAAGCCGGTCAGTTTATCAGTCATTGATAATTCTACTAAAGCAGCATTCATTTCCAATAATTTCGCCTGCTGATGTTCTATTTCTACATGAATTTGCTCCAAATTAGCTAATGCACGATCCTTTTCTTGATAGGCAGCCTCAAGTAGTTTTTTGGCTGATCGTAATTCTTGTTCATAATCTATGCGCTTTTTCATCTTTACTAAAATACAATCAATGCGCTCTACCAAATCCTCTTTGTACAATTTGGCATTCATTAAAAACGGAACCGACATTCCGTCCTTCTGTTTGAGATGAATGAATAATTCCTCTACTTGCCCCTCTAGATTAATCATAGGATAAAAATAAGAGTGAAAAATCATCTTATTGGGCGTAGATAGAAGAATTTCTAGATGCATATGTAATAATTCCTCTTGCTCATAGCCGATCCAATCTAGCAGGGTTCGATTGATTTCTGAAATAAGCCCTTCATGTGTGATGGAAAGAAATCCACATGGTGCATTGTTGAGTCGTTTTTCCATTGTTGAAAATCCTTTCATTTTTCCCTACAAAAAATCTGCAATACATTGTATCGTTTCATTTGGGTGACTAATATGTGGATAATGACCTTTTGCTTCCATTAATTGTAACGTGCTATTTTTGAGATGCTGATGCAAATAATCTCCAACACTACTTGGCACAATACTATCTTCCGAGCATTGGATAATTAACGAAGGAACAGAGACCTTTGGTAATTCACTTCGATGATCAGATAAAAATGTGACCTCAGCAAATTCCTTTGCAATGATAGGGTCTGCTGCTATAAAGGTTTGCTTCAATTCCTGTGTTAATGCTGGCTGTTCAGGATTACTCATTGCAATAGGTGCCATATAGCTAGCCCAACCTGTAAAGTTCATTTCCATCATGTCTAGTAACTCTGCTATATCACTTCGCTCAAATCCCCCTCGATAACCATCATCATTTAAATAACAGGGAGAAGGACCAATCATAATCAATTTCTTAAAATAGTCAGGGTGCTGGATAGATGCGAGCAGTCCTATCATGGCACTAATGGAGTGCCCTACAAAAATACTATTTTGTAATGATAGCGTTTCAATAATGTCCAATAAATCTTGTACATAGCCCTGTAACGATTGATATTTCTCTGATGAATAGGCATTTATATCTGAGTTACCTGAGCCTACATAATCGAATAATATAATCTTATATTTGTCCATAAATGCAGGCGTAATGAAACGCCACATATTTTGATCACAGCCAAATCCATGTGCAAAAATAAGCGGTTGGTCCCCTTGTCCGAGTATTGTTACATTATTACGAACAACAATATTTTCCATTCCAATCAATCCTTTTAGAAATATATGTAATAGTTTTATTGTGACCTCTTAAACAGTATTTATCAAGCTAAAACGTGAAAATCAAAAAGGAGCAGGAGTGCCGCTTCACCTGCTCCATTCTCCAGCTACAACCACTTCCTAATAGGTGGGATACTCTGCTGAAATTGAAATACATTATACGGATCATATTTTGTTTTCACTTCACGAAGCCTTCTAAAATTACGTCCGTAATAGGCTGTATGCCAGTCCTTAATATATCGATCTGGAAAATTCACATAATCACCAGACGTATAAGGTGATAAAGCTTGACGTAAATTTTCTACCCACTTAATATTTTGTTCTTCCTCTTTCGGTTTTTTCCAGGAAGTATTATATTCTTGAGCTATTATCGCATTGCGATAGTAATAGGCTGTATGCTGGGGAGCAATTTCACCTACTGCTCCTCTTAAAGACTGTTGCCATATTGTTGTATTTGAATTAGGTGCATGGGCTAAAAATTCTTTCATCCTCTGAATCGCCTTATATGGAAACGGTCTCTCCAAAAATGACCCTGATCTTTTTCGATAGGCAGGCTGATTACCGCTTGGTAAATCAAAAAATTCTATTGCCTTGCTATATGGCACTTCCTTTATCCAAATACTTGTTGGCAAGCCTGTTTTTCTAAGAGGGCGAAGCAATTTCTTTAATTCAGCTGCTGTTCCTATAAACTCACCTTGTGCGACTATCTCACCTACTTCCTTTGTTTTTAGCTCAATCTGTGAGGTTAGACGCTTATCTGTATAGGGAGCCCATTTTTGCCATGCATCAAAGGCCACTTCAAAGTCATCCCATCCCCATGTAATAGAGAACAGTGATACCTCATTAATCGCATGAAGCTTGAATGTCAAAGAAGTGACTATACCAAAATTGCCTCCTCCTCCACCACGACTTGCCCAAAACAAATCATGATGTTGTTGCTTATTCGCTCTGATTACCTGAGCACCCTCATGTTCACTAGCTACCACCGTTTCGATTTCAATAAGATTGTCACAAGTTAATCCAAATGGTCGTGATAGCATCCCAATCCCACCACCAAGGGTCAAACCGACCACCCCAACACTACTTTCTGTACCAGCAGGAATGGTAACACCATGCTCCCATAATGTACGGTATACGTTTCCCATATTAGCTCCAGCATCAATTCTAGCCGTCATTTCTGATAGATTTACCGAAATATCATTCATATCACTTACATCAATGACAAGCCCTTTATTTACTAAAGAAAAATTTTCATAGCTATGACGACCACTTCGAATTCTGAAAGGCTCATTGTTTTCTCTAGCCCATTTTAAGGCATTAACCACATCTTTCGTTTTTTGACAAAACACAATGACACTCGGATATTTGGGATTATTTAAATTATTATTCGTTCTCGCTTGTTCATAATCCGAATCTTCAGGCGTGACGATTCTTCCTGTGAGCTTCGCCTTTTTCAACATCAAGCCCCTTTCTCACAATGATACTTATCCTATGCAACTCATTGAGAAAGAATTTAAAATTTCAGCTTTTTTCTAGAATCACACTAAAATACTCTTTTTCACACTTGAAACATATGATGCACTAATAACAACAACGTGTTGGAGGTGTTCTATGCTTATCCATGTGGTAAGTGCTGGCGAAACACTGTGGCAAATCGCTAATCGTTATGCTGTACCCGTACAATCTATTAGCCAATTAAATGCATTAGCTACTCCTGATCAATTAGCCATCGGACAATCACTGGTTATCCCTTCTCCTTATACAATTTATACCGTTCAAAAAGGAGATACGTTATGGTCAATCGCACAGAAATTTAGCGTTCCCTTGCAATCTATCATATTAGAAAATCATCTAACGAATCCCGATCAATTAACACCAGGAACGAAATTAATTATTCCACCCATTGTTCATATCGTGCAGCCAGGAGAAACTTTATGGCAAATAGCACAGCGCTATGGTACGACCGTTCAAGCCATTACTATAGAAAATAAACTAAACACTCCCAATATGCTTTATGTTGGTTCACAATTGATGATTCCAAGAAAATTACCAACGATTGAAGTCAATGCTTATTCCTACCAACCTTCAGATGAAGCTGTAGACTCCATTAATGCTATTGGTCATCTACTAACTTATTTTAGTCCTTTTGCTTATAAGATGAAGGAAGATGGGACATTACAGCCCATTAATGATGAAAATATGATAGCGGCAGCAAAGGCTAAACATATTATCCCAATGTTAACGCTCACTAATTTTACTTCTACAGAAGAAGGCTCTAATTTAGTACATGTCGTCTTGTCCAGTCCAGAGTTAAGTAAAAAGGTCATGAATAATGTATTACAGGTGATGCAAGATAAAGGTTATCAAGTATTAAATATTGATTTTGAAAATGTTTTACCTGCTGATCGCGAAAATTTCAATGCCTTTATTCAATTGGCTGTGGATACCCTTCATCCAAAAGGCTATTTAGTTTCAACAGCGCTCGCACCTAAAACAAGTGCTTCACAAACTGGGACATTATATGAAGCGCATGATTACGAAGCACATGGGAGAATAGCAGATTTTGTTGTATTAATGACATATGAATGGGGCTATCGTCTTGGCCCTCCACAAGCTATTTCCCCGATTAATGAAATGCGAAGAGTCGTGGAGTATGCTTTAACTGAAATACCAGCTGATAAAATCTTATTGGGTTTTGAGTTGTATGCGCGTGATTGGCTCCTACCTCATGTCAAAGGCCAAGAAGCCGAAACGTTTAGCCCCCAGGAAGCGCTCAATAGGGCCATCAAGTACGGGGCAACAATCCAATATGATCCAACGGCCCAATCTCCTTTTTATCGATATGTTGATGAGCAAGGAAGGCAGCACGAGGTATGGTTTGAAGATGCGAGAAGTGCACAAGCCAAATTCGACATGACTAAACATTACAATTTACGTGGCATTAGTTATTGGGCATTAGGATTCCCGTTTCCTCAAAATTGGGTTTTATTAAACGATAATTTTTCTGTTAAAAAATCTTAATACTCATTATTGTTCGCAATAAACAAAGAGCTATGCGAATTTTTCCTTGTGAAGTGCGATCTGTGCTGACGGGATAAAAAGTTCATTTCAAAGCCATATTAATTTATATCAACAGGAAAGGAGCAACTCACATGGGAAGAGACAATAAACAAGGTCAAAGCAATAATAAAGGCTCATTACCTCAAACGCCAAAAAACCAAAAGATTGCACCAAACAAGGTGAGTGAGGAATTTTCTCAAGAGTTTATGGAGCTAATTAACACAGTCACGCAAAATAAGAATAAGCAGAAAAAATAAGGGGGGCTTCAGTTGGATTTTCAACGTGCACAAGAAATTGTCGCCTCACCTTTAGAATTTGAAGTGAGCTATAATGGTGTTTCCATCTGGATCGATCAGCTCCACGATGATGAAAAAACAGCGACAGTTCACCTACGCCGTTCTTTAGAAGAGCGATCTGAAGTAGCTATATCCGAATTAAAAGAAGAATATCTCGTTCACTAAACAGCAAGAACCTGCTTACTCAATAGCAATAAGCAGGTTCTTTTTTTAAATACTATAATCTTCAATATATTGAAGTTGTGTTAATACTTCCTCCACACGATGATGTAAATCTTTATAGGTTTCCGTAATTTGCTGTGGGGATATTGGCTTACTGAATAGATAGCCCTGAATATAATCACAGCCACCATCTATTAGAAAAGATAATTGCTCCACTTCTTCAATGCCCTCTGCCACAACCTTCAAACGTAAATGTTTAGCCATCGAAATAATCATGGAAACAAGTGCTTCATCATTCGGATTATGTGGCACGTTTCTCACAAATGTTCGGTCAATTTTTAAACAATCAATTGGGAATTCCTTTAAATAAGATAGAGAGGAATAACCTGTTCCAAAATCATCTACAGCAATTTGGATGCCTAATGCCTTTAACTCATGTAATAGCTGTGTCATTTGATCAATATTCATCGTCATACTTTCTGTAATTTCTAATTGTAAAAATGACGGATCTAAATTGGTACGATGTAAAATATCTTGTACCATTTCTACTAAATCCTGTTGAAATAACTGGCCAAGTGATAAATTCACTGCCACTTTCATCGGAGGTAAGCCTTGTTTCTCCCATATTTTCGCTTGAGTGCATGCGTTTTCTAAAATCCATTTACCTAGCGGGATAATAAGGCCACATTCTTCAGCAATAGGAATAAAGACATCAGGTGGAACAAATCCCCGAGTTGGATGACGCCAGCGAACCAAAGCTTCGACCGATTCAATGGTGCCTGTTTTTAAGTTGACCTGTGGTTGATAGTCTAAATAAAATTCATTATTGGCTAACGCATTATGTAAGTCTTGCTCTAACAATATTCGATCTGCAATACCTTTAGACATGTATGGTTTATAAAAAAGAAATCTTTGAGGTATTTGTCTAGCTTCTCGCATCGCTAACTGTGCATGCATTAATAGCTCTTCACCAGTCCATTGCTCCTCATAAAGAGCAATCCCAATATTTAGACTGCCATTCAATGAAAATAATTGGACCTGTAAAGGATCTGCCATGGCACTTTTAAGATTTAAGCAAAATTGTAGTAGTTCCTCAATCGTCTTTACATGGTCAATATAAATAACAAATTGTCCTTCACGCAGTTTAGTTGCAAAATAATGTGGAGGTACAATCGATTGAATTCGCTCTGCAACAAGTTTCATCATTTTATTAGAGTTACTAATCCCAATGGACGAACGAATCGCCGCAAAGCGATCAATTTCTATGGCAATGATAGCCTTTTGCGCTTTATGTTCATGTAAATTTTCTTTTAACGTCTTAAGTAAAAAATGTTCATTTGGCAACAATGTAATATCATCATGATAAGCTTGAAATCGAAGCTCCTGTTGAGATTGTTCAAGATCCTTTTTTATTTTCAACAGCTGCTGAAAGGGTTTTTCCACAGATGTATAATAAATCGCCTTTAGGAAAAAATAGAATGCTAAAAACTGATAGATCAGTGCTGAGAAATCCCATATCGCATTTTGATCTTGACTAACAATAAAGAAGACATCACTCACAATAAGGGAAATAGCTGCGCTAATTAGCCACATGGAACGCTTTGGTAATTTTTTTACATATGTACTAACAATAGCAATGGTTAAAATTTGAAGAATAATAGCAATTAAGTGTACCATATTATCAATCGTATCTAACCAATTTTTAGGCAATACTTTGGGCGAATAATAAGCCAGAAAAACGCTTCCTAGAACGAAAAGCATCGAACAACCATATGTCAGTATCCGATGATTCATGGTTAATCGCTTTTTAGGGTTTAAAATAATAAGTATAAATCCAATGGCTAAGTATAAACGTATTAATATATGTAGGGGCTCGTTCATAAAGTTCCATTCTCTCGATTGGCTAAAAAACAAGCTAACTAATTCTAATAAGGCAATAATGAAAAACATGTTTCCTATGTATAAAGTTTGATTGGATAATAAGTGTGAAAATACTAAATAGGATTGGATCGCAATTGCCATTGTAAAAACAATGATTAATATTTGTATCACCAATTTTATATCTTGATACATGTTACCTTGGAAAACACCATATATTTGATTGCTAAAGCTCAGTAATGGTATGACAAGTAATAAGGGTAATACCATGTACCAAATTTCTTTTTTCTCTATCTGATTAAACCATCTCTCCACTCCAAACCCTCCATACTACTATATAAACATTCACTAGGAAATTTTATCTATCTATATCGATTATTTAAATTTGAATTGTATATTTCTTTGACTTCTTACAAATCATAACACTTTTATCGGAATTTGTATGCACCTATGTGAAGTATGCTAATATTCATTTTATTTCAATATTAGCATACTTTTGATATTTTTAGTTCTTTATTCCACCCTGGAAAGTTGATGTTTCAATCTCTGGATGATTCTACCTCTTCTTTTTTTAATAGCAACAGCGGATAAGCCTAATGCATTAGCTATTTCTTGATCACTGTAACCTTCTACATAATAAAGTAGTAATATTTCTCTTTCTATCTGCTTAAGCTGAGACAACTTAATTTCAAGTAAGCTAGGATTTTTTTGATTGTCCCATCCCTCCAAGTCACTAAGAATAAAATTGAGTGTTTCACCATCAACAACCGTTATTCGCTCTGAATAGTTTTTTTCCTTTGATAATTCATTTAGAATCTCACCTTTTATCGAAGAATAAAGATAAGCAGAAAATTGTCCCTTTGCTGGATCTGCTTTTAGCCATGCCCTCCATACCGCAATAGAAGCAATATGACGATAGTAATCAAAATCCTTGTAAATATGAAGCTGCGTAAAAATGGCTGTAATCATTGGTTGCACAGCCTCTAAAATTTCTTCAAAAGATTGTGTTAATGAAAGCTTGCGATTGTTGCGAATGGACATACCACTCTTCCTGTCAACTGTGCACAGTTTAATATTCCTAGGTAACACAATCTTAGACTGTCATGTTGTTTGAGAGCTAATGCCCATTTTCAACATTTCAGCGCGCAGAAAGAATAAAATGCCTGGCATATTTAGTCATAATTCCTCCAAAGTTATTGCAAAAATTATCTATTTTCTTTGGTATTTCATACATATTTAAACGATAGTTGGACAAATTACTACTAAGGAGGCGATATAGATGAATTTTCAAATAAGAGATGCAATTACAGCGAATGTACATGGTCAATCTGCCGCAGAATTCAAAGACATTGTGGAAGATGCTATTAATCGCGGAGAAGAGCATTTACTACCAGGGCTTGGGGTGTTTTTTGAAAAATGGTGGAAGCAATCCAGTCCATCAGAACAAGATGAATTTGTTCAAAAACTAGAAAAAGTATTTGCTAACTGATTTTTAATGAACTGTGCATTCCATTTCCAATAAATGCGTGATAAAGTTTTACTTATCAGAAAATTTTGGAGGGATTGGAATGACTGTTGCAGTAGAATTACTTGTCAATCAACTCAAACAGGTTTTATTAGAAGAACAAGTGTCAACAAACGAAACGGTACGACAGCTACATGGAAAGGATGAATCTCATCATATGATGAGATTACCTGATATCGTTGTCTTTCCCCGTTCCACAGCTGATGTCAGTGCCATCTTAAAAATTGCACATGCACAACGTGTACCAGTTGTACCATTCGGTGTTGGCTCCAGCTTAGAAGGAAACGCGATTCCTATTGCACATGGTATTTCTATTGATTTCTCTGAAATGAATAAGATTTTAGAAGTTCGACCTGACGACCTTCTTGTAAAAGTTCAGCCTGGCGTCACGCGCTCTCAACTGAATAAGGAGTTAAAAAAACACGGTCTACAATTCACAGTGGATCCAGGTGCAGATGCAACACTAGGTGGCATGGCTGCGACGAATGCTAGTGGTACGACTGCTGTGCGTTACGGTGTTATGCGTGATCAGGTTCGTGATTTAGAGGTTGTCCTTGCAGATGGCTCTGTCATCCATACAGGTAATTTAGCCGCGAAATCCTCTTCTGGTTATCATTTAAATGGTCTATTTGTCGGCTCTGAAGGAACACTTGGCTGCTTTACGGAGTTAACGTTAAAAGTGTATGGTATACCTGAATTTGTGACAGCGGGGCAAGCTGTTTTTGACACAGTTGGAGATGCTGTTAGTGCTGTTACCGCCTTATTACAGGCTGGTATTTCAATTGGTCGAGTGGAATTGGTCGATGAATCCTCTATGAAGCAGGCCAATGTCTATAACGATACATCCTTTAGCGAAAAACCAACATTGTTTTTAGAATTCCACGGAAACGAAGCGGGTATGCATGCGGACATCGCATTTGCTACAGAAATTTTTGAGGACTACAGCTGTCTATCCGTCGAATTCGAGCAAGATAATGCTGCTCGTAATAAGCTTTGGGAAGCACGACATTCTTTAGCCTATGCATATATTCATGCTTATCCTGGTAAGAAGCTCATGTCAACGGATGTCTGTGTACCAATCTCTGTGCTTGCTGAAACCATTTTATATGCACGAGAACAGCTTGATCATGTTGGACTCGCAGGTGGGCTTGTGGGCCACGTGGGCGATGGAAATTTCCATGCACTTTTAATGTTAAATCCAAATGACGCCGAGGAACAGGCAAAAGCGGATCGCTTCAATGAACAAATCGTGCAATATGCATTACTTCGAGGTGGCACATGTACGGGCGAGCATGGTGTTGGCATTGGCAAAATGAAATACCAAGCCACTGAACACGGTACCTCTTTAGTCGTCATGAAAAGCATAAAAGCAGCGCTTGATCCACTTAACATTATGAATCCAGGAAAGATTTTCACACTATAATTAACATTAAAACCCGCTGATTGACTAGAGCATCAGCGGGTTTATCATTATAAATCATAACGGAAGCTCTTGACTAATATATCTCCCTTGTAAAATTCCTTCGACTCATCTCGCACAAAACCTAATGATAAGTAAAGATTTATGGCAGCCTGCATCATATCACCTGAGTGTAAATAAAGTGCCTGATCCTGTCTTTTTCTAGCAAAGGCAAAACTTTCATTTAATAATTTCTTAGCAACCCCTTGTCCTCTTCCTTTTGGATGCACACCTAATAAGCGCACAATCGTCGATTGAATATTTAGCTCCGGCAAGCCATACGCTTTCCCTGCATCCGTAAATAGTTGTAATCCACCTAATATGTCATCTCCGCGTTTTGCAATTAGAATTGTTTCTGCATTCGGATTACCAACCGAAGCACGGATATCACTTAAATATGATTGCCAGCGCTCTGGGTCTTCATAGTCCTTTTCATATTGCGCATAGCTCTCAACTAAAACTTCAAGATAGCTTGCATAATCTTCCTCTTGTAAATGTTCAATCACAATGTTCGCTACTGTCACTCTAATTTCCCCTTTCTATGATGAAAAACCGCCTTTACTATAGGCTGTTACTCTTTTTTCAATACGGTGTGAAACCCATTCTACTATGATTGAAATTCCCCAATAAATAAGACCAACAGCAATAAATGACTCTAAAAACTTTAAGTTCATGGAAGCAATAATATTTGCCACACCGGTCAATTCTTTAATGGATAGGAAAAATGCTAATGATGTAGCATGTAAAAAACCAATAAAAACATTCGTCAAGTTGGGAATAGATTGCCCAAATGCTTGTGGTAAAATATAACGTCGCATCGCTTGAGGAAATGTTAATCCAATCGCATATGCTGCTTCTAATTGTCCTTTAGGTACAGCTAATATCCCTGAACGAATAATTTCTGAGACATAAGCCCCTGCACTAAGTGTTAAGGCTAGTATGACAAAAAATAAAATAGGAATAGAATTTGATTGTATCTTTAAATGAAGCAAATTAGCTACACTATCAACTAGCATTGGCAAGCCAAAATAAACGAGCATGATATGCATAATGATAGGTGTTCCTCTGAAAAATGAAACATAAAAATTAAGTACAGATGAGACTATTTTTATCTGTTGAATGCGCACGAAAGCTACAATTATGCCAATAACGATTCCTAATAAAACAGGTGTAATAGTCATGAATAAGGTTAACGGTATTACTTTACTAATTTCTCGTAATGCTTCTACTATAAAAGCGATATCAATGGTCATAGCATATTCCCCCTATTGTGAAGCAAGCTCCTTTGGCATATAGCGATTAAAATAGCGTTCATTAAATTTAAATACTTTTTCAAGGATTATCACGATGACATAGTAAACAATTGACAAAGCTACATAGATTTCAAACGCTCGTGTCGTAGAAGCAATCAAGGTTTCTCCCCTCCCCACCATATCCATTACACCGATGGAGAATGCTAACGATGTATCTTTTAATGAACTAATCATTGTATTTGCTATATTTGGAAAAGCAACACGTATTGCCTGTGGAAAAACAATTCGCATAAAAGCCTGTGATCCACTTAAGCCTACTGAATAGGCCGCCTCCATTTGACCCCGATCAACGGTTAAAATTGCTGCACGAAATATTTCGGCAAAGGCTGCCGCATTGCTGAATGTGTACGTAATAATAACAAAATACATTGCATCCATTCGTGTCACATCAATATGAATGAGCTTTAACAATGCGGGTATACCGTAAAATACTAAGAACAACTGCACTAAAATGGGTGTACCACGAATAAAGGATATATAGATTGTAATAATTTGCTTCAATATCGGTATGTGAAGTAGCTTTGGTATGGCTAGCACAATCCCAAGCATCATACCAAAAAGTATGGAGAATACTAGAATCTCGAAAGTTATGGGTAAATACTGAAGCAATGTTGGAAGTACTCTCGCAATTAGCACGACATCAAAGTTATTTTCCATACTGCCATCTTCCTTTCCTGTTCATTAGAAGTCTACTGTATAATCATCACCCAACCACTTTTTACTAAGCTCACTCACTACCCCCTCATTCTTTAATTCAACGATCGCTTCATCTAAGCGCTCCTGTAACTTCACTTCATCTTTATTGAGTAAAAAGTAGACCTTTGAATTTAATAATGCATCACCTACAACCTTTTGCTGCGCCTCATTGCTTTCGTTATAGTATCGAACAGCAAACGGTGTGGTAATAATGGCATCAATTCGTCCCGTTGCAAGTTGATTATTAACATCGACAGAGCCAGAAGAATAAACGATATTTGCTCCTAAATTATGCTCTTTATTATACTTTTCAATAAAAACAGCAGAATTACTTGTTGGTGAAACACTCACATTTTTCCCTTTTAAATCCTCAATGGATTGAATTGCATTATTTTTCTCGTTGACTGTCACCTTTAATGGGAAAACATTATACGGCTCTTTATTAAATAAAAACTTCTCTTCACGCTCACTATTAACTTCCATTTGATGGGCAATAAAATCTATTTTTCTTGTTTCTAAACTTAGTAATAAATTGGAGAATTCCATTGTTTTAAATTCAAACTCATATTCTGGTAGCTTCTCATCAATTGCACGAACAAGCTCTACATCATAACCAGTTAAATTTCCCTTGTCATCTAAAAAACAGATGTTTGGAAACTGAGTTCCCGTACCAACTATAATTTTTTGAACATCCTTGCCACTCTGTGCTGTTTTTTGAGCACTTGCGTCACCAACTGTTTTTTCTGAGTTTGCACACGCAGTTAATAGCGCTGCTAGCACAAGTAGCAAATAAAATGATATTTTTTTCATAAGATTCCTCTCTCCTTCTGTCATGCATATGAGGGTAGATTCACAGCAAGTGCCTTCTGTAGATGCTCTAAACCAATTGCTGTTACGGCTCTATAGATACCTGTTTCACTTGAACCAATTTCTACAACGGGTACATGTCGAACACCATACTTTATATCAAGGATGTCTCTAAAATTATCATTAGACGTGACATCAACTGTTTTGTAGGAAATATGTCGTTCTTGTAGATATGCTTTTATTTCCTCGCAATAACTACAACCTTGCTTCGACCAAATGATTATATCTAAACTTTTTGTCATATCATGACCTCCCTTAGATTACCTTCACCTTTTGCTGTAACTGCAAATGGACAGGACTTAAAAGCTCAAACGAACGTTGACGTTCAAATTCCTTCAAGATGGGCGTATGCAAAATAAATTCATCAATTTGGAATCGTACATGGTAGTCATCTAAATTGGCTCTAATGTCTTCTGCTGTACCGTATAAAATATCGGCCTCATACTGTTCCACTGTATATTCCTCTCCAGATTCCTGACCAAATTTCTCTGCTTGCTCTACTGATTGTAGCGTCAGGCTTCTGCCACTTGCTAAATGCACCTTTGTAATTTTTTGATCTCCTATTAGCTCTTTCGCTTCCTCTTTACTTGGAGCAGCAAGTGCAGCAATGGAAATCGCAAAAGTGCCGTTTGGATGATGACTGCGATAGATTCTAGCCGCTTGCGCCAAAACATCATTATCACTATTAATAAATCGAGCAAAGACAAATGCAATGCCTAGTTTTCCTGCAAGAGCAGCACTTTCAGGGCTAGCGCCAAGCAAAAATAATGTCGGCTTTGCCTTTGGAATCGGCGTTGCTTGTATGCCATATAATTCGTGCTCTTTTGGTATGGATTGCTCAATTAATTGCTGTAAAAATATTAGTCTCTCTTCAAAATCTTCCCCTTGATTGAGTGTGCCATATTGTAGAGCCTTCGTGGAAAGTGGCAAGCCACCAGGGGCTTTACCGATTCCTAAATCTACGCGTCCCGGCTCCAATGATGCTAGAACATGGAAATTTTCGGCTACTTTATAGGGGCTATAATGCTGTAGCATAACCCCACCTGATCCAATTTGAATGGATTTGGTTTTAGCAAGTAAATAAGAAACCAATACTTCTGGAGAAGAACCTGCTAATGACTCTGTATGATGATGCTCCGATACCCAAAAACGTGAATAGCCTAACTGCTCAGCTCGTTGTGCTAAAGCCACCGTTTTTTGTAATGTTTGTTCATTGCTTGCTCCTTCAATAATAGGGCTTTGATCTAATATGCCTAATGTATAACTCATATAACCCCTCCTAATTTCTTTTATTCAAATAAACTTACTAGGTTTTTAGACAGACTGTTTAACATAGCGACTTTCCTTGAATGGTAAACCTAAATTCCCACGCAAAGTATCTGCCTCATAATCTTTACGATATAGCCCTCTTGCTTGTAAAATTGGCACTACTTTATCAACAAAATCTTCAAGAGCACCAGGTACTGTCACGCCAATAATAAAACCATCTGCTGCTTCCTTTTCAAACCATTCTTGTACAAGATCTGCTACTTGCTCAGCTGTCCCAAAAAAGGCTGTTTTTGGTGTCGCCTCGCGTAAAGCGACTTGACGTAATGTCAGACCCTCCTGCTTAGCATAACGTTTAATATAATCGGTTGTGCTTCTAAAGCTATTGGCTCCAATATCCCCTAGATCAGGAAACGGTGCATCCACATCGTATTGGGTAAAATCATGATGGTCAAAGTAACGTCCAAGATAAGCAAGAGCACGGTCTATGGAAACTAACTCAACAATTTCTTGATATTTCGCCTCTGCTTCCTCCACCGTATCGCCAATAATTGGTGATATACCTGGAAAAATCTTTACTTCTTCGGGATTTCGTCCAAATGTTGCCACCTCTTTTTTTACTCTCGAGTAAAATTTCTGTGCCTCTTCAATAGATGCCCCATGTGTGAAAATGGCATCTGCATCTTTTGCAGCTAATCGAATGCCTGCATCAGACGACCCAGCCTGGAAAATAACGGGCTGGCCTTGCTTTGTTCGACCAATATTGAGTGGTCCTTGGACTGAAAAATATCGCCCTTTATGATGTAATGTGTGTAATTTTTCTGGATCAAAAAATTGATCTTTGTTGACATCTGCAATAAACGCATCATCATCCCACGAGTCCCATAAGCCTTGGACAACCTCTAAGTATTCTTCCGCAATGAGATAGCGTTCTGCATGGCTAGGATGTTGGTCGATTGTTTTGTTATAGTTCAAAGCAGTACTTTCTAATGGTGTCGTTACAACATTCCATCCAGCACGCCCAGCACTAATATGATCTAATGAAGCGAATTGGCGTGCTACTGTAAATGGTTCGCTATAGGAAGTTGAGACTGTTCCAACTAACCCAATGTTTTTCGTCGCTACTGCTAAAGCCGATAAGATTGTAATAGGTTCAAATCGATTTAAAAAATGAGGGATGGATTTTTCGTTAATAAATAAACCATCCGCAATAAATGCTACATCAAATTTTCCCTGCTCTGCTTTCTGAGCCTGCTGAATATAGAAAGGTAAGCTTACACTTTGATTGCTCGCCACCTTTGGATGACGCCAACCAGAAATATTTCCTCCTACCCCATGAATAATTGCTCCAAATCGAATTTTATCCTGTCTAGCCATGTCAATTCCTCCTCAATCTTTATTTTACTAAACATAGTGGTTAAGTATGTTTTGTTGGATTGAGAATGATATTACCGTTCCTTTAGACGATATGCAATAGGTACAGTAATAGAAAAAATTTTATGTGGTGATAAAATTTTTTATCAATACGTGTCTCCTATGCTTTCAAAATATTTAGCTGTTTCACAAATTGTCTGCCAAAAGGCTGATGGCAACGTCTCTTTCTCTTTATAGGTTAAAAATATATGTTGATTCATATCCAGCAAATGCTTAACGTCTATCTCCACAAATTCACCGCTTTCCAGTTCCTTTTTAATGCATAGATGTGGTAAAAAGCTTAGATAGTCTTTTGTCCGAATAAACTCTTTGGCAACTTCTAAATGATCTGTTCGTACCTCAATATTGGCTGCTACTCCCTCTACCTCGAACATTTTATGCACATAATTCCAATCAAACGCGCCACATTCAAAAAACACCATTTTCTGTTGAGCTAATTCTTTTGCTTGAATAAGTTCATTTAGTTGTAATGGGTGATCACGGTGTTTGACAAGTTTCACTGTATTGTTCAATAAAAGCTCGTTCTCTATGTCATCCCCATGTACATATTGAATAAACCCTAGATGAATTTGGTGGCTTTGTAGCTTTTCTAAAATGTTTGTTGTGGAACCTGTAAATAATTGAAAACGCAAATAAGGAAATTGCTCTTTCCATTTAGGCAATGCATAGGCTAAAAAATACTGGGCTGTTACACCGTTTGCACCAATACATACCTCATCGGTCTCCTGCGTTTCTTCTAATTGCTTCTTTCCTTGCTGAAATGTTTGCACAATTTGCGTGGCAAATGGTAAAAAATCTTTCCCTTTCTCTGATACGCTCACACTCCTTCCATCTCGGTAAAATAACTCAACACCTAGCTCTCGTTCTAATGACTTAATACGTGCAGTTACAGTCGGCTGTGAAAGAAATAATGCATTGGCTGCTTTATGGATACTTTTGTAATGGACAACATATAAAAATGCCTCGATATGGTCTATATTCACGAGGAGTTCACTCCTTCATTACTTATTTAACCTATTATATAAATAATTCCTTATATTCTCTATAACTTATAAGAAAACCATGTTTTATATTTTTGACAAAGAAAAAAAGTAACCTAGCGTCTCCCAGGTTACTTTACTATGTAGCGATGTAGCCATCCATCTTGACAACAAACATCGCACGTGGTGAACATCCCTCTGTCTGCCTACCACTTTTATGTTATTCACATGAACACCCTCTGTTGTCCATGTAAACTCTATCTATCGTACTTCTCAACTCGAGAAAGCATATGTCTCAATTTAAGCTAAAATCGATGCTAATACAGCTTTTTGAGCATGCAATCTATTTTCGGCTTGCTCAAAGATGTAAGAATTAGGTCCGTCAATAACTGAAGTCGCAACCTCTTCCTCACGATGTGCTGGTAAGCAATGTAAGAACATATAATTTGGTTTTGCATAGGCTACTAGCTCATCATTAATTTGATAGCCAGCAAAATCTTGTAAACGTTTTGCTGTTTCTTCCTCTTGACCCATAGATGTCCAAACATCAGCATAGACGACATCTGCATTTAATACTGCTTCAACAGGATCATTCGTGATCATAATCGTACTGCCATTTGCTGCCGCAATGGCCTGTGCTTTAGCGATGACTTCCCCATCACATTCATACCCTACAGGTGTCGCAACAGCTACATTCATGCCAACGTGTGCTGAAGCTACTACGAGTGAGTGTGCTACATTGTTGCCATCACCTACATAGGCAATTTTAAGTCCTTTTAACATGCCTTTATTTTCTGCAATCGTCTCTAAATCAGCTAATGCCTGGCAAGGATGATAAATATCCGTTAATCCATTGATGACAGGGATTGCTGCATGCTCTGCAAGCTCTTTTACCATTTTGTGAGAGTTGGCGCGAATCATAATGCCATCTAAATAGCCAGATAATACATGCGCTGTATCGTAAATTGATTCACCACGACCAATTTGCAAATCACGCGCATGCATAAACATGCTTTTCCCACCTAATTGATTCATACCAACTTCAAATGAAATACGTGTACGAGTTGAATGTTTTTCGAAAATCATGCCAAGCGTTTTACCTTCTAGTAATCTTGGACATTTCCCCTCTTTTGTAATCATCTTAAGCTGTGTTGCTAATTCAATAAGATCCTGGACCTCTTGACTTGTATAGTCTAGCAAAGTTAGTAAATCTTTTCCCTTTAAACTAGACACTAACTTTAACTGTACTTCTTCGAGTAATTTCATAGCCTTCGCTCCTTATATCGTTGCTGTTGAAATTAGTATAACATGCATAAATATAAAATCAACTGAATTTTTATAATTAATCTTAATTATTATTCATTTGTTATTAAATGTGTCAAAAATTCGTCAAATCGAATATTTATACATGTTTTCTTTTTTTACTAAACATTCATATTCTTAAATAATTGCATTATAGTTTATATATATTTATAATTAATATGCATTAACTATTGAGGCGGTGAAAAAATGGAAAAAGAGCTGATACAGCTGGTCAAAGAGCTGAACCAAGTAGAATATGAAACAAATGTGATGCTAACAGAAGAATTCTCCACCCTATTAGATGAAACATTAACTACAAAGCAGGCACTATTTTTAAGTCTTCTTCAAACACATGGCCCTTTGCAAACCTTCGAATTAGCAAAGTTGATGGGGACATCTGCTAGTGCTGTAAGTCAATTAGTAGGAAGATTAGAACAGGAGAGCTTTATAAAAAGAACCATAAATCAAAAGGACCGTAGAGAGATCATCATCGAGTTAGATACGCGGGGCTTTGATTATTTTCAAAAACAGGAAGAAATTGAACTAGCCATTATCAATAAATACTATTCACAGCTCTCTAAAGAGGATTTACTGCAATTAAAAGAAATATACACGAAACTCCATGCTATCGTCTCTAGCGATCAAAAAAATTAGAGATTGAAAAGGAGGAATATTTGTGGATTTAAATGATTTAAAAAAGGATATTTTTAAAATTGCTTATCCTTACGTAAAGACTCGTCCGAATGTAATCCTATCCATTGGTGTTATTTGTCGTAATCTAGATGCTGCTTTTATATTCAACGGCTCAAATGTCACATATGATAAAAAACCCTATGTCTATGAAATTGGGTCAATCTCTAAAGTTTTAACAACATCCATGTTTGGGGAAATGATTCAAGAAGGAATCGTGAAGATAGAAGATTCTATCGCCAAATACTTTTCTGAAATTCCCGATAATCACCCTGTAACTTTGAGGCATTTGTCAAATCACACATCTGGTCTACCGGGAATTGGTGTTCTGAAGAACATCTATAATCTTTTTGATAGCCAAACGCCTCGTGACCCCTTTTGTCCCTACTCATTGAATGAGGCAATACAGTATTTTAAAACCCATACCCAGGAGCCTAAAGTTAAGTTTAGATATTCTAATGTAGGAATGGGCCTTTTAGGATATTTATTAGCAAATGAACTTCACACTGACTTTGAAACAGCCATTACTCGTAGAATCGTAGAACCTTTAAATTTAACGAATACCTTTATTTCTATCCCCCCCTCTAAAGAAAATACCGTATTGAAGGGATATTCTGTTCGGGGACATAACAAGCCCCCACTTGAAATGAATGAATTTATGGCAGCTGGCGCTCTACGATCCACTGTTGATGATTTATTAAAATTTTTAAAAATACACATTGGCAATCAAAATTCAGGCTATCTATTAACACATCAAGCTACTCATACTATTTCAAAAGATGTAAGCATCGGATTAGGATGGGTACTTGAAGACGATATTATTTGGCATAACGGATCAACGAAAGGCTTCTCTAGTTATCTAGGATTTAATAAAAAACAGCAAACAGGTGTCGTGATTCTATCCAATTATCGATCCTCTATACTAGCAACAAACCCTCTTGAAATGGGGAAAAATATTCTACAGCTTTTGCAAAATTCTTTATAGCGAAAATGGGGTGTTTCTTGAATGGTATAAACGGGAATACCCTATTCTTCACAAGAACTACTTGTAGCTCCTATACATAGCTTGAAACCTGTCAACCTTTACTCATTCTTAATAGTTCTATGCTTGTTAAACGCTTCTAGAAGCTAGCAATGATTCTTGTCATAAGCTAACTTAACATGGGCTGTTGCTCAGCACAGCAACTATCAATTTACTTGCAGATATTTTCCATTAACCTACAAATTAATACTTCTCTATATTTTGATTTCTATAAGAGTCTTACTCACTAATAAGAATGGGACTTGTGTTTATAATTACTATTCATATTAGCAAGTCTAATTGTCTTGGAATGAGTAAAAAAGCCTCCTAACATTTTGTTAGAAGGCAAAATCATGCTATATCTATTTAGCAGTATCAGTCAAAAGTAATTTTATTGACTGCATCACGGTCTAATTTTTTAATGACTTCTACCATTAATTTAACGGCATTATCATAATCATCACGATGTAGGATACCTGCATGTGAATGAATATAGCGTGTTGCAATACCGATTGATAGTGCTGGTACACCATTTGCTGTTACGTGGATGGAGCCAGCATCTGTACCACCGCCAGCCATCGCTTCAAATTGATATGGAATATTGTGCTCATCTGCTACATCTAATACGAATTCACGTAAGCCACGATGTGAAACCATAGATGCATCATACACAACGATTTGAGGGCCTGCACCCATCTTACTCGTTGATTCTTTTGCTGTAACTCCAGGAGTATCTCCTGCTACACCTACGTCCACTGCAAATCCAATATCTGGTTGGATTTTATGTGTAGCAGTTTTTGCACCGCGAAGTCCAACTTCTTCTTGTACATTCCCTACAGAATAAAGAATATTAGGGTGCTTTTCATTTTGTAACGATTTCATAACATCAATCGCGATTGCACAGCCGATACGGTTATCCCAAGCTTTAGCTAATAGATACTTATCATTTTTCATTACATTAAATTCAAAGTACGGTGTTACCATATCGCCAGGACGTACGCCCCACTCAAGTACTTCATCTTTAGAAGCTGCACCAATATCAATAAACATATCTTTAATGTCTACTACCTTATTACGTACATCCGCAGGTAAAATATGAGGTGGCTTTGAACCAATAACCCCAATCACTTCATCGCCCTTACGTGTAGTAATCGTTACACGCTGTGCAAGCATAACTTGGCTCCACCAGCCACCCACTGTTTGGAATTTGATAAAGCCTTTGTCATCAATTTGTGTAACCATGAAGCCTACTTCATCTAAATGTCCTGCTACAACAATTTTAGGACCGTTTTCATCGCCAACTTTTTTAGCAATGACACTACCTAAGTTATCTGTTTCTACAGTATCTGCATATGGTGCAATGTATTTTTTCATGACCTCACGCGGTGCACGTTCATTACCTGCGATACCATTCGCATCTGTTAAATCTTTAAACATTTGTAATGTTGGATCTAGTTGTGTCATCCTTTTGCCTCCTACTTCTTGTATCTATTTTATTATACTTCGTTTACCGAAATATTCCTAGCTTAATCGTCTGAAAATTGGTGTATTTCTTAATTTAATAACCTGAACGCTGCCGATGATAATTTTCTTGATTTTTTTCAAGATAAGCACCAACTACATCCTCAAATGTAAAACCGAGATTATACGCTATTAATCCATAGTATTGCCAAATAGCTAAATAACGCTCCTCTGTAGGTTGATGAATAAATGCTAAAATAACACTTTGTGTTTCTAAAAAAGTAGCTGTTAAATCTTTGTTTTCTTCTACGAAAGGCCACATGTCAATCGATGTATAGCCCTTTAATAAGCCAAGAGATAAGATAAAATGAATCGAATCTACATATTCTTCTAAAATGACTTCACGTGCCGATGGTCCCTTTGTGCTCCAAAATTTAAAGCAACGTGTTTCATTAGCAAGCTCAGCTAGTTCCACTAGTAAGGCTAAGCCCTTTTCCTGAAACACATCTTGCTGAATATTTTGTGTTTGCTCGATAAAATCATCAAGCTCTTTTTGCATGGTAAACAATTGTTGTAAATTCATTTTTTTCTCCTAAATTTCTAAAAAATTTTTTATAAAAAGTGAAACTATTTGACCCTTCTAACCGTATAGGAAAGAATAACCTTTCTTCAAGGGGGAAATTTAAACATGTTGCCGTTACTAATTCGACTTGCTGTAATAGCGCTTATTATCTATGTATTTTACAAAGCGATTCGTTATATAACTGATCCTAAACGCAAACTTGATGAAGCCTATGAAAAAGGCCAGTATTATTTCTATGATGACGTTAAAAATGTCCGAAAAAATTTCTTTATTTCCTATAAGGGTGCTCTTTTTGAAGGTGAAAAATACCTAGGCACAACAGAGGATGCATTTGAGGTTGTAACCATTTTCGTTGGTGCGCGCGATGCTGCAACATTACAAGGCTTCAGCAAAAGCGACTTTGAATATTTGCAGCAAGAAATATTATTGAACTATCCAAGCGCCAAAATCAATTGGAAGCAGCCCATTGAACAGCTTATGCGAAACACATCCCCATCATGAGGATGTGTTTTAATTATTCTCATTTATGTCCAGAGCTGCACAATGATAAAAATTTGTATGGCTGCTAGTAGGGGAAAACCAAATGCAAAACGATTATGACGTGTTTTGTGGCGGAATAAATACATACCCAATACACCCCCAGCTGCCCCTCCTGCTATGGCTAGTGTAAATAATGTACGCTCTGCTATACGCCATTCATGATTCTTTGCGCGTGATTTATCCATCCCCATTAAAATGAGCAATACAATTGATACAATGCTCATATAAGCTAATAATGCTTGTCCCATTTCTTACTCCTTTAAAACCGTGATACTATTAATCTAACACAAAAAAGACTGATGGAAAAACCCATCAGTCTTTTTATTGCACTTATGATATTTTACACCTGTCGCTTAGCTTTCGGTGCAGAAATAATAGTGAATGTTGTCAGCTATTATTTAGCTACTGCTTTTTTAGCAGCGTCTGCTAATTGAGTGAATGCTGCAGCATCAGTTACTGCAAGGTCAGCTAACATTTTACGGTTAACTTCAATACCAGCAACTTTTAAACCGTGCATTAAACGGCTATAAGAAAGACCGTTCATACGAGCAGCTGCGTTGATACGAGTGATCCATAATTTACGGAAATCACGTTTTTTCTGACGACGGTCACGGTATGCATATTGACCTGATTTCATTACTGCTTGGTTAGCAACTTTGTATAATGTATGTTTTGAACCATAGTAACCTTTAGCTAATTTCAATACTTTTTTACGACGTTTGCGCGTCACTGTTCCGCCTTTTACGCGTGGCATATGAATTACCTCCTGCTTTTCATTAAAAAATGAATGTTAGTATTTTTTTGTAGTCAATTATTTCATGTAAACAAGTAAAGATTTGATGCGTTTGAAGTCACCAGATGATACGATGTTCGCTTTACGTAGGTGACGTTTTTGTTTCGTAGATTTGTTTGCGAATAAGTGGCTTCCATAAGCACGGTCGTATTTTAATTTACCTGAACCCGTTTTTTTGAAACGTTTCGCAGCTCCACGGTGAGTTTTCATTTTTGGCATGTCGAATTCCTCCTAAACTGTTCGTCTAATATTATTTCTCGTTCTTTGGTTGAAGAACTAAGAACATGCTTCGGCCTTCCATCTTCGGTTTTTGTTCTACCGTTGATACTTCAGCACAAGCTTCAGCAAAACGATCTAACACACGTTGACCAATCTCTTTGTGTGTGATCGCACGACCTTTGAAACGTAGGCTACATTTTACTTTATCGCCTTTTTCAAGGAATTTAATCGCATTACGTAACTTCGTTTGGAAATCATGCTCATCGATTGTTGGGCTCAAACGAACCTCTTTCATTACGATGACCTTTTGATTTTTACGAATTTCACGGTCTTTCTTTTGCTGTTCAAACTTAAATTTACCATAGTCCATGATACGAGCGACTGGCGGCTTGGCTTGAGGGGCCACAAGGACAAGATCCAAGTTTACACGAGCGGCGATTTCTAGCGCTTCATTACGTGTCTTTACACCAAGCTGGTCACCATTGTGATCGATTAATCGAAGTTCACGTGCGCGAATGCCTTCGTTTACATACATGTCTTTGCTAATAGTAATCCACCTCCAAGTAGTTGTCGCGAATACATGGTTTGGGCAAAGCCTTGCCCGGTTGAACGGTACATCCTCTCGTCATGTCCATAAAAAAAGGACGGACATTTTTGAAGATGTCCGCCCGCTATATGTGCATGCGCAAGTCTACGCAAAACAATTCAACGTGTCATACCTGTTCACAGCCTTTAAAGCGTTGTATCAGGTGAGAAGCGGGCAGCCTCTACTTCAACCACAAACTTTGTATTCATTAACCTTAATTATATTAGCATGTATATGATAAGCTGTCAAATATTTATTTTCTTATCAGTGCTAACATAACCAAAATGAAGCTATTCTATACAAATGCAAGATTTATTTTATACAGAAACCCTCACTTTGGCAAGCAAGGGTTTCTCGTTGAAGCTTATTTTGTAATTTCTGCTTTAATAGCTGCTAGGAAATCCTCAAAGCTAATTGTTTCGGAATCTTTCGAGCCATAACGTCGCACATTTACGCCATTTGCCTCTACCTCTTTATCCCCGATAACAAGCATATAAGGAATCTTTTTCATTTGTGCTTCACGGATTTTATAGCCTAATTTCTCTTCACGATCATCCATTTCGACACGTAAACCAGCCGCTGTAAGTTGCTCTTCAATTTGCTTTGCATAGTCGAAGTGAGCTTCATTCGATACTGGAATAACTTCAACTTGTACTGGTGCTAACCAAGTTGGGAATGCTCCTTTGTATTCTTCAATTAAGAAGGCAACAAAACGTTCCATTGTTGATACAACACCACGGTGGATAACAACTGGACGATGAGGCTTACCATCTTCCCCAACATAAGTTAGGTCGAAGCGTTCTGGTAATAAGAAGTCTAATTGAACTGTAGATAAAGTCTCTTCTTTACCAATCGCTGTTTTTACTTGAACGTCAAGTTTAGGACCATAGAATGCAGCCTCACCTTCCGCTTCAAAGTAGTCTAAGCCAAGTTCATCCATTGCTTCTTTTAGCATACTTTGTGCTTTTTCCCACATTGCATCATCATCGAAGTATTTCTCAGTATCTGCTGGGTCGCGATAAGATAAACGGAATGAGTAATCATTAAGATCGAAATCTTTATAAACCTCTAAAATTAACTGTACTACTTTTTGGAATTCCGCTTTAATTTGATCTGGGCGAACAAAAATATGGGCATCATTTAATGTCATCCCACGAACACGTTGTAAGCCTGAAACAGCCCCTGACATTTCGTAACGGTGCATTGTGCCAAGCTCTGCAATACGCAATGGTAGGTTACGATATGAATGCATGCTGTTTTTGTACACCATCATATGGTGAGGACAGTTCATTGGACGCATAATTAATGTTTCATTATCCATTTCCATTGGTGGGAAAATTGAATCTTGATAATGATCCCAGTGACCAGAAGTTTGATAAAGCTCTTTAGAACCTAATACTGGTGTATAAACGTGCTTATAGCCAAGTGATAATTCTTTATCGACAATATAACGTTCAATAACACGACGAATTGTTGCACCATTTGGTAACCAAAGTGGTAAACCTTGGCCAACCTTTTGGGAAGTTGTAAACAGTTCTAATTCTTTTCCGATTTTACGGTGATCACGTTCTTTTGCTTCTTCTAGCATTTGAAGGTGGTGTTTTAATTCCTCTTTTTTGAAGAACGCTGTACCATAAATACGTTGTAACATTTTGTTATCAGAGTTCCCTCTCCAGTAAGCACCCGCTAATGATAAAAGCTTGAATTCACGAAGTTTACCCGTAGATGGTACGTGGATACCACGGCAAAGATCAAAAAACTCGCCTTGATAATAAATAGATACTTGCTCATCTGCAGGAATGGCTTCAAGTAATTCTAATTTATACTCATCGCCAATTTCTTCATAAAGGGCTTGTGCTTCTGCACGGCTTACATTTTTGCGTTCTACCTCAAGGTTTTCAGCAATAATTTTCTTCATTTCTTTTTCAATGGCTGGTAGATCTTCAGCAGTGATTGGTGTTGGTGAGTCGATATCATAGTAGAAACCACCTTCAATTACTGGACCAATACCAAGCTTTACATCTGGGAATAGACGTTTAATAGCTTGCGCTGTTAAATGGGCAGTTGAGTGACGTAAAATTTCAAGTGCTGCCTCATCATCTTGTGTAATGATTGCAATTGTTGAATCCTCTTCAATTGGTGTTTTTAAATCTACTAACACACCATTAATTTTACCTGCATACGCTTTTTTCCGTAAGCCAGGGCTAATAGATAATGCTACGTCATCAGTTGATGTGCCTTTTGCAAATTCCTTTACAGCGCCATCTGGGAAAGTTAATTTAATCATTTCTGACATATCCTTTGCACTCCTTTGTTTTTGATAAATACATAATGCTTGATGATTGGCTGGAGCAATGTTTGTGTGACTCTACGGCTTGGTTTGAGCGGAGTCATTGCTTTTTTAAGCATTTCTCTGTTCAATCGGAGCGGCATCTTCATGTTTCTGAGCGGTTTCTTACTCTCTATGAGCGAATTTACCACTTTCGCGAGCGACTTATCTCCCTATATGAGCGGATCCACCACTATTTCAATGAAATCTAAGAAAAATAAAAAAAGCTCCATCCCTCACAAAAGGGACGAAGCGTATGCTCGTGGTTCCACCCTTCTTCCTTCCGACTTACATAAAGTCAGACGAAGCTCAAGGCTAGCTAACGGGCTAGGGACCGGCGAAAGATTATCCCTTTCGCTGCTCAGTAGGTAGTAAATAATGTGCCCATACTAGGAAGTTTTCAGCCGATGACTTCCCTCTCTAAAAGCTGATACACAAAATTCATGTCCTCATCAATGCATATTGATATTAAGTATATGAGTCAGTATACGCTCGATTGTCGAAAAATGCAACTATCAATGTTACATCCGACGATTTTTGCCTCGCATTTCGATCGGCACTGTTAGGGCTTTAATTCGCTCCATAATTCGTCCCGCTTTAACAACCTCAATATCACCTTTTTGTGACTGAGCTAAGTGATGCTCTAATTCTTCATAGTTAAAATTAGACGTAATAAAAGTTGGCAATTGCTCTGCCATCCGATAATGGAAAATAGTCCCCAATATTTCATCACGTGTCCAGGCAGTCATTGTCTCCGCACCTAAATCATCTAGCATTAAGACAGGAGCCTTTTTAATATAATCTATTTTCTCATTCAATGTATTATCGCCAATGGCATTTTTCATTTCTCGTAAAAATTCTGGAACGAAAACTACCACAGAGCGGATTTTAATAGATGCTAATTCATTGGCCAATGCACCAAGTACAAAGGATTTCCCTACACCAAATTTACCATATAGGTAAAAACCTTTTGCAGGTAATTGACCAGTTTCTTTTGTTATTTTAACAAATTGAGCTGCTTTTTGTGCAATCGCCACACGTGATTCATCATCAATACTTAAATCATGAATTGTTGCTTGTAGCACATCTTTTGGCATATGCATACTTGCAATCATATTCGCAACATCTCGGCGTTCTTCTTCCCTAATCTTTTGCTCACAGCGCACATAGTCCATTTCAATAGAATTCCGAACAACCCTTAATGTCGGGATGAATCCTTTTAAATAGTTTGTACAATGTTCGGTATTATCACACCCACAGCACTCAGTAGATTGACTAATAAACTCATGCAGTTTAGGTAAATTTCGCTCAACATTGTCATAGTTTAATTCATCTGCATGCTGCGCTAAAAATTCCTGCACATGCGGGTGCTCTAAAATTTCACGTCGCATGGCTTCATAGCGTTCTTGGAACGAGGGTACATTAATTGCTCGCTTTAGTGGTCCATTTATAGGTTCGATTACTGCTCACCTTCTTTACTATTCGCTTTTTCCTAGCATCTCTAATATTTTTTGTCGCTCTTTTTCAAAATCTATAGTACTAGAGGTAGATTCCTCTTGATTGTCATTTCGTTTATAGAACCATTCAGGCACTTTTTCTTCACGTTGATATCTTGAACGTCCTTTAGTCTGTTGACTCGTTTTATTGGACGTTTGCGGCTTGTTTTTCCAAGCTGTATATTTATCATGCTCTTGACGTGCAAGTTCCATTGCTTCCTTAGCGGTCTGGACATTTTTTCGTACCCAATGATCAGCAATCGTTTCCACATATTTTTTAGGGAGCTTCATATCTGTTGTTAGCATAACGTATTCTAACAATGCATTAACCACTCCAATTGGCATGCCATGTTGAACGATTAAATTTTCTGCAAGTTGGACTGAGGTTTGTAATGGTTCTTTACCATTATTTATATCTCTTAAAACTTGGACAGGTGCCGTTGTTTCTAAATAGTGTTGAAGTTCCTGATCCTTGGTTTTTTGTCCCGCTTCTGCTACTGGTAGAGGATCGGTGACACGGGCAAGTTTTGGCGGCTCCTTGGATACGGTTAATTTATAAAAATCAGCAGCAGCCTTTCGTAAACGTTCCTGAGAAATTCCTAAATCATCATCTAAAGCAAGTATGACTACTTTTTGCATATCAAGGGCTGTTAAATGATATAAAAATGCCAACTTGGCTATAGCTTCACGCACTTCAAATGTCAACAAATTGGAAGGTACCAATTGCTCAGACAAACCAGCTTGCAATAAATCAAAATCGAATTGCTCCAAATAAAAAGGATATACTTTTTGTTGTTTATCCTTATGACTCGTATCCACTTGTAAATCTGATGGGATATTGGCATGAACAGGCTTATAGACATCAATAAAAGCACGAGATACATCCTTAAACGCCGAGTCCTTTACAGGTGACATAAAGCGCTGACGTAAGTTGCGATAAGCCTGCTCTCCAATTTTACTAAACAAAAACATCGACAGCAGCGGGTCTTTCATAAAGCTATCTGCATCTAATGGGCGCTGTAGCTCATATAAAAAACTACGCTCACCAGCATTTTCTTTTTTCCATGTACGCAGCAAACCAATAGCTTCTAAAGCAATACGAGCCTCAAACACTTTACCAATTGGTAGCCCTAGCACATTCATTAAATAATAATGTGTCATTTGCTGCTTTGGCATTTGCTCTGCTTCTGCCCATAATGTTAAATAGAGGCTAACTGGCTCTGATCCTGTTAATGGTTGATAAAATAATGTAACTAATTGACGCTCTTGTGTAGAAAATGCATGAGGTAGACGAATGTCGAAAGGATCGCCAGGCTGCAATTCCTTATATAAATGAATCAACGTCATTCATCCTCTCTGTTTGCTATGATTTCTTCTCCGTTTGACGTTGAATAATGTCCTTTATTTCTTCAATAAAGACATTGATATCTTTAAACTGACGGTAGACCGACGCAAAACGCACATAGGCAACCTCATCAATTTTGGCTAGGCGGTCCATGACCATTTCGCCAACATCTTCTGAGCGTACTTCCGAATTTCCAATACGACGAAGATCTTTTTCAATGGACAGAACAAGTTCCTCCAGCACATCAAGTGCCACTGGGCGTTTTTCACAAGCACGAATAAGCCCACGAAGTACCTTCTCACGGCTAAACTCTTCTCGTGAACCTTCCTTTTTCACAACGACTAATGGTGTCTCTTCAATTTTTTCAAACGTTGTAAAACGGAAGCCACATGACTCACATTCACGACGTCTACGAATTTCTTTATTATCATCTACTGGCCTCGAATCCACAACACGCGTTCCGTTAAATTGGCAAGATGGACATCTCATATAATTACTCTCCTGGTTTACAACAATTTAATATATCTATTATAACAAATTTCCTACATGTAAGAAAAGTGCATTCACGTTTGTGGGCTCATGATAAATCTAAAGCACCTGAAGTACAAGAAAAGTTTCTGTAAAAAAAGAGCACATTGAAACCTTTTCGATTTCAATGTGCTATCTATAGAAATTATTACGCGTTTACCGTTTCTAAAGCATTTGCCACTTTTTTCACAAGGTCAACAACGCGTGCAGAGTAGCCCCACTCGTTATCATACCAAGCAAGTACTTTTACTTTGCGGTTGCCTAACACCATTGTAGAAAGTCCATCAACTGTTGAAGAATAAGTTGTTGTATTGTAATCAGAAGATACTAATGGCTCAACAGAGAAATTAAGGATACCCTTCATTGGACCTTCTGTTGCCGCTTTTACAAATGCTGCATTAACTGCATCAACTGTTACATCTGTATTTAAATCTACTACAAGGTCAACTAAAGATACGTTTGGTGTTGGAACACGAAGTGCCATACCATGAATTTTACCTTCTAATTCAGGTAACACTAATTTTAATGCTTTCGCTGCACCTGTAGATGTTGGGATAATGGATTGGGCGCATCCACGTGCACGACGTAGATCTTTATGCGGATTGTC
The DNA here is from genome assembly GCF_058797135.1 of Lysinibacillus sp. GW823-FHT02G10. Lineage (NCBI taxonomy): Bacteria > Bacillati > Bacillota > Bacilli > Caryophanales > Bacillaceae > Lysinibacillus > Lysinibacillus sp. GW823-FHT02G10. The sequence continues at coordinate 326,315 of NZ_JBXAJI010000002.1, forward strand.
TAAGTTCTTTTGGTCATTTGTATAAGCATGAACTGTTGTCATTAAACCATTCTCAATACCAAACGTGTCATTCAATACTTTTGCTACTGGCGCTAAGCAGTTTGTTGTACAAGAAGCATTTGAAATAACATCATGTTTCGCAATATCCAATTTGTCATCATTTACACCTAAAACAATTGTGACATCCTCGTTTTTACCTGGTGCTGTTAAAATTACTTTTTTCGCGCCAGCTGCTAAGTGCATCGCTGCTTTATCACGCTCATTAAATTTTCCTGTAGCTTCAATAACGATATCTACACCCATTGTAGACCAAGGTAATTTTAAAGGATCACGTTCACTAATAATTTGAACTCGTTTACCATTTACAACTAAAGCATCGCCTGCTGGTTCTACCGTACCTTCAAATGTTCCGTGATTTGTGTCATACTTAATCAAATGTGCTAACGTTTCTGCAGGATAGCTAGCGTTAATTGCAACGATGTTTAAATCTTGTTGTACGATAGCCTGGCGGAAAACCATACGTCCGATACGCCCGAAACCATTAATAGCAATTGATACTGTCATTTATAATATCCTCCTGTGAGTACATACTCAGATTAATTAATTATATACTTTATGGTGATTAGTATAACACAATTTCAAAAAAGATGAACATTATATATTGAGAATATAAAAGTTCTTATTTTCTGAAAAATTATTCTTTATTATGGCGTTTCCCCATAAAAAAATGCGTAGCAAGGTCGGCTTGCTACGCATTATAAAAGAACTCATGAAATAACATCCCAATAATGCAGGATTTTTTTTAATTGTTCTTCTGTACTTTCTATATTTTCATTATTATAAATGACCGCATGTGCACCCTTTTCTTTGACAGACATCGGCAGTTGAGAGTGCATACGTGCCAATGCATCTTCTTTAGATAAATTATTTCGTTCCATTAAACGTCGAAGCTGAACTTCTTCACTGACCGATACCACAATGATACGTTCCACAAAATGTTGAAGCTTACTCTCAAATAACAAAGGAATGTCCATCACAACATGTTCATGTCCTGCTTCTAAATAAGCATCACGCTGACGTAACATTTCTTTTCTGATTGCTGGATGCATGATATCATTTAACGTTTTGCGTTTGGCAGGCTCATGAAATATAATATCTCCCAGCATAGTTCGATTTAAATTGCCGTCCTCAAGCAAGATAGCTTGTCCGAAGCTTTCAGCAATCAATGCTAATGTCTCAGTTCCAGGTTCTACGACATCTCGTGCTACAACATCTGCATCAACAATCGGTAAACCCAGTTCGCTCATCATTTTAGCTACTGTACTTTTTCCACTTGCAATACTTCCTGTTAGTCCGATAATCATTGCTAAATCCCCTTTAATGTTGACAATTTGGGCAATAGACAGAGGTACGCCCTCCAATTGTCATTTGACTTGTTGCCGTTTCACATGCTGGACATACCTTTTTCCCATACATTTTTAATCGATTCTGCATACTCCCTGCTTCCCCATTAATATTCCGATAATCAGAAATAGTTGAACCACCCGCTTCAATGCTTTGACGTAGGACAGCAACAATCTCCTCAAATAATGCTCGCTTCCGCTTTTCACTAATGCGGCTCATTTTGCGTGCAGGGTGAATTTTCTGAGCAAACAATGCCTCTGTTGCATAAATATTGCCACAGCCCGAAATGACTTGCCCATCCATAATTACTTCTTTTACGGCTTTATTTTCATATTTCGGTAGCTTAGATTTTGTTATAAAAAAATCACATGCATGCTCATCAAATGGCTCTGGTGCCATTTTTGTCAATGGCGCATGATCTTCAATTTTTGTCAGAAAACGAAGTTCACCGAATCGACGAATATCCGAATAAATCAAGTATCCCCCATCTGCCATTTCAAATGTCGCATGGATATGCTTTTGAAATTTCGTCTCATTGATTTCTTCGGGTGAATTCACAACAAACCAAGCACCTGTCATCCCTAAGTGACTAACAAGAACATATGGAACATCATCCTTCAGCAAATGAAAGAAAATATATTTTGCTCTTCGTTCAATTTTGGTAATGGTCATCTGGGACAAAGTACTTTCAAATGCATCAGGCGCTGCTTGTTTGACAATACATTGTTTACCCTCACTAAAAGAGAAATGTACTCGTTCAGAAAGCTGAACCTGTTGAATGGTACGTCCTTCAACTGTTGGCTTCAATGCCTGGACGACACCCTCTACCTCTGGTAATTCAGGCATTTGAATCCCTCCTTATTTTGCCTCGTACCAAGTTGAGCCATGGTTAAAATCTACTTTAAGCGGTACAGCAAGCTCAATAGCGTTTTCCATGACTTCAGGTACAATTTTTTCGAGTAAGGCAATCTCTTCCTTTGGTGCCTCAAAGATTAGCTCATCGTGCACTTGAAGTAGCAGTTTTGCCTGCATCTTTTCTTTTTTCAATCGAGCATCCATATCAATCATTGCCTTTTTAATGATATCAGCTGCACTACCTTGAATTGGCGTATTCATCGCCGTACGCTCAGCAAAGCTTCTTAAATTAAAGTTTGAGCTTGTTATATCCGGTAAATAACGGCGTCTATTTAATATCGTTGTCACATAACCATTAAATTTTGCATTTTGTACAATGTCATCCATGTACTGTTTTACACCAGGGAAACTTGCGAAATACTTTTCAATAAAATTAGCCGCTTCCTTACGTGTAATATCTAAGTTTTGTGATAGACCATAATCACTAATACCGTAGACTATTCCAAAGTTAACAGCTTTCGCTGCGCGACGCATATTACTATCAACCTCATCTTCTGACACATGAAATACATCCATAGCTGTACGTGTATGAACGTCCATTCCTTCACGGAAAGCCTCAACAAGGTTTTTATCTTCTGACATATGTGCAAGAACGCGTAATTCAATTTGCGAATAGTCAGCAGAAAATAATATCCAATCCTCTTTTGAAGGTACAAAGGCTTGACGAATTTTGCGGCCCTCCTCTAAACGAATTGGGATGTTTTGTAAATTCGGATCTGTTGAGCTTAAACGCCCTGTTGCAGTTAAAGCTTGCTGGAAGCGCGTATGCACTTTACTATCTGATACATGAATCTCCTTTAGTAAGCCTTCAATATATGTGGATTGTAATTTTCCAAGTTGGCGATACAACAGAATATGTTCGATGATAGCATGCTCTGACTGTAATTTTTCTAGGACATCTGCAGCAGTTGAATAGCCTGTCTTAGTCTTTTTAATCACAGGTAGCCCTAGCTTATCGAATAGAATCACACCTAATTGTTTTGGTGAGTTAATATTAAAGGTTTCTCCAGCTTCTGCATAAATTTCTTGCTCAATTACTACAAGTTTATCATTAAGCTCTTGCCCCATTTTCTCTAACGTAGCGCGGTTAACCGTAATCCCTTCGCTTTCCATTTCACCTAAAATTCCTGCCAATGGTAGCTCTAGGTTTTTATAAAGATCGAATTGTTCATTTTCCTTTAATAAGGCTTCCAGTTTCGGCTGTAATGACCATACTGCAAAAGCTTTACGGCTAACATGCTGTGCAAGTTGGTCCAAATCAGGTATTGCACGCTTGGCACCTTTTCCATATACCGCTTCATCTGCTTGGACATCATAGTAGCCTAATTCCCTTGCAAGTGTTGCGATATCATCGCCACTTAATGCTGGATTATTAATATAAGAGGCAAGTAGCAAATCAAAGTCAACGCCAGCTAATTGAATTCCAGCTCGCTTTAATGATGCTTGAGCTGCCTTAGAATCGGACATATATTTTATTTTTGTGGCATCTTCTAGCCAACGACGGAGAATATCTGATTTTGCTGCTTTATCAAATGGAATATATTGCGTCTTTACGCCATCTGATAAGGCAATTCCCAGCTGCTGACAAGTATGATAGTGCTCGTTTTCAAGCTCTACATGCACAGCCATCACGTCTTTTAAATCCTCAGGTCGAACTTCCTGGACTAGGTCATAATCGAGAGGCGCCTGTTCTTCTTCTTGCACTGTAAAGTCACTTTTATCAAGCAGCGATTTAAAGCCAAGCTCACGCCACACATTGATTAATTCATCTTCTTTTGGCCCATTATATGCAAGATCAGCCAGTGAAATGGTGATTGGAGCATCCGTATAAATCGTTGCCAGCTTCTTACTCATGATGGCTTGCTCTTCATTAGCTACAAGCTTTTCCTTCATTTTAGAAGCTTTCAATGTATCCATTGCTTCATAAAGTGCTTCAACGGAGCCATGCTCTTTTAATAATTTTACAGCCGTTTTTTCCCCGACGCCTGGTACACCAGGAATATTATCGGAGGAATCCCCCATCAAGCCTTTCATATCAATAATTTGGAGCGGCGTTAACCCATACTTTTCCGCAATAAAGGCTGGTGTATTTTTCTCTATTTCCGTAATACCTTTTTTCGTTATATAAACGGTTACTTGCTCTGTCGCCAGCTGAGTTAAATCACGGTCTCCAGAAACGATGATAACATCCATATCCTGCGACGAAGCCTCTTTAGCAAGCGTTCCGATAATATCATCCGCTTCATATAACTCCTGCTCATATTGCTTAATACCATACGCATCAATGAGCTTTCGTAAATAAGGAAATTGCTCTGATAATTCTGGTGGTGTCTTTTGACGTCCTCCTTTATATTCTGTAAAGGTTTCATGGCGGAATGTTGTTTTCCCAGCATCAAAAGCAACCAATATTTTGGTTGGCTGTTCTTCCTCTAATATTCTTTGTAGCATTGTTGTAAAGCCGTATACAGCATTAGTATGAATGCCACTATCATTCGTTAGCAATGGCAACGCAAAAAACGCGCGATACGCTAAACTATTACCGTCCAATAATAGTAATTTTTCCTTGGTCATGATTTTATCCTCCTGCGTTGTCTTCTTCTTCTACTTTATCATAACAATACATTTCAAGTAAAAAAAGCAGGTGTCCACCCTCAAGGTTATCCATTATTTTTAATGGTTTATCCACCACTTTTAAGACTTTATCCGCTACTTTAGCATTCCTATTCATTCAAAAAAGCCAACCGCGCGCGCAGCGGTTGACTTGTTTAAAATATTTTAACTCCTTAACGCATATTACCTATAATAGATGAACGACTATCCTGCATTTTTTTCACAAAATTAGTCATTACATCAAAAGCCTCATTTCGTTTACTATTCATACTTTGTAAACGGAGCATATCCATTTGACCTTGCTGTGCATTCAAATCAGCTAGCTGTTGATTTCGTTGTTGAACATCCTCTAGTTGATCCTTAAGCTGATTTTCTAACAGCTGTGCTCGCTGTGATTGGACTGCTTGTAATGCTGATTCTAGATCCATGCCTTGAATATCAATTGGTTGAATTAGGCTATTAGCAGAGGATTGCCCTGCCCCACTAAATAATAATCCGACTGCTAAAGCACTTCCAAACACGACCTTTTTCATCTTTATTACCTCCTATTAAAATGAATCTTTGCTTATCATACATACTAAAGGTTAAAACTAGGTTAAAAAATTCAATATGGTATGTATGCATCTGCCTATCAAGTTTAGTCATTGACTATTCTCAATAACTTGACTGTACTACAGATTAAATAAGGGCAATACTGACAAATGTTAATAATTTACGTATTTACAAGGCATAAGACGTATTACATCCATTACTAAAAAGCAAAAACTTTCATTCAAGGACAAGTCTCCTGTAAATGAAAGTTCTTAATAGTTATTATTGATTTGAAGTACGATAAAAAACTTCTTCATAGATGACAGTTAATATAAATGCATTCATAAAAGCAAACACAAGAAATAACGGCATGCCGCCTAATTGTGGATATGTTAGCTCTTGATTAAATACCATTACTGTACTAATTTGTGCCAAAAAGAAGATTAAGCCAATTCCAACTTGCCAAATAGGACGCTTGACCTTTCTTTTTTCATACCAAAATAATTTCTTAAAAAGGTTTCTTACATCATCTGCAATAATGATACTGATTAAAAAGATACAAACAAAAAATACTGGTATATGATAAACACTTTTCGTCACCCACGAAAAATCGGATAGACGGTAGAAAAGTGTTAATATCGAAGCTATACTACAAGCAATCCCTAAATTTTGGAGCCATTTGCTAATTTGTAATTTCAAAGCCCTTACCCCCAACTATTCTTTTTTAAACATTATCATTCTATCAAATTATAGCTGATTCGGGAATACAAACTTATAAATTTCTATTATTTTCATACTATAGTAATTCGATTTCACGGATAGTTATAATTCGTGCAACAAAAAAGTCGTCTCCTTCAAGACAGAGACGACTTTAAACTGCGTTTATTTAATATAACCAGACAAGATGTTGGCATATGGTGAAGTAGCTGGCAAGATAATAACCGTATCTTCCCCAACCGTTTTCTTATAGGATTCTAATGTGCGGTATAAAGAATAAAATTCAGGATCTTGAGAGAAAGATTTATTGTAAATCTTTGCAGCCTCTGCTTCTCCTTCAGCTTGAATTAAAGCAGCTTCTTTACTTGCTTTAGCAAGCATTTCTTGTACGTGTTGATCCGTTTGTGCCTCAATACGACGTTTCTGTGCATCTCCCTCTGAAAGATACTTTTGTGCAATTGATTCACGATCTGAAATCATATTCGTAAAAACGGATTGTTCATTTTCAGTCGGTAAATCAATGCGACGTATACGTACATCTACTACTTCAATACCATAGTTATCGTTGGAAAGAAGTTCATTAACACGTTCAGTTACTTGATCGTTTATGCTGCCTCGAGAAGAATCCTCATCATTTATAATCTCCGTATAGTTAATTCGGCCAAGTTCAGAGCGAATAACAGAATAAATGAACTCTTCCATACGTGATTCAACTTTTTCTATCGTACCAGCATTCGAAATCAAGAGCTTAGGATCCGTAATACGCCATACAGCATAATTATCAATAATAATTCGTTTTTTATCCTTTGTATTAATTTCTTCTTCCGAAATCTCATATGTCATTTGGTTTTTTGGTAACTTTGTGACACTTTGAATAAAAGGAATTTTCATATTTAAACCTGGTTCACGCTCAAACTTAACAACCTCTCCAAACTGCCGAACAACAGCATACTCTGATTCTTTAACTATATAAATATTCGTTAATAAAGTAATCACTAGAGCGAATATGACCGTTAAGGTTACAGCTAGAGAGATATATTTTTTAGGATTCTTCGGTCCTTTCTTCGACATTTTAACTACATTGTCTCCCGAATCACCTTCTGAAGGAGCAGCTTTTTTACTTTTGCCAGATAAGAAATTGAGGAATTTTTCTAGATCATTATTTTTTTGGTCCATTAGTTACCGCTCCCCTCTTTTTTCTCTGTTTGTGTCTGTTGCGACTGTTGAGGCTGTAGTTGCTGTAGTGGTAAATACTTCATCGTACTACCATCATCATTCATAATGTAAATTTGTGCTTTCGGTAGGACATTTTCAAGCGTCTCTATAATTAACCGCTCTCGTGTAATTTGCTGATTGCCCTTGTATTGCTCATACATTTTATTAAAGACCGCTACATCCCCTTGTGCTTGCTCGATACGGGCTGTTTTAGTTCCTTTTGCTTTCGACATAATAGCATCACGTTCGCCTTCAGCTTCACTAATGCGTTGGTTTTCATATTTTTCAGCTTCATTTATTTTTGTATTTTTCATTTCACGTGCATCTGTTACAGCAGTGAATGCAGCACGCACATCTTTATTTGGCAATTCTACATCTTGCAATTTCACACCTAAAACGCTTATTCCAATATCGTATTTTTCAATAAGAGAAACTAATAATTGGCGAGTATTTGCTTCGATGTCAGCTTTACCTTCTGTTAACGCTGCATCGATAGAAGAGCTTCCGATTATAGAACGAATGGCACTCGATGTCGCGCTATGTAATATTCTTTCTGGATCCTGTGAATTAAATAAAAACTTATTAGGCTCTGTAATTTTCCATTGAACAACAAGGTCTGTTAAGACAATATTTTCATCCCCCGTAATCATTTTTGTTTCGGCATCGTATGCCTCTAACTCACCTGCTTTATTTTGCTTATAACCAAATTGCAGACTAAACGTTTCTTTTGACAAAATTTCTACGGATTGGACGGGCCAAGGTAATTTAAAATGAAGACCTGGATTTGTTACTGTATCATCGGCACGACCAAATGTAATAACCACAGCTTGCTCTGATTCATCTACCGTGTACCATGAAGTAAAAACTGTAATAAGTGCAATAATTCCAAATATTCCAAGTCCAACAATCATTAGTGTCCTTTTCACACTCATGTCTGTTCCTCCTTTTGCTTAGTACTATTGTTTACGGTGAACCCTTATAAAAAGTTTCAAAATATTTTCATATAATGATTGTAAAGGACAGAATCCTCTGTATCTCACTCTTAACAAAAGCTTATCAATGCAAAAAAATCCTGTTACCTTTAGGGCAACAGGATATTGATAACCAGATGTTCAAATACTGGGAAAATGGTAGTGGATAATACAATACTAATTAATGCAGCAACGATCATCGCTAGACTAGCAAATGTGCCTTCTAGCTCTCCAAATTCAAATGCTTTTGATGTACCCGTTCCATGAGCACCCATACCAAGCATTAATCCTCTAGATGAAGGTCTGTGAAAACGACATACTTTGATAACGATTGGTGCTAACAAGCTTCCTAAAATACCAGTCGTCATAACGAAAACAGCTGTAAGCGTAGGAGAACCACCAATCATATTAGAAATATCCATCGCAATAGGTGTTGTTACAGAACGTGGCACTAAACTATGCACCAACTCATCATTTAAGCCCACCAATAGAGCCATCATAAAAGATGACACAATAGCAACCGCTGAACCAACAGCAATGCTGATGAAAATTTCAAATGCGTGTTTTTTTAATAGGTTGACATTTTTATATATAGGAACGGCAAACGCAACGGTTGCTGGTCCTAGTAAATTTGTTAAGACACTCGCTCCAGAATTGTAGGATTTATAAGATACATCTGTCAGTAGTAAAATACCTATAATGACTAAAGGTGTAATCAGCATAGGTGTCAACCATTCTTTTTTATATTTTTTATAAAACATTTTACAAATATAAAAAATAGCAACGGTCCCAAGTAAGCTGACAATGGCGATTAATAAAGTCATATCGCATCACCCTTCTTTCGCTGCTCTAGCCATTGTGCTGTATACCCCGTTACAAACATTACCACAATGGCACTCACGACAATGACCAGCACAACCTTCATTCCTTGCACACCAAATAAGGCATGATAATCAATAACACCGATGGCAGATGGAATAAAGAATAATAAGAGTTCACTTAATAGTACGGCTGCTCCTAATTCAATCCATTCAAGCTTGATTATATGAAACTGTAACAGCAAAAATAATAGGACAAGTCCTATTATACTCCCTGGAATCGGCAAGTGAAGTAGGCGTGCAATAGTATTTCCGATTAATAATAGGATATAAAGATAGCCGATTTGCACGATACTTTTGACGATTTTCATGGTCATCCTTCTCTCATTTTTTTCTCTGCCTCAACAGTCAGGAAAACACGATTCGAATGATAAGAAGGTTGATTCACTGACTGTCAAAGCGTTCGTCTAACAGACAATCGCGGGTAAGATGGTTGTTAAACTTTATGCTACTATACTTTACACCTATTTACGTTCCCTGTAAAACAGAAAAAGAACCTAGTGTCTAAAAAACACTAAATTCTTTCTGTGGGGAATATAAAGCAGTTAAAAATCTTCTATTAGATTTTTATGGTCATCGTCTTAACAATCATATTGGGGGTTTCTAGAAATAAGTATAGTGCCCAAATATGAATGTAACATGTTGTTCATGTAAAGGATTTGTTAATTTTTCGGAATCATGACAATCATTTTAGTTCCTATGCCGACTTCACTCTCTACTTGAATTCGGCCATGATGCGCCTCGACTAGATGCTTAACAATCGCTAAGCCTAAGCCTGTTCCACCAGAATTACGACTTCTCGCTCGATCCACCCGATAAAATCTTTCAAAAACGCGCGCTATTTCATGTTTTTCAATACCAATTCCTTGATCCTCTATTTCGATAATGCCATGTGTTTCATTTTCCTTTAATCGAATAGAAACAGTCGTGTTTTCAGGTGAATATGTAATCGCATTGGTAATTAAATTCGTCACAATCTGAATGATACGATTGGCATCCCCCATAACCTGGACATCTCGTTCGATATCCACCTGGAAGCTCATATTTTTTTCATCCAATCGCGGAGCTGTCAATTCTGCTCCACGAATTAGAACATCCTGTAAGCCCATCGGCATAATATTGACAGTAAAACCATGCTGCTCGATCTTTGAGAGCTCTAGTAAATCTTGAATCAGCATTTGAAGTCGATTACTTTCTTTATATATAATCTCCAAAAAGGAAATCAGCATTTTTTCGTCTTTATAGGCCCCATCCAATAAAGTTTCTGAAAAGCCTTTAATAGATGTAATAGGTGTGCGTAATTCATGTGATACATTCGCAACAAAGTCTTTCCGAATTTGTTCTAATCGAACTAGTTCAGTTATATCATGCATAACGATAACAACGCCTAGCCATCGTCCGTGGTCCCCGATGACCGGTGCCCCATAAACTTCTTTGTTATAAAGTTCTTGCTGTACTTCCATTTTAATTTGTTGTCGATAAGGCATTTCTGTCAGAAAAACATGATCGATAAATTGTTCTAATGATTTAGGTAAGCCTATTGTACGAAAAACCTTTCCTTGTACATCATCAAGCTGCATTCCAAAGCGCTCTAGAAATACTCGATTTACAATGGAAATATTCCCCTCACGACCAATCATCATAAGGGAGCTCCCCATATTTTCAATTAAGGTTTTCAGTCTTTCTTCCTCTACTTCACGTATCGTTGTAATATCTTGCAAATTCCGTGCCAATATGTTTATGGAATGACTCAGTGGTATCATCCGTTCATGCTCATTTTCTTGAGCACGTGCACGATAGTTACCCTTTGCAAGCTCAAGGGCAGTGTCTGTCACATTATCAATCGGTGCAGTAAAGTTACGTATCATATAACGGCTTATAATTGCTATTAATATCAACGTGATGGTAAAGAGAATAGCCAGTACTCCGTAAAGGCGAGCACGCACATAGTTCAATAAGGATTCGTCTCGTTCCATAGCCTGAGCTGCGTACAAAGCTTCCTGATCTTCCTTCGTTAAATCCATTTTGCGTTCATCGATTACTTGGTCCATTGATGTCCGTATCTCAGTGGTTGCTTGCTCGTTATATTGCTCGATATAAACAGGAAAAAGCTGACCTATAACAATCATTAGGACAGCTAGTATCGTTCCAAGTAAAAGCATGAATGTCAAGAATAAGCGGTTGCTCATCGATTTCATGTCGTTTTCGGCTCCTCAAATTTATAACCAAGACCTCTAATTGTTTTTATAAACATCGGCTTACGGCTATTTTCTTCAATTTTATCGCGAAGGTGGCTAATGTGTACATCCACAATTCGAGTATCGCCAGCAAAATCATATTTCCATACAGCACTTAATAGCTGATCACGTGTTAATACACGATTTTTATTTTCAAGTAAATAGATGAGTAGCTCAAACTCTTTTGGTGTAAATTCCAGTGCCTCATCCTGTAAAAATACTTCAAATCGCTCTGGGTACACTCGCAATTGTCCAAACTCATACATTTTTTCCTGCGCCTCATCCTTATCATCTGCGACAACATTTTGCGTGAAACGTCTTAATACAGCCTTGACACGCGCTAAAACTTCACGAGGACTAAAAGGCTTTGTCATGTAATCATCTGCTCCCAACTCAAGACCAAGAACTTTATCAAATTCGTCATCTTTAGCAGTTAGCATAATAATTGGCGTATTCATACGTTGCTGTCGTATTTGTTTACAGACCTCCATGCCATCTAGTTTTGGAAGCATCAAATCTAAAAGAATTAAATTTGGCTGTAAGTCGATTGCTTTTTCAAGCCCTTCCTGACCATCAGCAGCTGTTTCTACTACATAGCCTGCCTGTTCTAAATTATATTTCAATAATGTTGCAATCGAAAATTCATCTTCAATTACTAAAATCGTTTTTGTCATGTCTAATGCCTCCGTTAGTGATTTGAAACCCCCATTTCAAATCTCAAGACGTCTATAGCGCAAGTGGTGGAGTCACAAGCAATAAACCTTCAATTACAAGCTGCTTCTGCTCATTATATGAGTGGACAGATACAGTGATGGTATTGTCATATTTATTGATTGCTGTAACCTCTAATAGCGTATCGAACAATTCATAATGATAGAGAGGTCCTAAATATTTTAAATGTTGCTCAATAATTCGTGCACCTGGTCCTGGAATATACTTTGACACAGCTGATGTAATAATACCATTTAACATAATTGTCGGCACAATTGGCTTTTGAAAAGGTGTCATAGCAGCATAATCATGTTGAATATAAAGCGGGTTACTATCGTTTGTAAGGCCTAAATAAAGCAATAGATCCCTATCTTCAATTTTTTCAGTGATATGGATTTTCTCGCCAACTGTAATTTCATCGATTGTGAGACCAAGTTTACTATTTTTTTGAAGCAAAGATACGCCAACCCCTTTTCTATCATACTACATTCATAGTATCAATTTTATGCTAAAAGTACAATGAAAAGCAGAAGAACCTTACCTTTCTCGACCCTGGAAACATAAAAAAACGAGCAGGAACATTCCCTACTCGTTTTAAGATTTAGACTGATATTCTACACTAAAATTTTCATCACATTACGAACTGCTTCTGCTGATTGATCTAAAGCTGCTTTTTCTTTGTCCGTTAATTCTAGCTCAAAGATTTTTTCAATACCGTTTTCGCCAAGTAATGTAGGAACACCTAAGTATAAATCATGATAGCCGTACTCGCCTTCTAAATAAGCAATAGATGGTAAAATACGTTTTTGGTCTTTTACAATAGCTTCAGCCATCTCTATTAGTGCCGCAGCAGGCGCATAATAGGCAGAGCCGTTACCAAGTAAGTTGACAATTTCTGCTCCACCATTACGCGTTCGGTCAACAATTTCTTCTAAACGTTCAGCAGAAATAAGTGATTCTAACGGAATACCACCAGCAAATGAATAACGTGTTAACGGTACCATTGTGTCACCGTGACCACCTAATACAAAACCAGTAATATCTTTCACTGAAATCTTAAGTTCTTCTGCCACAAATGCACAGAAACGAGCCGTATCAAGAACACCTGATTGACCAATTACACGGTTTTTAGGGAAGCCAGTTTCTTTGTATACTGTGTATGTCATGGCATCAACTGGGTTTGTCAGTACAAGGATTGTAGCATTTGGTGAATGCGTAGCAATCTCTTTTGAAACAGTTTTCATAACACTCTGATTGATTTGAACAAGGTCATCACGGCTCATACCTGGTTTACGTGCAACACCAGCGGTAATGATCACTACGTCAGAATTCGCCGTATCTGCATAATTAGAAGTACCTTGCACATAAGAGTCAAACCCTTGTATTGGTGCTGCCTCCCACATATCTAGCGCCTTACCCTTTGTAGGGTTTTCTGCTTGTGGAATATCCACTAATACGACGTCACCAAGTTCTTTCTGAGCTGCTAAAAATGCTGCAGTAGCGCCTGTAAAACCGCCACCGATAACTGAGATTTTTTTTCGTTTCAGAGACATTTGAATACGCTCCTTTAAAATTAGGTTATATATTTTAAAAGAGGGAGGAGACTTACATCTCACTCCCTCAATTAAACAAGTTTATCGTAAATATTCAATTTAAATTTACTGTCACCCTAATTATATCGGCAGAAAAAAGCATCCGCTTTAGCGATAAATTCTATTGTAGAATAGAAAATTATAGGTTTTTGATTAACTCATTAGCGAATTCTGAACATTTCACTTCTGTAGCGCCGTCCATTAAACGTGCGAAGTCATAAGTAACAACTTTAGAAGAAATTGTTTTCTCAACAGATTGAGTGATCATGTCAGCAGCTTCTTGCCATCCTAAGTGTTCAAGCATTAATACACCTGAAAGTAATACTGAAGATGGGTTTACTTTATCTAAACCAGCATATTTTGGAGCTGTACCGTGAGTAGCTTCGAAGATCGCATGGCCAGTAACATAGTTAATGTTAGCTCCTGGAGCGATACCGATACCACCAACTTGTGCAGCTAAAGCATCAGAAATATAGTCACCATTTAAGTTCATTGTAGCTACTACATCGAACTCAGTTGGACGAGTTAAGATTTGTTGTAAGAAGATATCAGCGATAGAATCTTTCACTAAGATTTTGCCAGCTGCTAAAGCATCAGATTGAGCTTTGTTTGCTGCTTCTTCACCTTGTTCAGCTTTGATAGCATCGTATTGGTTCCAAGTGAAAGTTTGATCAGCAAATTCTTTTTCTGCTAATTCATAACCCCATTTTTTGAATCCACCTTCAGTGAATTTCATGATGTTACCTTTATGAACTAAAGTAACAGATGGGCGTTTATGTTTAATTGCGTATTCGATAGCAGAACGTACTAAACGCTCAGTACCTTCTTTAGATACAGGTTTAACACCGATACCAGAAGTTTCTGGGAAGCGGATTTGATTTACACCAAATTCAGATTGTAGGAAGTTGATGATTTTTTGAGCTTGTTCTGAACCAGATTCGAATTCAATACCAGCGTAGATGTCTTCAGTGTTCTCACGGAAGATAACCATATCAACGTCTTCTGGGCGTTTAACTGGAGAAGGCACTCCATCAAAGTGACGTACTGGGCGTAAGCATACATATAAGTCAAGTTGTTGACGTAATGCTACGTTAAGAGAGCGGATACCACCACCGATTGGTGTAGTAAGAGGACCTTTGATTGCAATTAAGTATTCATTAATTTTGTCTAAAGTTTCTTGTGGTAACCATTCACCAGTTTGGTTAAATGCTTTTTCACCAGCTAAAACTTCTAACCATTCAATTTTCTTTTCACCGTTATAAGCTTTTTCTACTGCTGCGTCAATTACGCGTGATGCTGCTGCCCAGATATCTGGACCAATTCCATCACCTTCGATGAAAGGAATTACTGGATTGTTTGGTACATTAAGTACGCCATTTTCAACTACAATTTTGTTTGACATTCTGTTGCCTCCTAAATTCATAATCATAGGACTGTGTTAGTGATAACACAGTCCCAAACATTCTAGCATATTTTCCAAATTAGCGCTCGCTGATTGGAACATATTTTTGCATGCCTGGTCCAACATACTCAGCACGTGGACGGATTAGGCGGTTATTAGCATATTGCTCAAGGATATGTGCCACCCAACCTGAAGTACGTGATACTGCGAAAATTGGTGTGAACAGGTCATGATCAATACCTAAAGAATCATACACTGACGCAGAGAAGAAATCTACGTTTGCAGGTAATTTCTTTTGTTCTACGATCATGTCATGGATTTTAACTGACATTTCGTAAAGCTCTGGTTTACCAGTTAGCTCAGTTAATTTTTTAGACATTACGCGTAAATGCGGAGCACGAGGGTCGCCTTTACGATATACACGGTGACCGAAGCCCATGATTTTTTCTTTGTTGTCTAATTTATTTTGAATATAAGATTCAACATTTTCAAGTGAGCCAATTTCAGTTAACATTTTCATAACTTGCTCATTTGCTCCACCGTGAAGTGGTCCTTTTAATGCACCGATCGCTGCAGTTACACCTGAATAAACGTCAGATAATGTAGCTACACATACACGTGCAGTGAATGTAGATGCATTTAACTCATGGTCAGCATGTAATACTAATGCTTTGTCGAATGCTTCAATTTCAATATCTGCTGGCTCTTCGCCTTTAAGCATGTATAAGAAGTTTGCCGCATATCCTAGTTCAGGTTTTGGTGAAACTGGTTCTAAACCTTTACGAACACGTGCAAAAGCAGTTACTACTGTAGCAATTTTAGCTTGAAGACGAATTGCTTTACGGTAGTTTGCTTCTGGATCCATAACATCCGCTTCTTCATCGAATACACCAAGTAAAGATACTGCAGTACGCAATGCAGCCATTGGATGTACAGTTGAAAGTGGGTATGTTTTAAATTGGTCGACAATCGCTTGCGGAATTGACATGTTGTCTGCCAATTGTTGTTTTAATTCAGCTAGCTCGTCCTCTTTTGGTAAACGAGTATGCCATAACAGGTAAATTACCTCTTCGAATGACGCATTTTCTGCTAAATCATCAATGTTGTAACCAACATATGTAAGTGTGTCATCGATAATTGAACTGATTTTAGATTCCGCTGCTACGATACCTTCTAAACCTTTAGTTGCTGACATAAATTATCGCTCCCTCATACTTATTTTTTTGTTGCAAATGCGTTTTTTATGTTGCATTTACGAATTTTGCTCATATGAACCATTAAGTAAATCGCTTACATTGCTATTATAATCATTTTTGACAGCTTTGTGAATGAAAATCCTCCAAATAAAGAAAAAGACGTCCGAACGACTATATAATTGTCCTAAAGAGATTTTTTTGTATATTTTGACATTAATTTATCAATTGGTTTGGGGTGAATTTGTAAAAATGAGGAATTTAAAGTATTTTTCATACGAAAGAACTACGAGCGTTTTGCTATTTATTTTTTATTTAGTCATACTTTGGTTTGTATTACCTGTGTCACTCGCAATTTTTTTATCATTTTCGACGTATCCTATCATAAATTTTTTACACAAATATTGTAGGATTGCGTATTGGATTGCAGCAATTATTGTGGAAGTATTAATATTAACCTGTATTTTTCTACTAGTTGTCATATCTATTAACAGTATTATCGTCATTTTTCCAGAAATTCGAGAGACTTTACAAAATTTCCCGCTTTTCAGTGAATATGAATCCATGTTTGTACAAGTTTTAAAAGAAAAATCACTGTCCATTTTCGATTCCATCATCGTATATACAGCAGATCTTTTCCAATTATTAATGAAGCATGTCATTGAGGTTTTCATCTTTTTAGTCGCTTATTACTTTGCGCTTCTAGAAACACGTAAATCACGCTATTGGTTCTTTCAATATGTGCCTAAAAAATATCGTCAAGAGTGGCAATCTCATTTTGCAAAAATCATGCAACTTTTTCATTATTTCTTATTTGTAGAGTTTCAATTATTTACGATTACCCTACTCATTCTTTGTGCTGGCTTTATGATCCTTCAATTTGAACAAGCCATTATTAAAGCATTTATTGTAGCATTTGCAGATGTACTACCGTTTTTCGGAATTGGCGTTTTTCTTGTGCCAATGAGCATTTATTTTTATTTCAATGGCAATACCTTTTTATGTGTGGCCATTTTACTACTCTATTTATTTGTACAATTAACAAGGCAGCTAGCCGATTCAATGCTTTGGTCCAATACGCTTCAGCTACGCACATTCCATACATTCTTTATCAGCGCTGCCTCTATTCTATTATTTGGCTTTTATGGTATATTACTGAGCCCTATCTTTTTATTTCTAGCTGTAAAACTGAAAGAAAACTCTATCTTTGAACGATGATGAATTGACCTTTTTTCATTTTTTTACGCATCCAGTAATAGACAATAGGTTGGAACATTTTTCGAGAAAATGGCATGAGTAGGAATAAACCTAGGACATCTGTTAAAAATCCAGGTAACGCTAAAAGCAAACCACCACCAAAAGTTAAGAAAGTATCCACTAATGCAGCTCCTGGCGCTTCTCCGCGTGCCAATGTATTTTTCACATTTTGAACAGAGTTCATACCTTTATTTTTCATGACATAAATCCCAATCACACTCGTAGCAATAATGAGCAATAATGTACTTAAAACACCAATATTTTGTCCAATGACTATTAATAACGTCAATTCGGCTAATGTGTAGACAATGAAACCAAGAAAAATTTTTCGCATATTTTTCTCCTTTCTACTTGAAAAGCTATACCTTTTATACGTTATTATAGCCCGTTTAGTTTCATAAAAAAATGAATAGACCTATTCTATGAGAAAGCAACTTCTGTTAAAGGAAGGAATTAATAGTTTCCATAAAGTGTGTGTACAACCTTTATGGAAAAGCTCTAGTACAACAAACCGCACTAGAGCTTTTTGTTAATTATTAAAGAACGCTTGCATGTCCTTTGTAAATCACACCTGTTTCAGCGTCCATTGTAATTTCTTGACCATGACGGATTAATGTAGTTGCTTCCTTTACACCAACGATTACTGGAATACCTAGGCTTAACCCTACAACTGCTGCATGGCTAGTAAGTCCACCTTCTTCAGTAATTAGGCCAATACAATTTTCTAAAGCAGGCATCATATCACGATCTGAACCGACTGTAACAAGAATGCATCCGTCTGTATCGTAGGCAAGTGCCTCAGCAGCATTTTTAGCAACCACTGTTTTACCAACAACTGATGCTTTTCCGATCCCTTGTCCGCGTGCAAGTAAATCTCCAATAATGTGAACTTTCATTAAGTTTGTTGTACCCGCTTCACCTACAGGTACACCTGCTGTAATGACAACTGCGTCTCCATGTGTAACAAAACCATGCTTCAAGCTTTCATCCACAGCTAGTTCTAAAATTTCATCTGTTGTTGTCACACGTTGACACACAATTGGGTATACGCCCCATACTAGTGTTAATGTATGAGCTGTATTTGTAGAGCCTGTTACGGCAACAATTGGCACTCCTGGTCGATATTTCGCAATCATTCTCGCTGTATTACCACTTTCAGTTGGAGCTAATACGGCTTTCACCCCTAAGTTGATAGAAGTATAAGCTACAGCTTGTGAAATTGCCTCTGTCATATTTGCTTCTTTCTCACGACTACGTGTAGAAACAATTGATCGATAATCTAATGAATTTTCAGTACGTTGTGCAATTTTATTCATCGTTTGTACCGATTCAACTGGATAAAGACCTGCGGCAGTTTCACCAGATAACATGATAGCATCTGTTCCATCAATAATTGCGTTGGCTACATCACTTGCTTCTGCACGTGTTGGTCGTGGGTTACGCTGCATGGAATCTAACATTTGAGTTGCCGTAATTACCGGTTTACCAACTTGATTACATTTTAGAATTAATTTCTTTTGTACAAGTGGTACTTCTTCTGCTGGAATTTCAACACCAAGATCTCCACGAGCAACCATTAAACCGTCAGATACCAGGATGATTTCATCGATGTTATCGACACCCTCTTGGTTTTCAATTTTGGGGATGATCTGAATATGACTACCACCATTTTGTTCAAGCAATTCACGAATTTCAAGAACATCTTTTGCACGACGAACAAATGAAGCAGCAATAAAATCAACACCTTGTTCGATACCAAATAAAATATCTTGTGCGTCTTTTTCTGTGATACCTGGTAGTTGTACAGAAACACCTGGTACGTTAACACCCTTTTTATTTTTTAGTACGCCAGCATTTTCAACAATTGTATGAATTAATCCTTTTTCCATATCCGTTGCTAATACACGTAGTTGAATTAGTCCATCATCAAGTAAAATAATTGAATTTTGCTCAACGTCTTCAATTAAGCGCTCATATGTGACAGAAAAGCTCGTCTCAGTACCTTCTACTTCTGTCATTGAAATATCAATTACTTGACCTGCTGACAAATGAAGCTCGCCATTTTTCATGTTATGTGTACGAATTTCTGGTCCCTTTGTATCAAGTAAAATTCCCACTGGTTTATTTAATTTTTGTGCCACTTCACGAATTAAATGAATACGCCCTGCATGTTCCTCATGTGATCCGTGTGAAAAATTCAAGCGGGCTACATTCATACCTGCTTCGATTAATTTTTCTAAAATTTCTGGTGACTCACTTGCAGGTCCAATTGTACATACGATTTTTGTTTTTCTCATTTTTGCCCACTCCGTTTTATAACAAATTATATTGATAGTTCTTTCATTAGTGTATATAGGCTTACATCAGCCTCATGATTCTTTTCAAAAGCCTCTGGCATATCATAATCAATGACTTGATGATTGCGAATACCTACTGCTCGACCAGCCTTGCCTTCCATAAGTAATTCAACTGCATGTGCGCCAAACTGACTCGCTAATACGCGATCTCTTGCTGTAGGTGATCCACCACGTTGGATATGACCTAATACTGAAACACGTGTTTCTTTTCCTGTTTTTTCTTTTAACAGTTTTGCCAGCTCACTTCCTGACATAACACCCTCTGCCACAATAATAATACTATGCTTTTTACCACGTGCAGCACCACGATCTAAGCGTGCGACAATATCATCTAAATTATAATCTTCTTCTGGAATTAAAACTGTTTCAGCACCAGCAGCAAGACCTGCCCATAAAGCGATATCTCCTGCATCACGTCCCATTACCTCTACAATGAAAGAATTTTCATGAGATGTAGCAGTATCTCGGATTTTATCAATGGATTCTACTACTGTATTTAGGGCTGTATCAAAGCCAATCGTATATTCAGTTCCAGGAATATCATTGTCAATTGTTCCAGGTACCCCTACAACAGGGAAGCCTTTTTTCACCAAATCCATGGCACCTCGATAAGATCCATCACCACCAATGACAACAAGTCCTTCAATACCAGCAGCTCGTAAATTCTCAATACCTCGTTGCTGAACAGCATCTTCTTTAAATTCTGGGCATCTTGCCGAATTCAAATGCGTGCCACCGCGTTGGATAATACCACCAACTGCACCTAAATCAAGTTCTTCCATAAATCCTTTTACTAAGCCTTCATAACCATGCTTAATTCCGACAACATCAATTCCATGAAATGCTGCCTTACGAACGACCGCTCGAATAGCAGCGTTCATTCCAGGCGCATCTCCACCACTAGTTAATACAGCAATTTTTTTCATTGTCGAACCTCCTGCAGTTACTATTATTATTCACATTAACATGAAAAAACAAACTATGTAAGGGTTCTGGGGATACAAAAACATAACTTTTACATAAAAAATGAAAAGAATGCGCTTTCACACACTCTTTCCACCTAAAAACATCCTAAATCTAACATTTTTTCAAGAAGTCTGGCGTTTATTATGCGCTATTATCTTCTTTAATTTTTATAGCTTTTTAATATGTTAAGAAACAAATTTTGTCTCTTAACGAGCAAATATATAGCTTTTAAATTTTATATCCTATTAAAGTAAACAACATTCATCTTTTTACAAACAGATTTACACTTCTGTATACTGTCCAATTTTTTTAAATTTTTCATAGCGATCTTCAACTAATTGTTCTCCATTTAAAGAATTTAATGCATGAAGTGTGTCACTAATGCATTCTTTAATAGAAAGGGCCTGTTTTGCTACATTGCGATGTGCTCCACCAATAATTTCAGGAATAATGCCATCAATTACACCAAGTTCTTTCAAATCAGGTGCTGTGATACGCATGGCTTCTGCTGCCTGCTTAGCCAGACTACCATCACGCCATAAAATAGATGCCGCTCCCTCTGGCGAAATAACAGAGTAAGTCGAGTTCTCAAGCATAAAGACACGGTTTGCTACACCTAATGCTAATGCACCACCACTTCCTCCTTCACCAATAACGATACTAATTACAGGCACAGTTAAGCCAGCCATTTCTACAAGGTTTCTAGCGATTGCTTCACTTTGACCACGTTCCTCAGCAGCTTTCCCTGGGTAAGCACCTTTTGTATCAATAAAACAAATAATTGGTCGTTTGAATTTTTCAGCTTGCTTCATCAAGCGTAGTGCTTTTCGATACCCCTCTGGATGAGGCATACCAAAATTACGACGGATATTTTCCTTAGTAGACTTACCACGTTGATGTCCAATTATTGTTACTGGTTGCCCTTCGAAAATGGCAATCCCACCAAGAATGGCTGCATCATCACCAAATGTACGATCACCATGTAATTCAATAAAATCTTCACACATTGCTTCAATATATTGAAGCGTTGTAGGTCT
The DNA here is from genome assembly GCF_058797135.1 of Lysinibacillus sp. GW823-FHT02G10. NCBI lineage: Bacteria > Bacillati > Bacillota > Bacilli > Caryophanales > Bacillaceae > Lysinibacillus > Lysinibacillus sp. GW823-FHT02G10. The sequence goes on from NZ_JBXAJI010000002.1 coordinate 348,308, forward strand.
TTCTGGATGCCTTGCTACTTGCACACGATCCCACGGCTTCATATTGGCATAAATCGATTGCTCTAATTGTGATAAACGTGTTTCAAGCTTCTCGATTTCACCAGACATATCAACTTCTGCTTCAGCAGCAATTGTTTTTAATTCATCAATTTTCTCACGTAATTGTACGACTGGTTCTTCAAATGCTAAATTTTTAGACATGTTGTACGCCGCCTTTCGTATGCATTTTTACAAGTAAAGAAACTTGTTTACGTAAATCTTTGCGATGGAAAATGGCATCAAGCTGACCATGCTCTAATAAAAATTCTGCTGTTTGGAAATCACTTGGTAGTTTTTCTCGTACAGTTTCTTCAATTACACGTCGCCCTGCAAAGCCAATCAAAGCCTGTGGCTCTGCAATATTTATATCACCAACAGAAGCAAAGCTTGCTGAAACTCCGCCTGTTGTTGGATGCGTTAAGATGGAGATGAACAATAAGCCTTGATCACTGTGGCGTTTTAATGCGACACTAGTTTTCGCCATTTGCATTAATGATAATACGCCTTCTTGCATACGAGCACCACCACTAGCGGTAAAGATAATAAATGGTACACCTAGTTCAGTTGCCTTCTCTACTGCTCGCGTAATTTTTTCACCGACTACAGAGCCCATTGACCCCATACGGAAGTGCGAATCCATAATCGCTACGACAATTTCTTCCCCATCTATTGTACCAACGCCTGTTAGGACAGCCTCATTCAAGCCTGTTTTCTCTTGGTCTGCTGCAATTTTTTCAACATACGCTGGGAAATTAAGAGGATTACTTGTTTGTAAATGATCATCCATGGATTCGAATGAGCCTTCATCTAAGAAATAGTCCACACGTTCTTGAGCAGTCATTTTGAAATGATGACTACATTTTGTACATACTTTATGATTTTTTTCTAATTCTTTTGTTAATTGAATGTGACGACATTCAGGACATTTTGTCATTAACCCTTCTGGAAATGCCTTTTCTTGCCCGTCCTCTTTCTTTTTTCGATTACCACTAAATAAGCTACGTATTGCCATGTTCGACTCCCCCTTTGTTGTTGTCTAAATGCTCTGTACAGTACTCATCCACTGCTCATAAGCTTTTAATGCTTCTTTTTCGTAACCCAGCTGCATCGATTTCAACATCGTTTGAATGATTAATTTTTCATCTTCTGTTGAGTTTCGATTTAAACGGTCGCCATCATAAGCTGCTAATTGAAACCAGATTTTTAATGAAAGACGATTACCTGTCGTAATTAATAGTTCTCTTAAAATATCTCGACAATTAATTGTACCTTCTATTTCTAGTTTCACAAAAAAACTATCCCACACAGGTAGTGTGCGAAGAATCTCTGTACAACTTATTACGCGGATTGCTTCCATTTCATGAATTTGTCGCGTTAATTCGACATCTTTTTTTGATTTTTCATCTTCTAATATAAACATCGACAGTATTTCTACGAGCTGATGCTTATGTGTGGACGCAAGAAAAGTACCACCACCATGTCTCGTTTCAATAAGCCCTAGCAACTCTAAGCTTCGCAAAGCCTCTCTCACAGAGGATCGCCCGACACCTAGACGCTCTGATAGAACTCGTTCGGAAGGTAGCTTCTCACCTGCTTGAATTTTTTCCATTTTAATGAGTTGACGTAGTTGTTGGACGATTTCTAAAAACACTTTTTTTTGTTCGGTTTTTTTATCCATACGACTAACTCCCCTTATCAAAAAAGTGGTCTGACCACTTTTTAACGTTGACTCTAGCTTACAAAATAACTGTGCAAAAGTAAAGAAAAAACTGCATAAAATTTAATGCAGTTTCTAATTTCTTGTTTCATTTTATATCTTTTTCGTCGTTTGCGCATGTTTTACTTTGATTTGCGGCTTGCCAAAACGTCTTTCTAAAACACCTTCAATCCATAACATTTCCTCCTCTACCAGCAGGTCTTGGACCAACTGAAAGGTTTGTGGAAAAAATGTAGTGGAAACTGTTCCAAACTCATCCTGTAGCTGAACAAAAGCCATTTGCTCACCTTTTTTCGTACGGATTTTCTTCACTTCTTCAATCAGACCAATCATTTTTATGGAGGTACCATCACGCTTCTGCTTCAACTCTCGACAGGTACTATTGATATCCGCCCAGAAGAGTCTTTCCTGTGCAACTGGATGGGTAGAAATATAAAAGCCCAAGCTCTCTTTTTCATGCATCAATTTTTCCTTCTGGGACATTGCTTCTGCCTGCATATATTTTGGTTTACCAAAACTAAATGCCATTGCTGATGCTAAATCAATATCTTCAGTTGGCCTTAAAAGTTCTGCGTGTTTCAAAGCTGCCTCAACTGTCATGATGAGGACGGCTCTATCTTTTTCTAGATAATCAAGCGCCCCAGCATATATCAATGATTCCAACACTTTTGGCTTAAAATGCTGCGCACTTAAGGCAACAGCTAGATCAAATAGGTTATTTAATACCTCTGGATTTATTTGACGGAGTCCATGTATTTTTTCTATAAATGTATGAGGCACACCTTTAATTCCTGATAAGCTGTAGCGAATGCCTTCCTTTTCCACCGTAAAATATTTCGTACTACTTTTTAATGAAGGTGGATAAAATGGGATGCCCTTATCTTTTGCCTCATGGACAAATTGTTGAATCTTTTCTACATTTCCCGTGGCATTTGATAATAACGCTGCATAAAAGTTTTGAGGGAAATGCGCCTTTAAATAAGCCATTTGATAGGAAATAACACTATAGGCCACTGCATGACTTTTAGGGAAACCATAATCCGCAAAGCGTACAATCAGTTCGTATACTTCTTCAGCTAAACGCTGATCAAAGCCTTGGCGTAGCGCCCCCTGAACAAATGCTGTGCGTTGCTCCTCTAAAACTTGTCGATTTTTTTTACTCACTGCTCGGCGAAGCAAATCTGCCTGTCCCATTGTAAAGCCGGCCAGTACTGATGCAATTTTAATAATTTGTTCTTGATAAACGATCACACCAAAGGTCTCTTGTAAAATAGGCTCTAGCACTGGATGTGGCATCGTTACCATTTCTCTGCCAGCCTTCCGTTTTGCATAGACAGGAATAAAATCCATTGGACCTGGGCGATAAAGTGCATTTACAGCCACAATATCTAAAAAGGTTGTAGGGCAGATATCACGCAAGGCTTGCTTCATACCGTCTGATTCTAATTGAAAAATCCCCAGCGTATCCCCTCTTTGTAATAGTTGAAACGTCTTGTCATCATGCAGTGGGATTCGCTCAAATTCTATCCAAGGACCACCAGCTTTATAAATTGACCAACGTATTTGCTCTAAAATAGTGAGATTGCGCAAGCCTAAAAAATCCATTTTGACGAGACCACATGCTTCAATATCTCCCATTGGCCATTGCGTACTATAAATACCATCATGCCCTTCTTCAATCGGTACAGTATTCACTAAAGGCGATGGAGCGATGACAATACCAGCTGCATGTATAGACGAGTTTCTTGGTAGGCCCTCCAATTTTAACGCCACCTCGTACCAACGCAAATGCTTATCATTCTCCGCTAACCAGCCTTGAAAGTCCTGTGACTCTGCTACAGCTCTTTGTAATGTAATTCCCGGCTTATTTGGAATCATCTTCGAAATTTTTTCTAGCATTTCCGCATCAAAGCCAAATACCCGTGCAACATCCCTGGCAACTGCTTTTGCAGACAATGTACCAAATGTAATAATTTGTGCGACATTTGCTTTGCCATACTTTTGGGCAACATACTGAATGACTTGATGCCTTTTACTATCAACAAAATCGATATCAATATCAGGTAAGGTAATTCTTTCAGGATTTAAAAAACGTTCGAATAATAAACCATAGGCAAGTGGATCTACTTGGGTAATCGAAAGACTATATGCCACAAGCGAACCTGCTGAGGAACCACGTCCAGGTCCCGTCAAAATTCGATTTTCTTTTGCATATCGCATAAAATCCGCCACAACCAAAAAATAGTCAGCAAAGCCCATAGAGCAAATAATTTCTAGTTCATACTGTAATCGTTCATGGTAAGCACCGGGTATTGCCAGTTGCTTGAATCGCTCTTCTAATCCAGTAAATGCTTCTTTAACAAGCAAGCTTTCAGCTGTTTCACCTTCAGGTACAGGAAATTTAGGCATTTGCACAGGCATTTTTGGTAAATCAGCTTTACAGCAAGCAAGCATTTTCGTACTGGCATCAAGCCAATCTGGACGATCCGCAAACCAATTTTGCCATTCGAATGCTGTTGGGGCAAAATAGCCCTGTACATCAGCTGTTTGCATAGTATTACCAAGCTTTTCTCCTGTATCAATTGCTCTTGCTACTTCATAAGCAAAATGATCTTCTGGACGCAAGAAATAACAGCTTTGAGAGGCTACAAGTGCAATAGCATGTTCTTCACACCAAGAAACGAAATCATCTTCTTGTTCAGCTTTTATCCCTCCAGGTCTAGCAATCCCCATATAGAGGTGATGGTTAAACAGTTGGACCAAAGCAGAAACCATTGCCTGCCAGTCATCTACATCTGTTAAATCGTCTGAAGAAAGTAGCGCTATACAACCTGCTGAATATCCCTCAAGCCATTTCCAAGGCAGCATATCATCTTGTCTAATTGAAATCGCACTACTAATCTTTAATAAATGTTGATAGCCCTCCTGTGTCTGCGCATACAGGACGAGGGGAAGCGTTTTATCATGCCACTGAACGTTAACCGAAAGCCCTATAACCGCATGGATATTTACTTGCTGCAATGCTTTACAAAAAGGCAAAAGCCCGTACAATTTCGTATTAACGATTGCACAGGCTTGTGTCTTTTGTTCTTGTAAAAAAGGAATCAATTGCTCAAGCCGAATTGTGCTTTTCAATAAATCCGCGCTCGTATGCATCTTTGTATATACATGTGTCAAATGAATCCCTTCCTTTTCTCTGTTAATGATACGCTTTACAAATCTCTTTTAATCTTGCAATAACGAGGTCTGCTTCTTCCCATGAATAGGCAGTAGCACCAGATGCAAGCGGATGTCCGCCACCGTTAAATTCTTTTGCTAATGTATTGATAACGGGACCCTTCGAACGTAATCGTACACGGATCTGATCCCCCTCTTCAATGAAAACAACCCATGAGCATATATCTTTAACACTGCCTAGGCAGCCTACTAATAAAGAAGCCTCAGATGGCACAGTGTCATGCTCTGCCAGTAATTCTTTTGTTAGCTTCACATAGGCAGCTCCATGCTCATCCATTGTAAAGTTTTGATAAATATATCCCTGTAAATTAAGTAATTTTTGCTCCATTTCGTACATGCCATCAAATAGTTGGTTTCGATCAAAATCATATGTAATCAGATCCGCAGCAACTTTAAATGTTTTAGCTGTTGTACTTGGGAATTGGAATCTGCCTGTATCGCCCACTATTCCTGCAAATAATAAGCGTGCAGCAGCATCTGAAAGTTTCCAGTTTGCTACTTCCTTGCCTTCTTCATATAATTCATAGATCATTTCACTACAAGAGCTTGCTGTCGTGTCCACCCATAAAAGATCACCATAAGCATCATCATTTGGATGATGATCAATTTTTATCACCATTTTTCCTTTTGTGTAGCGTTGGTCGTCAACACGTTCTGTATTAGCCGTGTCAGTGACAATAACTAAAGCATTTTCATACACTTCATCCGCTATTTCATCAGGCTGTGCCATAAAAGATAAAGAAGCATCATGTTCCCCTACAGCAAAAACCTTTTTCTCAGGATAATTGGCTAAAATAATCTCCTTTAAGCCTTGCTGCGAGCCATAAGCATCAGGATCAGGACGTACATGACGGTGGATAATAATGGTTTCATTGGCCTCAATTGTGTCGATGATTTGTCTTTTCACAATAATTTCCCCCAAAATGATAGTAAGAACCGTTAGCATTTTTACATAATTATCGTTACAATAATGTCTAGTTATGCTAGGAGGTTTACTATGCTCAATTTAATATTTGTGTTTGCGATTATCATATCTTTTGTTTTTTATTTTTATTTTAAAACAAAACAATTCCGTTCTCCATTACCTATTGCTAAAAACTGGTATAAAAGCAAAGCGAACATCGGCTTAGGTTCCTTAATATTGTCATTTGCTTTAAATCAAGCTTATTTATTCCCGAGCTTATTTACATTTATTATTGTAGCAATTCTTGCCGCGCTCGGCATCTTAGTTATTGTAGAAAATATAAAAAAAGCACGTCATTATGGACAATTTGTTGAGGAAGAATTCCGCATTAATCAATAATATATGTAACAAAGGGATGACCAAGCAATTGCGCTAGGCCATCCCTTTTCAATACTTAACGTTCTAATAGTTGGAACATCATCATTGCCTTACCAACAAGCATTTGTTGATTATACACTTCAAAATCCATCTTCACAAACTTACGACTCATATCTAAAATCCGAGGCTTAACAGTTAGCGTACTTTCCATTTGGACTGGTTTAATAAAGTAAATAGTCATATTCTCTGCCACTGCATCTCCACGTTTACGTCGTTTTAATGCGAATGAACCGACCTCAGCTAGTAAAGTTGTAAAAGCACCGTATGAAATTGCTCCATATTGATTGGTCATTTGTGGTGTGACTTTAAATTCAACGATGAGTTCTTCATCACCTAATACCTTCATTTCATTTTTCACTAAATCATCAATCGTTTCACCATGCTGTGGCTGTCTTTGTGCTAATTGCAACGCCTTCAGTACATCTTGACGGCTAATAACACCCTGTAAAATATTGTCGTCATCTACAATTGGTAAGAGATCAATCCCCTCCCAAATCATTCGATGCCCTGCCGAAGCGACACTCATTTTCATGGAGCCTGCAATTGGGTTTTTCGTCATTACTTTTTCAATAAGCTCGTTTTCTTCACGACCAATGACGTCTTTTACGGTAATCATACCGACCAATTTATTTTGGTGGGTAACTACAGGAAATGCACCATGGGTTGTACGTTCATTCAGCTTCTGGAAATGATGAATTGTTTCATCATTTTTTAATGCTGCAGTGTCAGTCATCGGTACATAAATGTCTTCGATAAAAAGAATATCTTTTTTAATCAATTGGTCATAGATTGCCCGGTTAATCATTGTTGCTACTGTAAACGTATCGTAGCTTGTTGAAATAATTGGTAAATCTAATGAATCTGCAAGCAACTTATTATCTTCCGTAGTATCGAAACCGCCGGTGATTAAAACAGCTGCCCCCGCTCGAAGAGCATTCTCATGTGCTTTAATACGGTTACCAACAATTAATAAGCTACCTGCATCAGTGTAACGCATCATGTCCTCTAATTGCATAGCCCCAATAACAAATTTTGTTAGTGTTTTATGTAGACCTGATTTACCACCTAAAACTTGGCCATCTACAATATTAACAATTTCTGCAAAAGTTAAGCGCTCAATATTTTCTTTCTTTTTTTTCTCAATACGAATTGTTCCAACACGTTCAATAGAACTTACTAAGCGACGATTTTCAGCTTCCTTAATTGCACGGTAAGCTGTTCCTTCACTCACTTGCATTTCCTTTGCTATTTGCCGTACTGAAATTTTATCGCCCACGGGTAGTGATTCGATGTATTGTAAAATTTTCTCATGTTTTGTAGACAAAATATCACCTATTTCCTAAGCTTCAATTCTGCTCTTAGTGTACCATATTTTTTATGAAAATATTTAATATAAAGTGATGAAATTGTTTAACTTTCCCCATCATTTCAACTACCAGCGTGGTGTCAATTCATATAGTACAGCATTACCAACGATTAGAAACAGTTTACTTTTTCACCAGCTTTCAAAATTTGAACTTCTGTATTTTGTACTAAATCTGCAAAAATCTGTGGATCTTGCTCGATTGGTGGGAATGTATTGTAATGAATCGGTACGACAATTTTCGGCTTTAAAAACGAAACTGCACACGCTGCATCCTCTGGCCCCATTGTAAAATTATCACCAATTGGTAAGAATGCAATATCAATTGGATGTCGTTCACCAATTAGTTTCATATCACCAAAAAGAGCTGTATCGCCCGCATGATAAATTGTTAATCCTTCAATAAATAATAAAATTCCAGCAGGCATGCCCATATAAATTATTTCGTTATTTTCTGTTACATAAGAAGAGCCATGAAAGGCTTGTGTAAACTTTACTTTACCGAAGTCAAATTCCTTTGCACCACCTATATGCATTGGGTGTGTTTTTACACCTTGCCAAGAAATCCAATTAGCCAGTTCATTTGGCGCAATGACTAGCGCATCTTTTTTCTTCGCTAATTCTACTGTATCTCCAACATGATCATTATGGCCATGTGTAAGTAAAATAATATCTGGCGCTTCGTCAGCCACTTTTAAGTCTGTTTGCCCATTGCCATTAATAAAAGGGTCAATTAATATCGTTTTTCCATTTGTTTGAATTTTGACAACTGAATGTCCATGATAACTTATTTTCATCTTAACATCCTCCTCGATTAACAAAGTACAGTCCAACATTTTAATTCGCTACCCATGCGCTTTTTCCCTTTTTTTGATATGCTTGTACAGAGAATAATGGTAGTATTCTCTAACAGCTTTATACCCTGTTAGAGCATAATTATTCAGTACTCGATAAGAAACCTCGCTACTTTTTTCGGCAGTCGAAGCTTTCTTACGTAAAAAATTTTCCATGCACTAAAAGGAGGACATATTAATGTCAAAGGTTGAAGAAATCCAACGTTACTTGCAGCAAAATCATATCGATGCAGCATTCGTAACAACACCTGACAATGTTTTTTACGTTTCAGGCTTTAAAAGTAATCCACATGAAAGATTACTAGGAGTCATGATTTTTAAAGATGCGGAGCCTTTTCTAATTTGTCCACAAATGGAGATTCCAGATGCAAAGGCTGCTGGTTGGTCTTATGAGGTAATTGGTCATCAAGATACAGAAAATTCGATGGAAGTTCTTGCTCAAGCGATTGTAGCACGCCAAATCACCCCAGCTACATTTGCTATTGAAAAAGCACAACTCATTGTTGAGCGCTTGGAAGCTTTACAGCAATCTTTCCCTCAAGCTAGCTTTGTGCGTCTTGACGAAAAAATTAATGCGATGCGCGTAATCAAAGATGAAAGTGAATTAGAAAAATTACGTAAAGCTGCTGAATTGGCCGATTATGCAATTGAAATCGGTTGCAAGGAAATTGCTGAAGGTAAAACAGAAATGGAAATCCTAACAGCAATCGAAAGTGCCATTCAAGATAAAGGCTGTAAAATGTCTTTTGAAACAATGGTATTGAGTGGTCCAAAAACTGCCTCTCCTCACGGGAAGCCAGGTGCACGTAAAATTGAAAAAGGTGATATGGTACTATTTGACCTTGGCGTTATTTACGATGGCTATTGCTCAGATATTACACGTACTGTAGCTTTTGGGGAGCCTAGTGAAGCACAAAAAGAAATTTATCAAACTGTTTTAGCTGCCAATACAAATGCTGTCGCAGCAGTAAAACCAGGTGTTCGTGCGATGGACTTAGACAAAATTGCGCGTGATACAATTACAGAGGCTGGTTATGGTGAATATTTCACGCACCGCCTTGGACATGGTCTTGGTATTTCTGTGCATGAATTCCCATCTGTTACAGGTGCCAATGAGATGACGATGGAAGAAGGTATGGTCTTTACGATTGAGCCTGGCATTTATAAATCAGATGTAACAGGCGTACGTATTGAGGATGATGTTGTCGTTACAAAAGATGGCGTTGAAGTATTAACAAAATTCCCGAAAGATTTAATCATTCTATAATGCAAAAAAGGAAGCAACTAGTGTGCTTCCTTTTTCTCTGTCTAGCAAAGTTTATTGAATTAACTCATCCACATTGACAAATGGTAGTCCTTGCGAATCTGCCACTGCTTTATAAACAAGTTGTCCATCTAATGTATTCACACCTTTTTTCAGTGCTGCATTATCAAGGCAAGCTTGTTTGTAGCCTTTGTTGGCAATTTGAAGTGCATATGGAATTGTATTATTTGTTAAAGCAATTGTAGAAGTACGTGGTACCGCACCAGGCATATTTGCAACTGCATAGTGTACAACGCCATGCTTCACATATGTTGGATCATCATGTGTTGTCACACGATCAGATGTTGCAAAAATACCACCTTGGTCAATTGCAATATCAACTACAACAGAGCCGGCTTGCATTGATTGAATCATTTCTTCCGATACAAGTTTCGGTGCTTTTGCGCCTGGAATTAATACAGCACCAATAACTAAATCTGAATCTTTCACTGATTCTGCAATATTATATGGATTAGACATTAATGTTTGAACATCGCGTCCAAACATATCTTCTAATTGACGTAAACGTTCTGGGCTTAAATCGATAACTGTCACATCAGCACCCATGCCAACAGCAATTTTTGCAGCATTTGTACCCGCAATACCACCGCCAATTACTGTCACTTTTCCACGTTGTACACCCGATACACCACCTAGTAAAATACCTTTACCAGCATGGTTTCTCTCTAAGAACTGTGCACCAATTTGTGTAGCCATTTTACCAGCGACTTCACTCATTGGTGTTAACAAAGGTAATGAACCATTTGCTAATTGTACTGTTTCGTAGGCAATTCCTACAACTTTTTTATTTAAAAGTGCCTGAGTTAATTCAACCTCTGGCGCTAAGTGTAAATAAGTGAATAAAATTTGACCCTCGTAGAAGTAATCATACTCAGAAGCTACAGGTTCTTTTACCTTCATAATCATTTCTTGGGACCAAGCTTCTTTAGCTGTTTGAACAATATGAGCACCTGCTGCAATGTAATCAGCATCCGTAAAGCTTGAACCTAGCCCCGCTCCTGTTTCAATGTACACTTCATGCCCTGCATGTGTTAAAGTGACAACTCCTGCTGGTGTCATTGCTACACGGTTTTCATTGTTTTTAATTTCCTTTGGAATACCAATCTTCATTGTTTCCTATCCCCTTCCATAACGTAAGAAATAAGCATCATTTATGTAACTAAACTTGATGCACCCCTTGCACTTCCATATTACCAAACAATTGCAAAAAAAGCTTTAACTAATGCAAATACAGATAAAATTTATAAGATTTCCAAAATAACAAATATTCAAACGTTGTATATCATTATAAATTACTATATTTAAAAACTAAAAAGGAGTATAGGTAGCAGTTAATGGAGCTGATTCATGTGTAGTTGAAACCAATCAAAAGACGTTTACACACTGCAAATAGTGGGAATTAGATATTTATAATTAATTAACATTTCTACATGAAATGCCTTCACATTTTCATAATTTTTCTTGCGGAAAGTATTTCCTTTAGAAAATCATTTGGTATAATCAACATATACAAATCAGGGAGGTTTTTCAAATGGCTAATCATTATAAAAGCATTGTTGTTGCAGTAGACGGTTCAAAAGAAGCTGAATACGCGTTTCGTAAATCAATTGATGTTGCAAAACGAAACGAAGGTGCAGTGTTAAATCTAGTAAATGTAATCGATACTCGTTCATTTGCTGCTATCGAAGCATATGACCGTTCCATTGCAGAGCGTGCTCAAGCATTTTCTGAAGAACTATTAAATGGTTACAAAAAGCAAGCTGAAGATGAAGGTTTAACGAATGTTAATCTTATCATCGAGTATGGCTCTCCAAAAAATATCATAACAAAAGAGCTTTCTAACATCGTAGACGCAGATTTAATCATTTGTGGTGCAACTGGTCTAAATGCAGTAGAACGCTTCCTAATCGGTTCTGTATCTGAGGCTATTGTACGTTCAGCTAAATGTGACGTACTAGTTATCCGTACGCCTGAAAACTAATTTGTAATACATAAAAAGGTATCCTTGTATAGGATACCTTTTTACTTGCACTCAAGAGCAATTACTTGCCCTCTTTCCACATCTTCACTTTTTCAAAGAATAGCGCAAGTGCCTGCTTATTCTGCATATTTGGTACTTTAGCTAATAGGACTTCTTTAGGTGCTTTCAATTCCTTCGATTGTTTTTGTAAAATCACAATGCTCTTCTCTAATGATTTATTTGCAAACATCGAGTCAGGTAATTGAATAATCGCTTGAATCCACGCATGTTTTTGAATGTATTTGTGTAATTGCTTAGACTGCTCTGACTCAAACAGATGAGATGGTGCAAGGAAAAATAAATAGCCGCCATCCTTTGTATAATTCATTGATTGCTCGATGAATAAATGATGGGCATAACTCATCCCCTCCGCTGGACATAATTCATAATCGAGCGCCACTTCTTCATTTGGATAATAACCTACAGGTAGATCACAAACAACGGCATCCACTGGATTGACCAATAAATCTTCTAAGGCATCTTGACGGTATAAAGAAATAGGTTGTTCTGTTAAGTCAGCAGTTGCCGCAGCAAGACGAATAAGTAGCTCATCCACCTCTACACCTGTTGCTTCCACTTTTCCATCTAATAAATTCATAACCGTCAGTAATAAATTGCCCGTGCCTACTGCTGGGTCCATGATCGAGATCTTTTCATTTTCAAGACGCTCTGCAAAAATCTGCTCCACAAAGTAGCCCACTAATAGCCCTAACGTGTCAGGAGTCATTTGATGATTCGGCTGTGAGCCTTTGCGCATCCCTTTTAAAATAGCAATTTGAATAGCTTTACGAATATCCTCTTTTGTTGCATCTTTTTGAGAAAAATCAACTTCGCCATCAAGCCATGCCTCTAACCCATCTAATAATCCTTCTAGTAACGTTATATTGTGTTCTTTTTCAATTTTTTCGGCATGCTCATTTAGCAAACCAAATAACTTTTCGATATTTTCCATATCTAACTTCCTTTCACGCAGAAAAGAGCCGTGACAAACACTTGTCACAGCCCCTTTGTCTAGTATTATCTTAGCCTAAAAGCAGCTTATTATGCTAGTGCTTTGACAGCTGCAATGGCCGCTTCATAGTTTGGATGATCTGTAGCTTCAGGTACATATTCAACATATGTTACTTTATTGTTTGCATCCACAACGAATACTGCACGTGTCAGAAGACGTAATTCTTGAATGTATACGCCATATGCCTCACCAAATGAAAGGTCGCGGTGATCTGATACAGTTTGGACAGCATCTATACCTGCTGCACCACACCAACGCTTTTGAGCGAATGGAAGATCAACAGATACTGTATAAATGACTACATTATCACCTAAGTTCGCTGCTTCCTCATTGAATCGACGTGTTTGCGCATCACATACACCAGTATCTAATGATGGTACAACACTAAATAAACGAATTTTTCCTTCTGAATCATTTAATGTTACAGGTGATAGGTCATTCGCTAATACCGTAAAATCTGGAGCTTGATCGCCCACCTTTACTTCATTTCCTACTAGTGTCACTGGACCATTTTTAAATGTTACTTGTGCCATCTAAACGCCTCCTAATCATCATATGTACATAATATTACTAAATGAAGGGAATTAATTGCAACTATGATAGCTTACATACATAGAAATAGATAAGACTGTCTCCTAATTTGAGACAGTCTTATGTTTATTGTTCATTTTTTTCCTCTAGCTTGGCTAAGTCTATTTTTTCTTCTTGCACAGTAATTTCTATATGTTCTTCTTGTTTTGGTAAAGTAGTCGGTGTTGAAGCCTTTTCAATAAAGATCTTTTCGTGCACCACTGTTGTATCGGCAAAATAATCATGTAAGCCTTGATTTTCTGGCAAAATCACTACCAAAATATACAGTGGCATAAAAATATTATTGATGATACGACCAATCCAATCACGGAATAACACATCTGACCAAGTTAGCTGATCGTGCTTTAATGAAATTACACGTAATCCGAACACCATTTTCCCTAGTGTTTGCCCAAAGAACTTGGTCATCAGCACAAAATAGCTATAGTAGAAAATTGCTGTAATAATAGAAATTGGCGCATACCAAACCGAATCAGATAAAGACCAATCCATTAAATAGAAGATAGGATTGACGAGTATTCCACCTACAGCAGAAATGATGAATCCATCTAATAAAAATGCCCAAAATCGTACCCAAAAACCAGCAGTTTTTAATGCATAGTTTTTTTCATGTGCCGATTCTCCTGAAGTGTTTATATAGAAGCCATTTTCCAATGAGGGTGAACCTTGCATAACAATTTCATTGTTTGTCATTGTGCTCCCCCCTTAGTATTCCCCATATAGATACATCATTTTCGGAGCGCTATAGTCCGTCATGATTTTCATTAGCATTTTTTCTTCGGCAGAGGGACCGAACATGGAGCCAATTTTCATACCTACGTATGATTGCCAGCCACCCATATCGTATGAATACTCAAATAAAGCTGCATCTTCAAGTCCATAATCCTCACGAAGAGCTGCAATGGCCGCTTCTTCATCACCAATTTCATCAATTAACCCTGCTTCAAGTGCTTTTGTACCGCCAAGAATACGACCATCTGCAACCTTCTTTACTTCTGCTTCAGACATATTACGTCCCTGCTCTACAATATCTACAAATTCTTCGTACGTTTCATTAATCATATCTTGCATCATTGCACGTTCCTCTGCTGTCACTTCACGCATTGGACTTAGCATATCTTTATGCTCTCCCGATTTAAACGTTTCAAATTTGACTCCTACTTTTTCAGCCAGCTCTTGATAGTTAATTGATTGCATGATGACACCAATAGAGCCTGTTATTGTATCACGATGGGCAAATATTTTATCTGCTGGTGCAGAAATATAATAACCACCTGAAGCTGCCATAGAATCCATTGATACATAAATTGGAATTTGTCGTTCTTCTTTTATTTTTAGTAGCTTTTTATAGATATCTGCAGATTCCTTTACACCACCACCTGGTGAATTAACGCTTAAAACAACACCCTGTATGGACTCATCATATAAAATATTATCCAATTGTTCTAAGAAAAATTGATGATCATAGGCAACTGGTTGCCACAATGTACTTGAGCCGATATCTTGAATTGTTCCATCTACCTTTAAATAAGCAATTCGCTTATCAAAATTCTCCCCTTCAATGACATTTTCATATACATCTAAGCTATTACCTGCCATTAAGCTATCAAAATTACCTAGGAAATCTGCTTTAAATAGCGCAAAAATGGTATTAATTCCTAACGAAAATAGTAAAAGAACACCTGCCACTACTAAAGCAACCCACCTTTTTACATTCATGTCTTTCCGCCTCCTCAACACGTAATACGTATGACTTGCCAATTTGTTTCATTTTTTTGCAATAATTAAACACAAAAAGCTTTAAGCTATGTATTTCCTCATATTACCTTACCTAAAAAAAATAAAAAAATCAAAGTCCATACCTTTGATGAACTTTGATTTTCGACATTATTTCCTAGGAAATATTATAATTGGAGGTGTTTGATTTCTTGTTGCCGTAATTCGACACGTCTAATTTTCCCAGAAGATGTTTTTGGTAGTTCCTCTACAAATTCAATAGCACGTGGATATTTATAAGGAGCAGTCAATGATTTAACATGACTTTGGAGTGTTTGAATAAGCGCTCCATCACCTTTTTCACCATTGCGCAGAACAATAAATGCTTTGACAATATTTCCTCTTACTTTATCAGGGCTCGCTATAACAGCAGCCTCTTTTACAGTTGGATGTTTCATTAAAGCATCCTCTACTTCAAAAGGGCCAATTGTATAGCCTGAGGATATAATAACATCGTCTCCTCGTCCGTCAAACCAAAAGTAGCCATCTTCATCTTTATAGGCACGATCTCCTGTAATATACCAATCCCCACGAAATTGTAAATTTGTACGTTCAGGATCATTTAAATATTTTTTAAAGAGTGCTGGCGTTTCGCGATGAACAGCAATATCACCAACTTCTCCGATTGTAACAGGTTTGCCCAAATCATTAATAATTTCAACAGTGTTGCCAGGAGTAGGTTTTCCCATAGAGCCAACTCTCGCTTCCATCCCTACCATTGTGCCTACCAATAATGTATTTTCCGTTTGTCCATAGCCATCTCGCACTTGTAATTTGAATGTTTCCAAGAATACTCTAATAACCTCACTATTTAATGGCTCACCAGCTGATACAGCTTGGCGAATTGCACTTAAATCATATTCATGTAAATTTTCAAGCGCTGCCATAAAACGATATTCAGTTGGTGTACAACATAGTACATTGATTTTGAATCTCTCAAGCAATGCTAAATAAGAAGCTGCTTCAAATTTACCTTTGTAGACAAATGCAGTAGCACCACTGCCTAAAGTAGCTAGAAATGGACTCCAAATCCATTTTTGCCACCCTGGTGCTGCAGTCGCCCAAACAATATCATTTTCTTGTACACCCAACCAATATGGTGCTGTTGTTCGTAAATGAGCATAGCCCCAACTATGCGTATGCACTGCTGCTTTTGGATTTCCTGTTGTTCCGCTTGTATAGGCTAAAAATGCATTGTCTGTGCTTTTTGTTGGGATAGGATTTATGTAGGTTGTAGGTTGATTATTCATTTTTTCAAGTATGTTCTGCCAAGGTTCATGTGCATTCCCTATGACAAATTGCAGTATGTCTTGTAAATTTTTCACTTTATCGAACTGTTCAATATAGGGTTCAAATGCAATAACTGCTTTAGCATTTGCATGATGAATTCGATACTCAATATCCTTTGTTCTTAACATCTCAGAACTTGGAATAATAGTTAAACCCGCTTTCAATGCAGCAATATACACAATATATGCTTCAACCGAACGTGGTACCATTACTAAAATGACGTCACCTTTCTTTAAACCTTGCTTGGTGAATACATGTGCTGCTTGATTTGCTTTTTCCAATAAATGTGCATATGTAATACATTGGATGTCTTGGTTTTCTTCATAAATGATTAAAGCATTTTTGGCTGCATCCTGAGCATATTTTTCAATTTCCTCTACTATGTTATACCATTCTGGTGCAACTAAATCTTGTCTTTTCATGGCAATTGCCCCCTTTTGTTATGACACATTATAAAACTCTTTTTTCAGCATTTTCAATGGTTTGTGCTTAATTTCGGTAAAGTCATGACAACTATCATACCCTCCTATATGGCATCGGTCACATTTTATCTATAGGAAAACTTGCTATTGAATACAAATGAAAAGTATGGTACATTTTGGTCAACTAAAAGCAAGATTGCAGGGGGACTCGTAAGAGTTGAGAAGGTAAAACCTGACCCTTTGAACCTGTTAGTTAATACTGACGTAGGGAGCAATAAACATCGTTTTCAGATGAAAGGCTCTTTTCGTGCATTTTTACACAAAAAGAGCCTTTTTTGCATGCTTACGTCCATCCCTAAAGGAGGACTACAATGATTTTTCAAACAATTCGTCAACAGCAACCACTTATCCATTGTATAACCAATTATGTAGTGGCAAATTTTCAAGCAAATGGTTTATTAGCGATAGGTGCTTCACCAGTAATGGCCGATGACTACCAAGAGGTAGAGGAGATGGTGGCCATTGCTCAAGCATTATTAATTAATATTGGAACACTTAATGATCGCACAAAAAGTGCCATGTTATTAGCAGGTGAAAAAGCCAATAAACTTGGTATTCCTGTTATTTTAGATCCTGTCGGAGTTGGAGCCACAACTTATCGTAAGGAAACCGTAAGATACTTACTTGAAAACATACACTTTGCCGTGATTCGCTGTAATCTCGGCGAGCTAGCAGCAATAGTTGGTGTAAATTGGCAACAAAAGGGTGTAGATAGTGGTCATGGCACTATCGCTACGGAATTAGAAGCCACATCATTGGCTCAACGCTATCAATGCATTGTTATTGTCACAGGAGAACGCGATTTTATAACTGATGGCAAGCATAGCCAATGGATCGCTGGTGGTCATCCACAAATGACGGAAGTAACGGGTACAGGTTGTTTACTTAGCGCAATTTGTGGCGCAGCCTATAGTGTAAGCCATAATCCTTACCAACAATTAACAGAAACACTTACTTACTATAAAAAAGCAGGTGTACTGGCATCCGCATTTACTGCAGACATTGGTGATTTTCAAATAGCCTTACTCAATGCTATACATCGCTTATCAAAGGATGGTGCAGCTTCATGCATATTGTAACAACAATCGCTGGCTCAGATAGTGGTGGAGGCGCGGGTATACAGGCTGATTTAAAAACATTTCAGGAATTAGAAGTGTTCGGTACTTCTGTTATTACTGCTCTAACTGCTCAAAATACTTTGGGTGTAACAGGTGTTTGCCCTATTGACGTTTCCTTTATAAAAAAACAATTAGAGGCCTTAGTAGAAGATTTTCCAATCGCTGCGATTAAAACAGGAATGCTTTATTCCTCAGAAATTATCAAAGCAATTGCACACCAGATCAGGGAGCTAAACATTCCACTGATTGTTGATCCGGTGATGATTGCAAAAGGTGGGGAAAGCCTATTACAGCAAGAAGCTATCGATGCCTTACGCTCAACTTTATTACCACTTGCTACGGTTGTTACGCCCAATATACCCGAGGCAGAGACACTTACTGGGAGATCTATTCATCATTTTGAAGATATGAAAGAAGTAGCTCAAAGCTTGTTACAGCTAGGTGTACAATGTGTCATCATTAAAGGTGGTCATATAGCAGATCCACTTTATGCCATTGATTATGTATTTTGCAAAAATGGACGTTCTTTTTCTTTGCAGTCTCCACGAATCCAAACAAAAAATACGCATGGTACTGGATGTACATTTTCCGCAGCACTTACTGCTTTTCTTGGACAAGGATTTGCTCTGGAAAATGCCATTATGGAAGCTAAAAAATATATCCAATTAGCTATTATGTTTAATTTATCGATTGGAAATGGTCATGGACCCACTAATCATTTTGCTTATCAACAGTATAAGGAAGGCTGTGAGGTGATTATTCATGAAACGTGAGGATTTGGAGCTTTATTTTATTATGGGTACGAGCAATGTTCCTCCTCAAGAACAACCTATCTATATCCTAGAAAAAGCCTTGCAAGCAGGCATTACAATGTTTCAATTTCGTGAAAAAGGTCCTCACGCGTTAACTGGACTTGCCTATGAACAATTTGCACGCCAATGCCAAAAACTATGTCATCACTATCATGTGCCCTTTATCATTAATGACGATGTTGATCTAGCGATACGACTAGGAGCTGATGGTGTTCATATCGGACAAGATGATTTACCTGTAAGTGTAGCACGTAAAAGAATCGGGAACATGATTCTTGGTGTATCTGTCCATTGCGAGGAAGAATTGCAAATAGCTATTAACCATCAAGCTGATTATGTTGGTATCGGTCCAATCTTTCCAACATCCTCTAAAAGTGATGCACAACCACCATGTGGTACATCTTTTTTACAGGAGGCTCATTCATTACATCCTGAATTACCAATTGTAGCAATCGGTGGAATTAATTTCACAAATGCACATTCTGTATTTCAAACGGGGGTTGATGGTGTTGCTGTTATTTCAGCTATTTGTCAAAGCAAAGATGTTGATCATACAGTAGCTACATTTAGATCCTTATCTCGTATAAATAAATGATCAATAAACAAACTAAAACCAGTGCCTTTTACGGTCACTGGTTTTAAGTTTATAAATGCTTAATCAGCATTTATTGGTTGTTGTTTGGCATACCTTTTAATTGAGATTCTGCCATTTGTACAAGACGTTTAGTGATTTCACCACCAACGGAACCGTTGGCACGAGCTGAAGCTTCAGCTCCTAATTGAACACCAAATTCTTGTGCAATTTCGTATTTCATTTGATCTAGTGCTTGTTGTACACCAGGTACTGCAAGCTGGTTTGAACTACGGTTGTTGTTTGAAGCCATGTTTCTCACCTCCTTGTGAATATAGAATGTGCGATATTAGATTTTTAATACAAAAAATTTAGAGGTAAATTGTACCTCTATTGGAATAACAATATCCATACAAAAAAGCCGTCTCAAAATGGGCTTTGAGACAGCTTTTGAATCCTTATAGTAGATCTGCAAATTTATCTTGTTGTTCTTCTTTCTTAGGGAAAATATAGACCTCGCGATTCTTCACTGCTCGCTCGATCAATTCATCAAAGTCAGAGAAGCTTTCATAATGCTCAACCTTTTCAAGCTTCGGTTTTGTTTTTGGACTTGCTGGTGTAAAAATCGTGCAGCAATCTTCAAATGGCTGAATAGATGTTTCGTATGTGCCGATTTTTTCTGCAATATCAATAATCTCTAATTTATCAGTTGAAATCAGCGGACGAAGGATAGGTGTATTTGTTACTGCGTTTATTGCTGTTAAACTTTCAAGCGTTTGACTCGCCACTTGTCCAAGACTTTCGCCCGTTACAATAGCAAGTGCACCAATTTCCTCACGCACCTGATCAGCAACCTTCAACATCATTCGGCGTGTTGTCGTCATCGATACATTAGAAGGTACTTTTTCTTTAATAAGAACTTGTATTTCAGTAAAAGGAATGACATGCAAACGAATACTAGCACCAAATTTTGTTAATTCATTGGCAAGCACTTTAACTTTTTCCAATGAATTTTGGCTTGTATAAGGTGGACTAAAGAAGTGAATTGCCTCTAATCGCACACCACGCTTCATCATTAAATAACCTGCGACAGGGCTATCAATACCGCCAGATAGCATTAATAAAGACTTGCCATTTGATCCTACAGGCATTCCACCTGCACCAGGAATGACTTGTGCCATCATATAAGTTGCATCATGACGAACTTCTACACGTAGCTCAATATCAGGCTGCTTCACTTTAACAGATAAATTTTGAAATTGTGGTAAAACATAGCCACCGATCTCACGTTGGATGGCATGAGATTCTAAAGGAAATGTTTTATCAGTACGTTTTACCTCTACTTTAAATGTATGTGGCTCATCTTTAAATGTCTCCATAATAGTGATAGCGAGCTTTTTCATACTGTCCATATCTTTTTCGCATGCAGCGACAGGGCTAAATGATTGAATACCAAAAATTTTAGGTAAACCTGTAATTAGCATTTGCATTTGTGCTTCGTCTTCTATGGCAATAAACATACGGTCACGTTCTGTGCGAATATGCAGTTGTCCTAAATCTGCAAAGGCATGACGAATATTTTCACGTAAACGGCGGATAAAATCCATTTTGTTGCGACCTTTTGTAGAAAGTTCACCATATCTAATTAAAATTTCTTTCCAAATCATTTACTTTTTTTCTCCTTTGAGTTCCAACATTACTTCTGCTAGTACTTGTTTAAAGTTTTCTATATCTTCTATTGTGTTATGTGCGCCAAAGCTAAGGCGAATCACGCCTTTTTTATAATGCTCATCAAGGTGAAGCGCCTCGACGACATGACTTGTTTTCGTTTGCTTGGAAGAACATGCACTTGATGTCGACACAATGACACCACGTTTTTGCATAGCATTAATAATGACTTCCCCTTTTAAATCACGAACACTAAATGACACAATATGCGCAGCTCCCTGTGGCGTTGATAAAACATGGACTGCTTCGCCATAACTTTCTAGCTGAGTTCGGATTTCATCGTGCCATTGACGGTATTTATTTGAGCGTTCGTTTATTGTTTCAACAGCAAGTCGAGCCGCTTTCGCTAAAGCAACAGCTTGCGGAACTGCTACAGTACCACTACGCATACCAAATTCCTGACCTCCACCAAGAGCAAAGGGCTGCCATCTTATGGGTTTACGGAATGCTAACACTCCTGAGCCTTTAAAGCCATGAATTTTATGACCAGAGATAGAAATTATGTCAGGTCCTTCTTCTTTAAAGGATATTGCTAATTTCCCAAAGCTTTGCACAGCATCAACATGAAAGGCAGCACGACTCATTTCATGAATCATTTTTGCTGCTTCCTTAATAGGCTGAATTGCACCCATTTCATTATTCACATGCATGATGCTAACTAAAATTGTTTCTTTTCGTATTTTAGTACGAAGCTCATCTAGAGAAATCACACCTCTTCGATCGACACGAAGATATTCAACATCATAGCCCTCTTTTTCAAGTTGTTTCATTGTTTCTAGCACTGATGGATGTTCAATTTCAGTCGTTAAAATATGCTTTCCTATATGCGTATTACTACGTGCTATGCCAAAAATAGCTGCATTATTTGATTCTGTACCACCTGAAGTAAATAGCACATTTTTTGCCTCTGTCTGCAAAATATCTGCTACTTGCTCACGCGCACGTATTAATAAATCATTTGCTTCAACACCCATAGCATGGATGGAAGCAGGGTTAGCATAATACTGCTCATTTACAACCATAAAAGCCTGCATAACCTCTTTTAAAGGCTTAGTTGTTGCACTATTATCCAAATAAATTGTATTAACCATAACTTTTCACACACTTTCAAAACGTTGATTTAACGGTATTTATCATAACGCAATCTTTGGCGATTGACCACTAACTTTAACAATTATTTAAATTTTAATTGATATCCTACATTTTTTTCACCATCGTGACAAACTCTGTTGGTGTACTAAATTCAATTGCTTTAACAAAACCAAATTTTTCATAAAGATGGATTGCTCTCTTATTAAATAGTGCAACTGTTAAACGTAATGGCAGCTGATATTCTTCTTGAACTGTTTGAACAATAAACGAAAAAAATGCCGTTCCTAATCCTTGACCCGTTAGATTTGGCTTCAACCCAATTCCAATATCTATACAGTGTTCTTCATACGCCCCAAAACCTTGCCCTTTTGGCACTTGGGCTGCTTTACCTGTACAATAATAGCCAATTAGTTCACTATGATTATTAAAGATCGCAAAGTAAGGATTATCAAGCATTTCTTGTACATTTTCACCCGATAATTCATTATTGTAAAAATCGTAAGGTGCTACATATTGCCATTGTAAAATTTCACTTGCGAAATGTTCATTCATTTCTTTGATGGACAATTTCATACTGAATCACATCCTAATCTAAGCATAAATAGAAAGCTGTCTAAAAAGTAATCGCTATACTTTTTAGACAGCTCAAAATGTTATTTGAATTATTTTGCTATGAATTCTTCGGCAACCATTTCTTGAATACGCTTTAAGGCACCTGGCTCCATTTCTTCCACTGCTGTACCTGCTTCTTCTAAAGCCTTTGCATAACGGAATTGATGGAAAGCCTCTTCTGCTTCTCTTAAACGTCCGTTCAATTTTGGGTTCGATGCACGATGACGATTACCGTACTGAATAATACGCTCAATGAGCATCACATTTTCTATTAACTCATGTGCCTTTACTTTAACATCCTCTACACAGAGTGTTGCTGCATTTAGATTATTATGAACAGTACCCATATTAAGTGGTACTTCTTGCAAGCTTTGCATGACAACATAGATGTGCTCTGCTGCCTCATCAAGTCGTGCATCCATCTCCTCAGGAATTCCTGGAATATTTGCCTTGTTCAATAAACGATCAGTATCCTGTAATATTTTCTTTAAGTTTTCGACTTGAGCGCGTGCCTTATTTTCATCTATTCGAAGTTTCTTCATTGTATTCGACAGATGACCTTGTTCTTCGTGAATTCGTTCAAGCTCTTCACTAATTTCGATTAACTCTTCCTGTAAGCTAGAATAAGCTGATTTTTCTTCCCTAACTCGCATAGCTAATAGATCATAGCGACGTTGCAGTGCTTCCAATTGTTTTAAAGCGGCTTTTGGAATTTCGGCATCTTTTTCATTTAAATGATAACTTTGCTGTACATACGTTGCCTCGTCATTCACTAATTTTGTTGAAGAAATGACATTGGTAATAGAACTTAATAAACGATCACAATTTTGATCTACATAATTTTTAGCAATAACCTCTTTTTCAAGTAAATCATAAAAATGGTCGATTTCTTCATTTATTTCTGTCACACGCGGTTTAACAACTTTTAAATTCAGCTCTGCAAGTTCGAGTTTTAATGCCTCGAATTCTTTTTCATATTTATTAAGTGCATCTGTCAATTCTAAATGCTGTAAATAGTAAGATTGGTCTTCCATTTCACGCTGACCATTACGCAATTCCTGAACCGCACCTGGTAGCTTCACTTGAATTTCCGTTAAGATGGTTGGAACATCATTAATATATTCGAATGTCTGCTGCGATTCTTGATTTAAGCTAATGACAATTTCTCGCGCTTGCAAATAATTACCTTCATTCGTTAGGACATCGAACTCTTCAAATTTTTGAACAAATGTCTCTAGCTTCTTCTCTAATGCAGGTAATGCTACACCGAATGAATGCTGATGAGCCAGCAATGTCTTTCTTGCAGAGCGATAGTATTCTTTTAATTGTTCGATTTCAATTCGATTTTTTTCTTCGCTGCCAATTAATTCATTCAGTTCTTCTAAAATTTTATTTTTATCTTGGTCGCATTTCTCAATGTAATCTTCAATTTCACGTTCTATTAAAGTTGCCCTTTTAAAACGAAGTCGATTAATTTGATCCTCAGCATCAAATAGAAGAGAATCGATTTTAGTCATATGTACGTCGATGACTTCATCCCAAGTATTGCGCCATCGTTCAAACATTTCTTCCGTTTCACCGTTCATGTTTAAAGATTTTACTTTTGAAATTTCTTCATTTATAGGATTATGTTGTATTTGTAATTTTTCATTTTCTAGTTTTGCAATAATTGCAACATGTTTTCTTCGCATTATAAATCCTACTATGGCTAAAATTAATAGTAGGATAATCGGAATGATGATATACTCCATCGTAAGCCTCCTATTCTACAATAAACGAATTGGCTAGTTGTATTTATTATATACTATGTTTTCGCCTTTTGTACTAAAATTTAAGTGTTTTTCAGAAAACTGTATTTTCGCTATTGTGAAATATTTAAATAGCGTATCTATAGAGCTAAAGGAGTGGTAAATTATGAAACGTGATGGGCATATACATAGTCCTTTTTGTCCACATGGCACTACGGACTCATTCAAGCAATATATTGAAAAAGCAATTTCTCAACATTTCACAGATATAACATTTACAGAACACGCCCCATTGCCCAAAAGTTTTGTCGATCCAACCCCGCAACAAGATAGTGGCATGAATCCTGATGATCTCATGTCTTACATTGAAGAATTGCAACATCTACAACAACAGTATGCACAAGATATTCGTATCCGCATCGGACTAGAAGTTGACTACATCCAAGGCTACGAACAAGAAACTCGTCAATTCCTTGATACCTATGGACATCTTTTAGATGACGCTATTTTATCAGTCCATTTTTTAAAATGGCAAGATACCTTTGTATGTATCGACTTTTCTTCTGAATGCTTTATTGATTTTTCAAAAAAAGTTGGCTCTGTTGAACTGGTATATGATTTATATTATGATACTGTCCTACAATCGATTAGTGCAGATCTTGGACCATACAAACCAAAACGGATTGGACATCCATCACTTATTCATAAATTCCAACTAGCGCACAACGAAAAAATCAATGACACCCCACGTATCAAAGAAGTATTAGACAGCATGAAATTCGCGGGCTATGAATTAGATTTAAATAGTGCAGGTTTAAGTAAACAATATTGTCAGGAGCCTTATCCACCATTTGCCCTTATCAATTATAGTCAAACTATTAAACTACCATATGTATTTGGTTCAGATGCACATTGCGCAGAAGATTTACATCAACACTATAATGTTATATTACCAATTTAAATAACTTTTAAACGAGGTGCTTAGTATGTTTACACAAATTAATTACGAAGGATCAATTGCTGACCAGTATCTGACATTATCAAAACAATTAGATGCACTATTAACTGGCGAAACCAATCAAATCGCCAATTTAAGTAATGCCTCTGCTCTGTTAAATCAATTTTTAACGAACATTAACTGGGTTGGTTTTTATCTCTTGCAGGATAATGAGCTTGTGTTAGGACCATTCCAGGGTCTTCCTGCCTGTGTTAGAATTCCTATTGGGCGTGGTGTTTGTGGTACAGCTGTGGCAACAAGAGAAACAGTTGTTGTAAAAGATGTACATGATTTTCCAGGGCATATTGCCTGTGATGCTGCATCGCAGTCTGAAATTGTTATACCGCTAATGAAGCAAGGTGAAATTATTGGTGTGTTAGATATCGATAGTCCTATCGTGAATCGATTTTCAGTGGAAGATCGTAATGGCCTAGAGAAATTTGTTAAAACACTTCTTAACCATTTATAATACAATATTAAAAATTGCCCTGAAATGTTTTATATTGTCATTTCAGGGCGATTTATTTAAACAACCATTTACGTTTTGCTTTATAATCCTATGAATTCGTTTGGAACGATCCATTGTGAGTACAAAAGCGATTTTTCCCGCTGTTTTTCGCCTCATACAAGGCTGTATCTGCATGTAAAAACACAGATTGGAATGCTGGTCGATCTCGCTCATCCCATGTTATAAGACCCGCAGAAATGGTTACTTGTGGATCTGTGGTACTTGGGATGACTTCCACAATGGTTGATGCTAATTCTAAAGCTTCTTTTTCATCGATGTTAGGGACATAGACAGACATTTCTTCTCCACCCCATCTTGCACAAATTCCACGACTTCCAATAGTTTCTTTTAATTGAACCGCAATCTGAACAAGAATTTTATCTCCAACTTGGTGACCATACGTATCATTAATGCGTTTAAAATTATCAATATCAATTAACAAAAACATACCAGATTGATCATATTCAAGCGATTTTTCTACAAACTGATCGAGGTAACTACGAGCATACAGTTTCGTT
This sequence comes from Lysinibacillus sp. GW823-FHT02G10, assembly GCF_058797135.1. NCBI lineage: Bacteria > Bacillati > Bacillota > Bacilli > Caryophanales > Bacillaceae > Lysinibacillus > Lysinibacillus sp. GW823-FHT02G10. The sequence continues at coordinate 375,059 of NZ_JBXAJI010000002.1, forward strand.
AAATGATCCAAATCGACCATTTCCTGAAGCTGTGTTCGTAAAATTGAGTTTGCAATGGCTAATGATGAATGGTGAATTAAAGATTGCATTAATTTGAAACTATCGAATGAAAAGAAATATGGCTCTTTATGTAAGACAATACTAAAACCATTAATCTTTTCCTCCATAAGTATAGGAATCGCCATAATAGAGCGATACTCAATTTGATTAGGAGTTAGACGGCTGAAATCCGCAACAAATAGTGGATCATTCGTTTGAGCAAAGTGCTGTTCAACATGTTTTATATAACTTTGACCGTTTTCTGAATGGAACAGGGAGGTACTTGCACCTGTTATTTCAAATGTATCGTGTTTTTTAAATGCGAAACATACTTCCATTGGCTGAAAGGATTTCAGTAACTGCTTTTGTAGGAAAAGTAACATTTCATGAATGTCAATTCGCATATTTAAACGATGCGAAGTTTCATTGATGAGTTGTAAGTCACTTACGAGGCGATGCGATTGATGATATAACTTTGCATTTTCAAGAGCATTTCCTGAAGCTTGTGCCAGCATCCGTACAAAATCTTTTTCGGTTGTTGAAAAAAGATAAGTGGTGGGTGCACTTACTTGCAAGATGCCATAAATAGCTTGCCTGCCCTTAATCGGTGCATTTAACAACCGACAATTTAAATCGCTCGCTAGCTCTGTCGTCAACTCTCCTGATACAAAGGCTTCAATTGTAGCAGGTCTTTCTGATAAATAATCAAAAAGCTTAATATCGATGGTCGTGTGTCGATCTTGATCATTCGATAAAATAAGCTCCACATTAAACTCAGGAAAATTATCCCGTATATTTTTTAATACATTTTCTAAAATTAAATCAATATCCATTGTTGAATGAAATAAGTCAGTCATGTTATATAGTTTTCTATATTGATCTTCATTTATTTTGACATCTAAATTGTCTCTAATCATTTGAAGAACCTTTGAAAGTGTTTCTATACACTCTTCACCATACTCCGAGGTCATAAAGTCTGTCCAAGACTCTGTTGCCTCCACAAGTAATATACCAATGGGATTTTTGCCCTCTGCTTGGAAAAGCACCATATCTGTCATCATTGAATAGGCCTGTCTTGCTTTCAATATATAAGGAATTTTCACTACTTTTTGTTGATAAAAACTAGCTTCAATCATCAGCCATGACACAGCATTTAGCTTTGTTTCAATTGTTAATGAAGCCATCTCTTCGATTGGGATTAAGGAATTACCTTCAAAACTAAGAAAAGCAGCATTATCAATTTTCAAGCGCTTCTTTAGAAACTGTTTCAATGAACAAAAATACCCATTAAAACTAGTTTGTTCTTCATAAGAACTCACCCAAAAGCTCAAAACATCAGATTTTATATATTTTAGCGTTTGTAAATGGTCTGTCATGAAATCACCTTTTCTATATAACGTCCAAATCAATTACTATTAACTTATAATATATTATACATAATTTGTGTCATTTTGACTATGTAATTATCCCTTACTTTTACAATTTACATAACACAGCGTATCATTAACTATTCCCATATTATTTAAAATAGGTAGTGAGGAATTTCCTACTATGTTCTTTTATATTTTTTTACTAGCTAATAATTGACGTCCTTGTCCAAAGCAGTTACAATGGAGGTTGTGTAAAATAAACGCAGCAGTGGTATAAGCTTATGATTGTATTTTATTCCTCTATTTTCTGATGTACAACTACTTAGATGACCAGCAATGAAAATTAGATGGTGTATTGTGTAACCTAACGGCTGCATAGGCGAAAGTACATGAAAATAAAATGCGTGTAAGAATGGGTACTACTGGTTTTTGTTTTACAACAAAAAAACCAAATTTAAAGGAGGAGACAACAATATGTCTCGTTATACAGGTCCATCTTGGAAATTATCACGTCGTCTTGGTATCTCACTAAGCGGTACAGGTAAAGAAATCGAAAAACGTCCTTACGCACCAGGACAACACGGTCCAAACCAACGTAAAAAATTATCAGAATACGGTTTACAACTTCAAGAAAAACAAAAACTTCGTCATATGTATGGTATGAACGAACGTCAATTCCGTACTCTATTTAACCGCGCTGGTAAAATGAAAGGTGTTCACGGTGAAAACTTCATGATCCTTCTTGAAACTCGCCTTGACAACTTAGTTTACCGTTTAGGTTTAGCTCGTACTCGTCGTGGAGCTCGTCAATTAGTTAACCACGGTCACATCTTAGTAGATGGCAAACGCGTTGATATCCCATCATACAGCGTAAAACCAGGTCAAACGATTTCTCTTCGTGAAAAATCTCAAAACCTTGCTGTAGTAGTAGAAGCAATCGAAGTAAACAACTTCGTACCTGACTACTTAACATTCGATGCTGACAAAAAAGAAGGTACATTCACTCGCCTTCCAGAGCGTTCTGAATTATCAGCTGAAATCAACGAAGCATTCATCGTAGAGTTCTACTCTCGTTAATCAATTGGTGCTAATAAAAGCCCTGAAATCCCTTGTATACCAAGGCTTCAGGGCTTTTTTTCTATGAACAATCAATTAGAACCTACGTTTTTTCCGCTTTTAATCATTAGCGCAAAAACTAATCCAGTACCGAGTATTGTAGCAAGTAGGAGGAAGGCTACAGTAAAGCTACCAAATTGTATGAAATAAGCAGATATGAACGGTGCAACACTTGTTCCAGCAAATAAAATTACTGTGTACATAGAAACTGCAATCCCTCCCATATTCCAACCTAACTGACTAACAAGCGTTACTAATGAAGGAACAGCAAGGGCAATCCCACCAACAAATAAAATACTACTGATGGTTAAACCAGCTATAGTTGAAATAAAGCTCATCGCTGTCAGTGCAATAATCGAAAGAGTTAAGGCCATTTTCAGTACAAACAGCACATTAAAACGCTTTGCTATTTTCCCCGCAAATGGTGACATAACCATCCCCACTATCCCAAAGATACGAATGTAAATAAGGTTCTGACTTTTCATACCAAAGAAATCACTCGTTAAATAAGCCCCTAAAATAATGTACATACCGACAAATGACATTAATAATACAAACGCAATGATATAACTAAAGATCAAATTTCTATTGTTGAAAATAATACCAATTCTCTTCAGAGGAGCCCATATATTTTTAGTTTCATTCTGAATTATTCCCTTCGGTAAGATCCACACGACTAACAAAGCAGTCATAACATACACTACAGCAAGTACATAAAAGATGACGCGCCAATGACTATGGTCGCTTACATATCCACTAAACACCTGACCAACTATACCCGCTACAAGAAATCCCGTACTGATAAAACCTACTGCCCCAACTTTTCGATCATTTGAAAAAACCTCAAGAGTATAGGCAAGTGCTACTGGTGAAAATGTTGCTGCCGCAAGCCCCTGTAATCCTCTCAATAGAAGGATAAAAGAAAAGTCATTAGCTAAACCTAGAAGTAACGTTATTACGCTTAATGAAAAAAGCCCAAATACAATGATATTTTTACGACCATATTTTTCTGATATCACACCATAGAAAAAACACCCTAGTGCAAATCCAAGTGAAAAAACACTAGATGTAAAACCCGCTTTAGTCAATGAAATATGAAAATAATCACTGAATACACTAATCAGAGGTATTGTTAAATAGAGACTCGACATCACTACCATACCTGTCCAGGATAAAATAGTTGTCATTAAAGCATAATTTGCTCGATTTCCTGAAATTACAATGTTCATTAAATACATCACCCTTTTAGTTCGATTAACTTATAGTTAGATAATCTAATTAAATGTTTAAAAATTAAACTGTACCAAAATAGCTACAGTTTAACGTTCCACCTTTAATTTTCTTTGTATTGATGTTAATAATTTACTCACTAGCTTCTCAAATACTTTTCGTTCATCAGGCTCCAAATCAATTAAATTAGAAGCACATGACGACCAATAAGTCGGTAACACTTTCGTTATAAAAGCACGACCTTCATCCGTTAAACTTACATAGACCTTCCTCCGATCTTCTTTACTATGATTCCGTACAACAAGATTTCTCTTTTCTAGCCAATCAAGCATTGACGTTGCTGATGCTCTCGTAATTCCTAATCGTTGAGCTAAAGCGGATGGAGTCGCTCGTCTATCTTCATGTAGAGTCAGCAATAGTAATAAGTCTAATTTACTTTCCGTAATGCCAAAAGGAGCTAACTCATTGTCTGCTACATCCAGCACATAATCACTTAACCATAACAACATTAATCCCAGCTTGGCATCTTCTCGATTTGTATCACTTGAAGAAGACATTTGAATCAGTTCAATATACGGCTCTACCCCTAATACAGGTAAATCATCTTCATGTGTGTACGTTTTCTTACTTTTTGTCATTACAATCACCTTTTAATTAGATTATCTAACTATAAATTTAATCCAAAGCAAGAATTTTTATTTTCACTGATTTCTTCAAAATGATGCACTACTTTTTTAGCGCAGACGCATTGCCCAGATTATTATAACCAACAATAATTTTTTCTCTTATATTGTGGCAATTTTATGTACTTTAAAATAACAATTACATAGTTTCAAAATAACATAATCACTACCTTTATAATAAAAACAAAATATCAGTTATTTACTATTCATTAGATCCTCAAAATAGAACTGTTTTCCAAAAAATATATTTTACTTTCATAGTAAAATATTTTTAAAACCTTTTTAAATTCAATATTCTACAACAAAACAACATTCCAACGCTCCTATCATCACCTTAACTTTTTTGTAAAATAATAACATGAAGAAATTTAACAATTTTAATAAAAATACGAGTTGAACTTTTACAAAAAATAGAATACGATGAATTGCGAAAGGTGGTTCACCATCATTCAAGCAATAATAATTTTTTAAAAGGGGTTGGAAATATGTCAGACGTTCTAAAGCAATTTGTTATGCCGAAAACAAACTTATTTGGACCTGGAGCAATTCAAGAAGTTGGTAAACGCTTAAATGATTTAGAAGTGAAAAAGACATTAATCGTAACAGATGAGGGTCTACACAAATTAGGTCTCTCAGAACAAATTGCAAACATCATTACAGCTGCTGGAATTGATGTAGCAATTTTCCCTAAAGCAGAACCAAATCCAACAGATCAAAACATAGAAGATGGCATTTCCGTGTATCATGCGGAAAACTGTGATTCTATTGTTTCTCTTGGAGGAGGCAGCGCACACGATGCAGCAAAAGGTATCGGACTTATTGCTTCGAATGGTGGACGCATTCATGATTATGAAGGCGTTGATAAATCACAAAATCCACTTGTGCCATTAATTGCAATTAATACAACTGCTGGTACTGCCAGTGAAATGACTCGTTTCACTATTATCACAGATACAGCACGCAAAGTAAAAATGGCCATTGTTGATAAGCATGTGACACCGTTACTTTCTATAAACGATCCTGAATTAATGATTGGTTTACCTCCTGCTCTTACGGCAGCTACTGGGGTCGATGCACTAACACATGCTATTGAATCATTCGTTTCTACGAATGCTACACCAATCACGGACGCATGTGCTGAAAAGGTCCTTCAGCTAATTCCTGAATATCTACCACGTGCCTATGCAAATGGAGCTGATATAGAAGCGCGTGAACAAATGGTATATGCACAATTTTTAGCGGGAATGGCCTTTAATAATGCATCACTTGGCTATGTTCATGCAATTGCTCATCAATTGGGCGGTTTCTATAACCTACCACATGGCGTGTGCAACGCTATTTTATTGCCACATGTTTGTCGATTTAATGTCACAGCACGTACAGAGCGCTTTGCTCGTATCGCTGAATTATTAGGAGAAAATGTAGAAGGTTTAAGTAAGCGAGATGCGGCTGAAAAGGCTATTACAGCTATTGAGAAGTTATCACAAGATTTAAATATTCCTAGCGGCTTCCGTGAATTAGGTGCAAAAGATGAGGATATTGAGATCTTAGCAAAAAATGCATTATTAGATGTGTGTGCTGAGACGAACCCTCGTAAAGCAACACTAGAGGATATCAAACAAATCATCACAAATGCAATGGGTCCTATTGTGAAAAAAGAAGAGTCACTCGAGGCAGTTGCCCTTTCTTAATCGACGGTTTCCTATAAGCCTATACAAAGGATGGAGAAAACAAATGTTTTCTCCACTTTTTTATGGACTCGATACACACACATTGTCTATCACGGGAACTCTCGTTATACTTTTCTTAAAAAGAATAGGAGAAAATAATATGCGTTTAATTTCAATTTGTCCTAGCAATACAGAATTAGTCGCCTATTTAGGGCTGACAGACCAGCTCGTTGGAGTTGATGATTATTCCGATTGGCCATCATCGGTTAAAGATCTACCACAGCTTGGGCCTGATTTATCAATTAACATGGATGCATTAGAGGCATTACAGCCTGATCTTGTTCTGGCTTCCTTGAGTGTACCTGGTATGGAAAAAAACATTGAGGCACTAAAAGAAAGAAATATCCCTCATATTATTTTTAATGCAAACTCATTAGAAGAAATTGCGCAAGATCTTCTGACACTCGGGAAAGCTTGTCAAGTGGAGGAACAAGCAAAGACAATTGCTGAAGAGTACATGCATTCCATCGAAAAAATGTATTCCATTGCACAAACAATTCCGAAGAAACCTACCCTGTATTGGGAATGGTGGCCGAACCCTATTTTCACTCCTGGGAAAATAAATTGGCTAACAGAAATTAGCGCTCTTGCTGGTGGCATTAATCTATTTCAAGATGTTGAGCTTGCTAGTGTTCAAACAGATTGGATAGATGTTGTTAAACGCCAGCCTGACTATATCATGATGGCTTGGGTTGGTGTCGCATTTGAGCGTATCCAACCTGCTAATTTATTAAAACGTCCATATGCCAAAGAGTTACATGCCATTCAATCGGAACAGCTCCATGTAATGGAAGAATGGCTGTATTGTCGCCCTTCTCCACGACTTATTGAAGGTGCTATAAAGCTTGGAAAAATACTGCATCCTAAAGAATATGAACAAATAAAACCTCCAAGTTTCTTATGATGAAAAAACCACATCCAGCGTTTTTTGGGATGTGGTTTTGCAAATAGAAATTAGATAAATTTCACCATATGATATTTTTTCTTACCTCGACGGACAATGCTAAATGCATCCTCTAAACGATCCTTCGCATCGACTACATATTCTAAATCTGTTACCTTTTCACCGTTTACACTAATAGCACCATTTGATACATCCTCACGTGCTTGACGTTTTGAAGAGGAAATGCCGGCCTCCACAAGTAGGTCCACAATGTTTTTATCCTCTTTAGCCATTTCAATAGAAGGAACGTCTTTAAAAGCGTCCTTCATTTCTTCGGCTGAAAGTGCTTTTAGATCTCCTGAGAATAAAGCAGCTGTAATACGGATGGCTTGCTCTAATGCCTCTTGACCATGTATTAAACGAGTCATTTCTTCAGCTAGCGCCTTTTGTGCCTTACGTAAATGTGGCTCCTCCTCTACAGATACGGCTAAAGCTTCAATTTCTTCACGAGATAGGAACGTGAAGATTTTTAAGTATTTTATGACATCTGCATCAGCTGCATTGATCCAGAATTGGTAGAATTCATATGGAGATGTTTTCTTACTATCTAGCCAAACAGCACCACCTGCGGTTTTACCAAACTTTGTACCATCTGCCTTTGTTACTAATGGAATCGTAATTCCAAAGGCTTTCGTTTCTTCCTCGTGTGTTTTACGAATAACCTCTAACCCTGTTGTAATATTACCCCATTGGTCAGAGCCACCTACTTGAATACGGCAATTGTAGTGATTGTATAAATGATTGTAATCAATACCTTGAATTAACGTATAGGCAAACTCTGTAAACGAGATTCCTGTGTCAAGACGAGAAGCAATCGTATCTTTTGCTAACATATAGTTTACGTTAATTAGTTTCCCGTAATCACGTAAAAATTCAATTGTGTTTATATTACCAATCCAGTCACGATTGTTCACAAGCTGAGCACCATTGCCATCTTCCGCAAATTCGAAAATACGTTCTAATTGACTACGGATTCCTTGAACGTTTTTATCGATTTGCTCTACTGTTTGTAATTGGCGCTCTTCTGAACGGCCAGATGGGTCACCGATCATCCCTGTCGCACCACCAACAAGTAAAATTGGACGGTGGCCCGCTTTTTGGAATCGACGAAGTGTTAACAATGGAACAATATGTCCAATATGCATGGAGTCAGCTGTTGGATCTACCCCACAGTATAAAGATACAGATTGTTCATCTAATAATTTTGCCATGCCTTCCGCATCTGTTTGTTGGTATAGCAAACCACGCCATTCTAAATCTTGTAATAATTCGTTTGTCATGTTCATTCCTCCTAAAATGGTTAAATTCATTACGTGCATGGACATGTTTAAATAAAAAAAGTCCCTACACGCAAACAATTGCATGCAGGGACGTTAAGTTGCAAACTAACGCGGTACCACCCAGCTTGAAGATGTCATCCACCTTCCACTTCATTCAGCCGCCTTTATCGCAGGCGCGCACGTCTAAGCTCCAAGCACGTAATTCGTCTCTACAATATGACCAGTTTTCACCAACCACTGGCTCTCTAAACAGGGAATATAGACACTACTGCAAGCTCTTCATCACCAGAAAACTATAAACATAATTTTATACGATTCTTTTTCAAAGTCAATAACTATGTTCGTGCTAAAACAATATGTGCTATAATAGACAAGATTTTAGGAGGTCGATACATTGAAAGATTGGATTGAAAAAATCAATGCAAAGATCGATGAATTACTTGAACAAAAATGGATGAAGAAATTACGTATTTCAGGTAGTGTTACCTGGAACTTATTTTTACTATTTTTAGTCTTTGCATTGGTTGGCACTGTATTTGTCGGTTCAGTTGGAGCTGGTTATTTTGCTTCTCTTGTAAAAGAAGAACCGTTACGCTCAAAACAAGAGTTAAGGGATCAAATTTTTAGCTATGAAGAAACCAGTGAGATTTATTTTGCCAACGATATTTATATTGGGAAATTAAGGACAGATTTAGATCGACGTGAAACTTCGCTTAGCAATGTTGCACCAGAGGTCGTGAATGCTGTTCTGGCAACAGAAGATGAATATTTCCGAGAGCATAACGGAATTGTTCCTAAAGCAGTTATTCGTGGGTTATTACAAGATGTCACAAACTCTGCAACGCAGACAGGTGGTTCTACACTTACCCAGCAGCTTATTAAAAACCAAGTACTAACTAATGAAGTATCATACGAGCGTAAAGCTAAGGAAATTTTACTAGCGATGCGTTTAGAACATTTTATGACGAAGGAAGAAATATTAGAGGCTTATTTAAATATCATTCCCTATGGTCGTAACTCTTCAGGACGAAATATTGCAGGTGTTGAAACAGCTGCGGAAGGAATTTTTGGCGTAAAAGCAAAAGAATTGACTCTTCCTCAAGCTGCGTACATAGCTGGTATTCCACAGGCACCATTTGCTTATACACCATTTACAAATACAGGTGAACTGAAAAGTGAAGAAGCTTTGAAACCAGGTATTGATCGTATGAAAACAGTACTTTATCGTATGAAAGAAGCTGGTTATATTGATGATGCACAGTATAATGAAGCGTTAAACTATGATATTGCTGCCGATTTCCGTGGACCAGAAATGCGAGCGGAGGATCGTTATCCTTGGTTGACTTATGAGCTTGAAGCTCGTGCAAAAGATATTATTGCTGAAAAATTAGCAAAAGATGATGGGATTGACCCAGAGCGCTTAAAGTCAGAAAAAAAATTAAAGGATAAATATACGATTTTAGCAGATCGTGATGTTCGTTCAAAAGGCTATCGTATTTATTCAACCATTAATAAAGATATGTATGATGCGATGCAAAAAGCAGCAAAAGACTTCCAGTATTATGGTCATACGTATACTGGTAAAGGGAAAGATCCTGTTACTGGTGAAGAAATTGATATTGAGATGCCGGTACAAGTAGGTAGTATTTTAATAGAGAATACGACAGGTCGTATTTTAAGCTTTGTCGGTGGTCGAGACTTTAAAACCACTCAAGTAAACCATGCAACACAAGCTTATCGTTCTAACGGTTCTACAATGAAACCATTACTTGTTTATGGACCTGCCATTGAGTATGGCGTAATCGGTGCGGGTAGTCCATTAGTTGACGTGAAATTCTCAATCGGTTCTTGGAGTCCAAGTAACTATATTACGAGTGATGAGCGAGGTCTTATTCCAGCACGTGAAGCTTTAGCAGATTCTCAAAATATTTCAGCACTACGTTTATATAATGATATTATTAGTAGACGCCCTGCAGATTTGTTAGTAAAAATGGGATTCTCAAAATTACATCCAGATGATTTTACTAACCTAGCAACTGGGATCGGTGCTTTAAGCGAAGGAACTACTGTTGAAGAAAATACAAATGCATTTGCTACCTTTGCAAATGGTGGCCAATTCATTGACGCTTATATGATTGATCGAATTGAAGACCAAGAAGGAAATATTGTTTACCAACATGAAGTAGAACCTGTTCAAGTATTTAGCCCAGAAACATCTTATATCGTGACAGATATGCTACGTGATGTTCTCACTAAAGGAACAGGGACAATGGCACGAAATACATTAAAATTCTCTTCTGATTTCGCTGCAAAAACAGGGACTTCTCAAGAATATAAAGATGTTTGGTTAGTTGGTTATAACCCTAATGTATCTCTTGGTGTTTGGATGGGTTACGATCAACCTCGTACACTTTATGCATTTAACAACACCTATTTACAGCCAAGCGTTCGGGTGAATAAGCTATGGGGTACTTTAATGAATGCTGTTTACGATGCGGACCCTCAGCTAATTGACCCTCCAACAAGTTTTAAGGCGCCTAAAAATGTTGTGACAGCATCATTCTGTGGCATTTCCGGCATGGCCCCTTCTGCAGCTTGTGCTAGCGCAGGTCTTGTACGCTCAGATTTATTTAATGCGAAAGTATTTTTACCATCACAACCTGATGATAGCTTAGCCTCTTCAAGTGTTGTGACGATTAAAGGAAAAACTTATAATGCGTTGCCAAATACACCAGCAGAGTTTGTAAAAGCAGGTGGCGCAGGCATTAATCAAGACTTTATTAAACGAATGTTAGGTAGACTTGGCGGGAACCCTGCTAGTCTGTTACCAAAGAATTCTACATTGTCGAATTCATCTGTATCAGCAGTTGATTTCCCAGCGGATGGTAGCCCTCCAGGAGCTGTCTCAGCTTCAGTAAATGGCTCTACATTATCATGGTCAGAGTCATCGAATGATGTTGTTGGTTATCGTATCTACAACGTTACGAATGGCGGTAATACACTTGTAACGTCCGTACTAGAGTCAACACAAAGCATTACGGTTGCTAGTGGACAAGCTTATGTAGTGGTCGCTGTAGATATTACAGGTTTAACATCACCACACTCCAATGTTGTGTCTACTGGCGGTAGTGAAAATGAACCTGACCCAGAGGAAAACGACCAAGAGCCAATACCACCTACAACACCACCTACTAATGGCAATGGTAATGGTAATGGTTCGGGTAGTAACGGCAATGGCTCCAATAATGGGAACGGGTCTGGTAATAACGGCAATGGCTCCAATAACGGGGATGGTTCTGGTAACAATGGCAATGGCTCCAATAACGGGGATGGCTCCGGAAGCAATGGCGATGGATCTGATAACCCCGGAGATGGCACAAATGGAGGAGACAATGGTAATACCACTACTCCAACTGAAACATCAAGGCGCTAATCCATTATGCCTTAGCAAAAGCATTTGTATTAGATAATCAATTAAACAGACTTACTGCATATTACTTATGAATTGTAGTAAGTCTGTTTTTTTGTCATTATTAAGAGGACTACTATTTTGAAGGGGTGAAAATATATGAACATATTGATTTTAGGAGGCACACGTTTTTTTGGAAAAAAGCTAGTTGATCTTTGTATTCAAAATGGACATAATGTAACGATTTTAACACGTGGTCAAAGTGGCAACCCCTTTGGTACACATGTTAAGCAATTAGTAGTAAATCGTAATGATCGTGATGCTTTAGAACAGGCACTAGCCAATACAACATGGGACATTGTCTATGATAATATTTGCTATTCGCCCAACGAGGCACAAGCGATTTGCGAGATATTAAAGGGAAAAACGAAAAAGCTCGTCTTTACTTCTACTCTTTCAACATATGAGGTAGATGGTAAGATAAAAAAGGAAGAAGACTTTGATCCATACCAGTATCAAATTCGTATGGGACATCAAGAGGAATTTTCTTATGGAGAAGGAAAACGACAAGCGGAGGCAGTCTTATTCAAAGAAGCTTCATTCCCAGTCGTAGCTGTACGTTTCCCAATTGTGATGGGTGAAGATGATTATACTCGACGTTTACATTTCCACGTTGAACATATTTTACAGAATCAGCCGATTACTTTACCGAACATTGATGCAAAGATGAGTTATATTACAGATGGGGAAGCTGCTGAATTTTTATACTTTGCGGGCGTTACTCCTATTGAGGGACCATACAATGCTACCGCATCAGGGGCCATATCTCTCAAAGATCTAATTGCGCTAATTGAAGAAGCAAGTGGTCAGCGCGCAAAAATATCCCTCATTGGTGGTGATGAGGAATCACAGTCTCCTTATGGGGTGCCTGCTGATTGGTATATGTCTAATGCTAAGGCTGAGAAGGCAGGATTTACGTTTAGTCAGCTTGAAGATTGGTTACCAAAATTAGTGGCAACATTAGTAAAACAGCTACAATAGCATTTATAGCGCAAAGAATCTGCTCATATCTAGCAGATTCTTTGTTCATCCTAATGTCTAGTCATTTTTGCCGCTAATGCCTCACTTTCTGCTGAACGAAAGTGTATTTTCACGGTAATATGTTCTTTAAAATAGCTACTGCTTTGTCAATCTCTTCCTTTGTGACCGTTAATGGAGGCAAAAGACGAATAACTGTTGGCCCTGCCCCTACTAATAAAAGACCACTTTCTTCCGCTGCCGCGATATAAGGCGCAACTTCCGTGTCCCCACAGCCAATCCCTAACAAGAGACCCTGGCCTTGAACAGTATAGCTAGAAGATAAATGAGCCCTTAGTTGTGCCACAAAATAGGCAGATATTTCTCGTACCTGCTGTAAAAAATCCGGCTCAAACACATGATTTAAAACAGCTTGTGCCACATTCATCGCAAGAGGGTTTCCACCGAATGTTGTACCATGTGTTCCTGGACTAAATGTAGCATGAAGCTCAGCAGTTCCGAGCATTGCACCAACAGGGAAACCACCACCTAAGCCTTTTGCCAAAGTTACGATATGTGGCTTTAATACCGTTTGTTCAAATGCATAGCGTGTTCCTGTTCTTCCAATGCCCGTTTGCACTTCATCAACAATTAGTAGTACACCTTGCTCCTCACAGACTTTTGCAATAGCTGCGGCAAATTCTGCTGATACACTATTGACGCCACCCTCTCCCTGAATCATTTCTAGCATTATAGCTGCAACTGAATCATCAACGGTTGCTTCAAGTGTAGCAGCATCATTAAATGGCAAAATCGAAAATTTTTCTACGAGTGGTCCAAAGCCATTATGTACTTTGCCTTGACCTGTTGCAGACATTGCTCCAAAAGTACGACCGTGGAATGATTTTTCAAATGTAATAATATGATGTTTGCCTGTATGCTTACGAGCTAATTTAATGGCCGCTTCATTAGCCTCAGCCCCGCTATTACAAAAAAAGGCATGTGAAAAGTGTGTATTAGCAATTAATTTTTCTGCCACCTTTTCCTGACCTGGTATTTCAAAAAGATTTGAAATATGCCATAGCTTTTGGCTTTGCTCTTGAAGTGCCTGTACAACGGCTGGATGGGCATGACCAAGACTCACCACAGCAATGCCACTAGTAAAATCCAAGTATTGCTTCCCTGTTGAATCCTCAACAATTGTCCCCTGACCTTTAACAATTTGTGCACGACGCTTGCCGTAATTCTCAAATAAAACACTCATGTTATCATCTCCACTATCATTTAAAATAGTTTCTTTCAACAACTATACTTCTCAAGCTATCCTATTTAGAACACTAGGAAGAAAGAAGTTCACTTGTGGCTACAATTGTTGTACCAATTAAAGTTGCGCCTACAATTTGTACAGAAGGAACCCCTGCCCGTAAACAGTCAATCGCTCCTTGCACTTTCGGAATCATTCCACCGTAAATATGGCCCTGCTCTGTCCATTGATCTATAAGACTAGGTGTAGCTATTGCTTGATATTCATCTTCAATACGGATACCACTCACATCTGTCACGAGTAGTAAGCTATCTGCTCCGACGGCTAAAGCAATTTCACTTGCTACCGTATCGCCATTAATATTAAGAGCCTGACCTGCTTCGGTCGTACCTACGCAGGCAATAACAGGTACAATCCCTACACCCATTAAAGCTTCCAATAAGGATGTATTGATATTTTTAATAGCTCCTACATACCCGTAAGTCTCTTTATCTAAAAAGTCTACGACTATCAACTGATTATCAAAGCCATTTAATCCGATGGCTGCTATACCAGCTGTTGTTAACTCATGAACTAATGCAGTGTTTACTTGCCCTATTAGGGTCGATTGGACAACTTTAATTGCAGCCTCGTTCGTGACACGTATTCCATTTAATGTATGTGATTGTAGGCCTTGAGCAGCTAGTTCTCGATTTATGGCTGGCCCACCCCCGTGGGTAATAATAAGCTCTACCCCACTCTCTTGTAATCTTTTAAAATTATCAAAGAAAGCCTCATTTAAACCTTCCAGTGTACTGCCCCCAAGCTTAATGACCACACGTTTATGAGCGGTATGATGCATTGATTTGGACATAGTCATATGTTAAGTCACATCCAAAAGCATGCCCCTTACCATCACCCACACCAAGGGACACATAGATTTTTACTTCATGCATTTTTAATATTTGAATTAACTCGTCCTCAGAAAAGGGAATTGGTTCACCGTTTTCTACCATAGTAGCACCACCGATTTGGATAGTAATTTTATCTGGATCAACTGTTGCGCCACTATACCCTACTGCTGCAATAATACGCCCCCAGTTGGCATCACAGCCGAAAACTGCAGTCTTTACAAGTGGTGAACCAACGACTGTTTTTGCAATTTTACGTGCCTCCTCGTCTGAAATTGCACCAACAACTTCCACTTCGATAAGCTTCGTTGCTCCTTCACCATCTTTGGCAATCATTTTTGCTAAATCTTCCGCTACTGTTTGCAAAGTGTTAAAGAAATTTTGCCAATCTGGATGCTCTGGAGTTAAAGAATTATTCCCTGCCAAGCCATTAGCCAATATTACCACTGTGTCATTAGTGGATGTATCCCCGTCAACTGTAATAGCGTTAAATGTTAAATTAGTAATAGTCGATAAAGCTGCTTGTAACACATCAGATTCAATGTTGGCATCTGTTGTAATAAAGCCTAGCATTGTTGCCATATTAGGTTCGATCATACCTGAACCTTTTGCTACACCAGCAATGATAACTTCCTTGCCATCCACAGTTGTACTATAGCTTGTGTTTTTCATGACGGTATCTGTTGTCAAAATAGCCTGCGCAAAGTCAATCGCACTTTCTAAATTGTCCTTTGGCTCTAACTGAAGAATACCATTTGCTACTGGCTCTAATTTCATCATTTCTCCAATAACACCTGTCGAGCAAACTCCCACCAAATTTGGTGCAATCCCTAATTTTTCAGCAGCTAGCGCTTGCATTGTTTGGGCATCTTTTACACCTTGTTTACCTGTACAAGCATTCGCATTGCCTGAATTCACGATCATCGCTTGCATTTTCTTAGTTGCATAAACAACTTCCTTCGTGACTTTTAATGGTGCTGCTTGCACAGCATTTGTAGTAAAAACACCCGCAACACTTGCTGGGACTTCACTTACTAAAAGGGCTAAATCCTTTTTCTTATGTTTTAAACCACAGTGTAATCCGGCTGCCTTAAAGCCTTTTGGTGAAACAATATTTTTACTTGATAATTTTTTCATTACATTCGTTGAAGTGGTAACTGTCATCCGAAATTCCTCCTTAGATTAATAAATAAGAGAAGCATACAGTTGCCTGCATGCTGTTAAATAAAGAACGGTACGACATCTAGCCCTGTCGTTTGTGGTAAGTCAAATTGCACATTCATATTTTGGATAGCTTGCCCTGCTGCTCCTTTGACAAGGTTATCAATTACACTAACAATTGTGGCGCGATTTGTACGGGAATCTACTTTCACTAGAATGTCACAATAATTTGATCCCTTGACACGATTTGTCCCTAAACTAGATGCATCCGTAACGATTCGAACAAATGGATGATTCTCATAGGTTGCCTGTAAGCAAGTGATCAATTGCGACTCTGTAATTCCCTGCATTACTGGTGCATAGGATGTCGCCAAAATTCCCCTGGTCATTGGAACCAGATGCGTATTAAAAGTAACCTTTGTATCTGCTTGAGCAAACATGGAAAGTGCCTGTTCAATTTCGGGAATATGTTGATGTGTATTTACTTTATAGATTGAAAAATTCTCATTTGTCTCACTAAAATGGGTAGTTTGTGAGGGCTTATTGCCTGCTCCTGAAATACCACTCTTTGCATCAATAACTAGAAAACTAGGATCAATTAAACGTTCTTTTACAAGTGGTAGTAAGGATAATAAAACTGCTGTTGGGTAGCAACCCGGATTAGCAACAAGTGTTGCTTGACGTATAAGCTCTTCATTCCATTCTGTTAAACCATATACACTTTGTTGAACACTATGGAACGGTGCAGCTTTTTTGCCATACCAGGTTTCATAGCTTGCTAGATCTTTTAACCGAAAATCACCAGATAAATCGATTAGCTTTGGTCCTTTCCCAACCAAAGGCGGTAATAGCTCACTTGTCACCCCAGATGGTGTACTCGTAAAAATAACATTGAATTTTTCTAAAGTGTCATACGCAATCTTTTGTAACGGTGTATCAGCTATCCTAACAAGATGGCCAAATTTCGAAGAAAATTGGACACCCTCTTCTGAAGAAGTAAATAAATCAATTCGTTCTACAGCTGGATGATTATGTAAAAATCGAATAAGTTCTAGACCACCATATCCAGTTGCTCCAATAATACCTACTTTCACTGCACTCACCTCTGAAATAAGTTAAAAATAGTATACGTCTGCATATTTATTAAGTCAACTGAATTTTTATTTAATTCATTGTTTTTTGAAATAGATAATATTTCACCTACTCTCACCTCTATACTATTGTAAATCCAGAAAAAAGAAGGCAAGAATCCTTTCGTCCATCGAATGAATCCCTGCCTTCTTTTTATGCACATGTTGTATAAATATCAATTGATGTTTTAGATAATTAATCTTCCATGGTTGATAAATCACCAGTTGGTAAATTTAATTCCCAAGCTTTCAAAACGCGACGCATAATTTTACCACTACGTGTTTTTGGCAATTTATCTTTAAATTCTATTTCACGTGGTGCTGCATGTGCAGATAAACCTTTTTTAACAAAATCACGTATATCTTCAATTAATGCATCAGAAGGTTCTACCCCTTCTCGTAAGGATACAAAGGCTTTAATGATTTCACCTCGCACCGGATCTGGTTTCCCGATAACACCCGCTTCAATCACATCTGGATGCTCAAGTAGCTTACTTTCTACTTCAAAAGGTCCTACACGTTCACCAGCCGTCATAATGACATCATCCACACGCCCCTGGAACCAGAAGTAACCTTCATCATCCATATAGGCTGAATCTCCAGACACGTACCATTCTCCTTTTAGGAAATAAGATTCATAGCGCTCTGGATTGCCCCAAATTTGGCGCATCATGGCAGGCCAACCACGACGAATAGCTAGATTCCCCATTGTAAATGGTGGAACCTCATTGCCTGCATCATCTACAATCGTCGCATGAATACCAGGAAGAGGTTTCCCCATTGAACCTGGCTTAATATCCATCGATGGATAATTACAAATCATATGCGCTCCCGTCTCTGTCATCCACCATGTATCATGTATACGATGACCTAGTTCCTCTACTCCCCAGCGAATAACTTCTGGATTCAAAGGCTCACCAACAGACAGCACATGGCGTAAAGATGTGAGATCATAGCTTTCAAGCAAGCCACTACCTGCACCCATCAGCATTCGGAACGCTGTTGGTGCACTATACCACACTGTCACACTATAATCTTCAATAGCCTGATACCATGCTTGTGGTGAAAATCTTCCTCCGACGATTAGCATTGTTACACCGTTTAACCACGGACCAAAAATGCCATAGGCTGTTCCTGTAACCCATCCAGGATCAGCTGTACACCAATAAATATCATCTTCACGTAAATCAAGTACCCATTGTGTCGATTGATATTGCTGAATCATAGCATTATGGACATGCAATACACCCTTTGGAGCACCTGTTGATCCAGAGGTATAGTGAAGAATCATCCCATCTTCTCTGTCTACCCACTCTATATCAAAATGAGCTGAAGCTTCTTTTAAATGTTTAGTAAAGTCTAGTATTTGAGCTGTTTCCTCAACGCCCTCCCCTACTAAAAAGATATGCTCCAATTTAGGTAATTTAGCTAAAGGTACACGTTCAAGTAAAGCAGGTGTCGTGACTAATACTTTCGCCTCACTATCAGCAAGTCGATCATACACAGCACCTTCCATAAAAGCTTCAAACAATGGTCCAACAATAACCCCCATTTTCAACGCACCTAATAATGAAAAATAAAGCTCAGGTGAACGAGGCATAAAAATAAATAAACGATCACCTTTCTGCAGATTAGTAGTCGCTTTAAAAACATTTGCTGCTTTGTTTGTTAACCTTTTCATTTCATTAAATGAATATGCCTCTTTCCGTTTACCATCATTAAAATACAATGCCACCTTATTTTTGCGATGTGTTTCTGTATGGCGATCAATAGCCTCATATGCCATATTCACTAAACCTGTTTCGCTCCAACTAAATGCCTTTTCCGTATCTGCCCAATTATGAGATTCTGCCACTTCTTCATAATTCGTTAAATGGTGTTGACCAGGTAAAGCCATTAACTTCTCCTTCATTTTCATCCCCATGAAAATACCCCTTTCTTTGCTTTTGTTTTTGACTAAATTTCAACAATCCCCCCTGTTGAAATTCAGAGAATTTTCCAAAAGCAAAATTGATATGTAGCAATTGTTATATAACAGTTATCCATAGTATTAATGTTCGAATCCCTAATAGTACTACTTTTATCTGTTAAATAACAGAAGCAATATAATCTTATTTTACACGAATTCAGATAGATTGTCTCAATATTTTTATTTTTCCAAAAATACAGGTATATTTTGCAAAAATAAGCGTTTTTACGCAAGAAATCAGCTATAATGGAATTATTAAACTCAGGTGGTGTAATTATGGAACATAAAAAAACTTTTTTTTCTGTCACAAAGGAAACAAAGCATGGTACTGTGTATGTGGAAGGACCTGTGCCTCCAGAAAAATTAGCTACATATTCATTCCATGAAGGCTTGGTTGCCTTCAGACCTCCAAAACAGCAACAGCAGGCCATTATAGAAATTGCTGGACTACCCGAAGGCCGTATTATTATTATTCGAAACGAAGATATTATTGTAGGCTATGTTACCTATCTTTACCCTGATCCACTTGAACGATGGGCAGAAGATCGTATCGATGACATGATTGAATTAGGTGCCATTGAAGTCATTCCAAACTACCGTGGTACTGGTGCTGGGAAGGCACTACTAGCCGTTTCATTTATGGGGGATGAAATGGAAGATTATCTTGTGATTACTACCGAGTACTATTGGCATTGGGATTTAAAGGGAACTGGTTTAAATGTTTGGGATTACCGCAAAATGATGGAGAAAATGATGAGCTCTGCTGGTTTCGAATATTTTGCAACAGATGATCCTGAAATTACATCACATCCAGCCAATTGCCTGATGGCGCGCGAAGGAAAACGGGTGCCTCCTGAGACAATGGAAAGATTTGATAGACTTCGTTTTAGAAATCGTTTCATGTATTAAAACTAATACAAAGGGGATGCATATATGATTGTAGAAGAAATTATGAATGATAAGCCTTATACATTAGCTCCTACCAATACAGTGCAGGAGGCACTAAAGTTAATGCGTGAAAAGAAAGTTCGTCATTTACCAGTTGTAGATGATGAACACCACGTTTTAGGTGTAATTACTGAACGAGATATTAAAGAGGTCTTGCCCTCATCTTTGCAGGACGAACCAAACTCTCCTATTTTTAATGCCAAAGTAGAGGATATTATGGTGAAAGACCCCCTTATAGGTCATCCACTAGATTTTGTTGAAGAGGTGGCACTAACGTTTTACGAATCAAAAATAGGCTGTTTACCTATCGTCTCTGGTGGAAAATTGGTAGGCATTGTTACGACAACAGATTTACTCTATACATATATAGAGCTGACTGGTGCTACAGAGCCTGGGTCAAAAATCGAGATTCGGGTATCCGATACCCCGGGAGTTTTATTTGAAATTACAAAAATATTTCATCAACATCATGCCAATGTCCAAAGCGTCTTAGTTTATCCTGACTCTGAAAATACACAAAACAAAATTTTAAGCGTCCGAGTAAAAACACTAAATCCTTTAGCAATGATTGAAGATCTACGCAAAGAGGGCTTTGATGTCCTATGGCCAAATTTACCGGGTGTTTCGCTATAATGAAAAAGGCCGTATTCGTATACTCGCCAGAACAACTCGGATATAAATTTTCAGATACACACCCTTTCAATCATAAACGCTTGACGCTAACTATGGATCTACTAAAAAATATTAATGCACTCGATGATGTAGATATTGTACCAGCACGTGTTGCAACGGAAGAAGAGCTATTGCTTGCACATGATTCAAAATATATAGATATTGTAAAAAAAGCAGGACATGGTGAATTATCAGAAGCACAATGTGAAAGCTATGGGATTGGCACTGAAGATACCCCTATTTTTGAAAATATGCATGAAGCAAGTGCACAGCTAGTTGGTGGAACTTTAACCGCTGTTGATTATGTAATGGAAGGAAAAGCCGAACACGCCCTTAACCTTGGTGGAGGACTCCATCATGGTTTCCGTGGTCGTGCATCAGGTTTTTGTATTTACAATGATAGCACAGTGGCTATTCGTTACTTGCAGGAAAAGTTCAACGCTCGTGTACTTTATGTAGATACAGATGCTCATCATGGGGATGGTGTCCAATGGAGCTTTTATGAGGATCCTAATGTTTGTACACTGTCCATACATGAAACTGGTCGTTATCTATTCCCTGGAACCGGAAATATTACTGAGCGCGGCAATGGGCAAGGCTATGGAACCTCCTTTAATTTTCCAATGGATGCGTTTACTGAGGATGAAAGTTTCCTAGAGATCTATGAACAGTCAATGCGGGAGATTTTTGAATTTTTCAAGCCAGATGTTGTATTAACACAAAATGGTGCAGATGCACATTATTTTGATCCATTAACACATTTACATGGAACAATGAATATTTATCGCGAAATTCCTAAGCTAGCTCATCAATTAGCACATGAGTATTGTGATGGTCGATGGATTGCAGTGGGGGGCGGTGGCTACGATATTTGGCGAGTGGTGCCCCGTGCCTGGTCCATGTTATGGTTGGAAATGACTGACCAAGCGTTACCAATGGGGCCACTCCCTCAAGCATGGCTGGATCGCTGGCAACCAGAAGCACCTGTTCCTTTTATTCCAACATGGGAGGATCCGATTCCTTTATATGAGCCAATTCCTCGTAAAGCGGAAATAGAGGAAAAGAATGCTCAAATGTTAGCCAAATCGCTACATATTATTCGGAATGAAAGACGGGATTAATTTCTTGGCCTCACGATATTCGTGGGGCTTTTTAAATTAGATGAATGCTTTTGGTGGTATATCCATCACTTCTATTGTTCTATCCCTCACTTTTGAAACGCTATCCTCTATTTTTGACGTTCCATCCAGCAAATAAAAACACGCAAATCCTTCATAAGCGATTTACGTGTTAGTATCATTATTTACTTTTGACAGATTGTCGATGCTCAATACGGTGTGGTAAAATAACCGCTTCGTCCTCGACAGTTTCCTTGCTCATTAATTTTGTCAGCAGGCGCATTGCAACAGCTCCAATATCGTAAAGCGGTAGCGCGACACTTGTTAACTGTGGGCGAACCATTCGTGCTAACTTTGAGTTCTCAAAGCTGATAACTTCAATATCTTCTGGAACATTTTTGCCCGCATCTTGTGCGCCATGAATTAAACCGATGGCCAATTCATCACTTCCTGCAAAATAAGCTGTTGGTGGCTGTTCAAGAGCAGATAAAATCTCCCAAGCCTCTAAGCCCATATCATAGCTGGACTCTTCTGCAGCAATTAATGCTTCATCTATTGGTAAACCAGCATCCTGCAATGCTTTCTTATAGGCTGCTAGCTTGAATTTTCCGTTAATTGTATACGAAAGTGGGCCAGTTACAAAACCAATCCGTGTATGGCCATTTTGAATAAGTAATGAAATAGCTTCATAGGCCGCCTGGAAATAATCGATATTCACAGTCGCAATTGTTTGGGATTCATCCACAGAGCCTGCAAGCACAATTGGTACTGGCGAATGATCCATCGTTTGCTGCATCTTTTCTGTAACCTCATCACTCATCATGACAATACCATCAACCTGTTTTCCAAGCATTGTATCCAGTAGCTGTAACTCTTTATCTTCATGTTGATCTGAGTTGGCTAAAATAATATTGTAACGATACATTGTGGCAATATCCTCTACACCACGAGCCAGCTCCGCATAAACATTGTTTGCAATATCTGGGATAATCACGCCAACTGTTGTTGTTTTCTTACTTGCTAAACCTCGCGCTACTGCGTTTGGACGGTATTCTAATCGTTCAATTACTTCTAGTACTTTTTTTCGTGTTGCTGGTTTTACGTTTTGATTACCATTGACTACACGAGAAACCGTTGCCATGGAAACATTTGCTTCTCTTGCAACATCATAAATTGTAACAGTCATCGTACGTGCCTCCCTTTTTTCCTATTATAGCCTTATCATACGATAATTTTCATATTATTTTCAAGAAGAACTACGTAAAAACCAAGTACTAATAGTCCTATTCTAGACATTATTTTGTCACGATATAACAAACACCGCCTGCCGAAGTAAGCAAGCGGTGTTCGCTGTTAACAATTAAGCATGAATTTCATGATTTTTCATGAATTTTTGTAGCGTTTCATAGAATGCGTCAAATGTTGGGATGTCCATTTGTTGTTGTGAGTCAGACAATGCCACAGATGGATCTGGATGCACCTCTGCCATGACGCCATCAGCACCAATTGCAATTGCTGCTTTTGCACATGGTAATAATAAATCACGACGCCCTGTTGAATGTGTAACATCTACGAATACTGGCAAATGCGTTTCTTGTT
The DNA here is from genome assembly GCF_058797135.1 of Lysinibacillus sp. GW823-FHT02G10. Taxonomy (NCBI): domain Bacteria; kingdom Bacillati; phylum Bacillota; class Bacilli; order Caryophanales; family Bacillaceae; genus Lysinibacillus; species Lysinibacillus sp. GW823-FHT02G10. The sequence continues at coordinate 398,627 of NZ_JBXAJI010000002.1, forward strand.
TTAAAACTGGTACGGCTGAAATATCTAATGTATTACGAGTTGCTTTTTCATAAGTACGAATACCACGTTCACAAAGGATAATGTTTTCATTTCCTTTAGACATAATGTATTCTGCAGCATGAATGAATTCATCAATTGTTGCAGCTAAACCTCGTTTTAATAAGACAGGTTTATTTGTTGCACCTGCTGCTTTTAATAATTCAAAGTTCTGCATATTACGTGCACCAATTTGGATGACATCAATATAATCCAATGCTTCCTCTAAATGACCTGGTGTCACGATTTCTGTAATAACACCTAAACCATATTCCTCGGACACACGTTTTAAGATTTTCAGACCTTCTAATCCAAGACCTTGGAAGTCATAAGGAGAAGTACGTGGCTTATAAGCACCACCACGAATTAACTTTTCGCCTTTTGCTTTAATAGAAGCAGCAACTGCTGCTACTTGCTCATAAGACTCAACCGCACAAGGACCAAATACGAAAGATGGTTTTCCTTGCCCAATTAATTCACCATTGATATTAATAATTGTATCTTCTGACTTCTTCTTACGAGATACAAGCAACTCTTTCTTTTTATCAGCCTCAAGTTGTTTTAAAGCTGTTTTAAAGATTTGCTTAAATATATAATCAACCGTCATTTGGTTTAATGGACCTTGATTGTGTTCTTTAATAAGATCAAGCATGTGTCTTTCACGCAGCGGATCATAGCGATTCACACCTTGTTTTTCCTTAATTTTACCGATTTCATCAACTACAGCTGCACGTTCATTAATTAGACGAAGAATTTCTAAGTTTAAACCGTCTATTTGACTACGTAAGCTTTCTAAATCTTTTTGGCTCATGCTTTCTTGCTCCTCTCCTCATGACAGACACTTTCAGAACTCTGAAATGTATGTTACATTTTTAGATAATAGCATTATTATAATCAATGTTGTTCAGAATGTCACGCATTTTTAATTTAGCGCTTCAACTCGCTAAATTATTTTCAAGTATGACGCGAAAGGAAGCGATTACATTGAGTTCTAAACTATTCGCACTTGATATTGGCACTCGCTCAGTGGTCGGGATTATTCTCCAAGAAGAAAATGATCATTTTCATGTGGAAGATATTTTAGTAAAAGAGCATAAAGAACGTGCCATGGTAGATGGACAAATACATAATGTCATGTATGTGGCAGAATTAATTAATGAAATAAAACGTGAACTTGAAGAGAAACATGGGCCTCTCACAAAGGTAAGTGTCGCTGCAGCAGGTCGATCTTTGAAAACTGAACAAGCTAGTGTGACCATCAATATTCGTAATCGACCAATTTTTACTGAAGAAGATATTAGTCGCTTGGAACTTCAGGCTGTTCAACAAGCACAGCAGCAACTCTTGCAACAAAAAGAGGATGCAAAAATTAGCCACTATTATTGTGTAGGTTACTCAGTCCTGTATTATCGCTTGGATGGCGAGGAGATCGGAAGCTTGCTGGATCAACAAGGGGATGAAGCCCAAATCGAAGTGATAGCAACGTTTCTACCTCGTGTAGTTGTGGAATCATTGATTGCCGCTCTTAAACGAGCTGATTTAGAGATGGAAGCATTGACGTTAGAACCGATTGCTGCCATTAATGTGCTGATTCCTCCAACGATGCGTCGCCTAAATGTGGCACTTGTTGATATAGGGGCAGGTACATCAGATATTGCCATTACGGATAAAAGTACAGTTGTAGCTTATGGCATGGTCCCTACAGCTGGCGATGAAATAACAGAAGCTTTAAGCGACCACTATTTGCTAGACTTCCCTGTAGCTGAAGAGGCTAAACGTCAGCTACAAACCTCTGAAGAGATATTGATTCAAGATATTCTAGGCTTTGATCAGTTCTATCCAAAGGAAGAGGTTTTTTTAGCAATTGAGCCTGCAGTGAAACAGTTGGCGAAGTCTATCGGAGAAGAAATTCTACGACTCAATAATCGAGTAGCACCCAAAGCCGTTATGCTGGTTGGTGGCGGTAGTTTAACACCCAACCTTACTACAGAACTAGGTCAAGTTCTAGATTTACCAGCTAATCGTATTGCTGTTCGAGGCATTGATGCTATTCAAAACTTAACAAAAGAAGATCATATAAAAGCCTCACCTGAATTAGTCACACCTATTGGTATTGCCATTGCTGCTAAAAAAATGCCGATTCAATATATGAGTTTAACAGTCAATAACCAAGTGGTACGCCTTTTTGAACTAAAAGAAATGACTGTTGCAGATGCCTTTCTAGCTGCAAATATTCGTGCAAAGCAATTATATGGAAAGCCAGGACATGGACTATCTATCAGTGTCAACGGACAGGACATATTTATACCAGGTGGACATGGTCAGCCTGCTGAAATATTGGTAAACGGGCAACAGGCATCAACAAAAAGCCTGATTAAAACTGGAGATGCCATTCAGTTAATAGAAGGCCAAGATGGGCAACAGGCGACGGCTACAGTAAGAGATCTTATAGATGATGCAGCAATAAAGACTGTGACAATCCAAAACACCAAATATGTGATTGAGCCCAAAATTTCTGTCAATAACTCTTCTGCATCACTCGATACCGTTTTAAATGATCGTGATATCGTCGTTTTTGATATTGCCGAAACAATTGAGGATGTATTCAAAATCACTAATAATTGGCATTTGTTAAAGCAATTTGAGTCCTATACGATTCAAGTAGATGGACAACCTTTATATTTACCAGAGTTCTCTTCTCAGCTAATGATTAATGGAAAAGTAGCCAAATTGAGCTATGCTGTACAAAATGGAGATGTGATAAGCTTCCAACAACCATCTCTACCAACAGTACAGCATATCGCAGACCAAATGAATCTTTTGCTAGAGGATAAAATCATTATTCATTTCCAACAGGAAGTTTTGGAACTAAAGAAGACTGCAAATGAAGCGATTGTTAATAAAATGGTTGTGTCACCACAATCCACTGTACCCAATGGAGCGACTTTAGTATTTAAAGAAAAGGATCGTAGTCGTTGGATTTATCAAGATGTTTTCCGATTCTCTAATTGGCAGCTGCCAAGTGCCTTTAAGGGGAATTTTACGATTTTAAGAAATGGTCAGCCAGCGAGCTTTGATACAGAGATATTTGGTGGTGATCAATTAGAAATAATATTAGAAGCTACACCTATCATTTAAAAAAAGGGATACGTTACAACTTTATCTTGTAACGTATCCCTTTATATTATGCATTATGCACGAACTTCTTCATTTGTTTCTTCTTTTTGATCTGCTTTTTCTGTCGTTTCTTCGGCTTTTGGTTCCTCACTTGGAATATAATCCTCTAATGGTTCTTCCCCTTCAAAGGAAACCGTACCATCATCAAAAACAGTTGGTGCTTTTGCTGTTTTTAGTGTTTTTACTTTCTCTACTAATTGTGTAGATTGCTCTTGAATTTGTTTAGAAAGTTGAACTGTTTTATCTTTTGCAGTTGTCGAGAAGTCTGCACTCTTATCTTTTAGCTGAACAGCTTGTACAGCCACATCACTGCGTAAATCTTTTCCTGATTTTGGAGCTAACAGTAGACCTGCAGCAGCCCCTACGATTCCACCAACTAATGCGCCAATCACAAAATCTTTCATGTTTACACGCTCCTCTTCATAAATCGAGTCTTGCGGATGATAAAGCTGAGGCAAAGAACTTTCAAGCTGCTGTTCCTTTACTTCGTTAAAATTTGGCTTTTGAGTTGTCATGCAACAATTCCTCCCCATCTAATTATCAAATTTGTCTAGACTGGTTGTCCATCTATTTTCACAGATGCATCTTCAACTTATATGTCTAAGACTTTATTTTTATTCAGCCAGCATAGAATACTCACTGAATAATTATCATTTTTTACGACCCCATTTTCTTTTTGGTGTTTCTTCTACTTGCACAGTTTCAAATGCATAGGCATCAGGTGATACCGTTTCCTGCTCGATGATTTTTCGCTTTTTCCATTTATCAGCAATACCCATCGCAACATTACTCCATTGTACAACTTGTGCAATTTTTTCTTCATTTTGTTCTACGCTTTTAGAGACAGAAGAAGTGATCTGCTGAACAGAATTATTTAAACCATTAACGGAGTCACCAATACCTTTAACAGCTTGAACAACTGAATTTAATTGTTCAGATTTATGTTGAATATCCTCTGCTAAGCTATTTGTTTTTGATAATAAAGAAGTTGTTTCGCGTGTAATGCCTTCCATTTGGCCTTCAATCCCAGATAATGTCCCTGCTAAGCTGTTTAAGATGGATTTAAGCGAGAATAATGTCATGCCCACGCTCACACATAAAATTAAAAAACCGATTGCAGCAATAATGGCTGCAATATACAAAATCACTTCCATAAGTTGACCTCCTGCTAGTAAATTGTCTTTACTATTACTTTCCCTATCTTCGACAAAAAAAACGGAATTCCTGCTTAAATTTGAGAAAAAACAGCTTAACCCCTACGGACTAAGCTGTTTCATTGTTTTTAAGCACGTCTTCAAAAGCATCTTGGAACTTGTGAACATCACCAGCGCCCATAAATAAAAATACTGCGCCATTATGTTTTGTTAATATATCAATTCCTTCAGTGGTAATCACTGCACTGCCTTCAATAAGTGACGCTAAATCATGAATAGAAAGCGCGCCTTGCGTTTCTCTCGCAGAGCCAAATATATCACATAAATAGGCTGTATCTGCAAGGCTCAAACTATCCGCAAAATCTTGTAAAAAAGCTTGTGTACGTGTAAATGTATGTGGTTGGAAAATCGCAACTAGCTCACGTTCAGGAAATTTTTGTCGTGCTGATTGAATTGTCGCGCGAATTTCCGTTGGATGGTGTGCATAGTCATCTATTAAAACATTATCCCCTATATCCGTCTCAGTAAAACGTCTTTTTACACCTTTATACGTGTGTAAACGCTCCTGAATAATATCTGGAGAAATGCCTTCATATTCACATAGCGTTATAACCGCCAATGTATTTAAAACAGCATGATCCCCAAATAATGGGATAAAGAAAGTGCTATAAAATTCATTACGTACAAAAACATCAAATTTTGTACCCTCAGTTGTTTTTTCAACATTACGAGCTTCAAAGTCATTTTCAGCACCAAATCCATAATACACAACTGGTACTTTTGCTTGAATACGTTGAAGCTGTTCATCATCACCACATGCTATAATTGCTTTTTTCACTTGTAATGCTAATGATTGAAATGCAGAATATACGTCCTCTATATTAGCGAAGTAATCTGGATGATCAAAATCGATGTTCGTCATCACAGCATAATCAGGATTATATGCTAAAAAGTGACGGCGGTATTCACACGCCTCCATTACAAAAAAATCAGCATTTTCATGACCTGCCCCAGTACCATCACCAATTAAATAAGATGTCGGTTTATAGCCACCTACCACATGTGCCATTAAACCAGTCGTAGATGTTTTACCATGTGCACCTGTGATGGCAATAGATGTATAGTTGCCAATATATTCACCTAAAAATTTATGGTAACGAATGACTTCTACACCTATTTCTCGAGCACGTACTAATTCAGGGTGATCATCGGAAAATGCATTACCTGCGATCACTGTCATACCTTCTTTAATATTATCTGCATTAAATGTAAAAATTGGAATATTACGTTCACGTAACGGTTGCTCCGTGAAGAAATATTTATCGACATCTGAGCCCTGTACTTGTTCACCAGCATCAAATAAGATTTGTGCAAGCGAACTCATGCCAGAACCTTTAATGCCTGTGAAATGAAAAACTGTCATTAATTAAACCCCCCGGGAATTTCAATATCCCATCTATCATCTATTAGGTGTATCGTATTATTTCACGAATGGTTAGGTATTAATACCTTCACAAGTGTTAAAAAATACGTACTATTCAACACATCTTGTCTATTATAGCACTTTTTATGCATAAGGATAGATGTGTAACTTTTCTAAAAAAACTAAATTCGACGTAAATTAGATAATCTAGACGAAAACAATGCAATTCTTATTCAAACATAGTAATTAAATCTTCTTCTGTAATGTAACTTTCACGTGGCTTACTTCCTCTTGCTTCCGAAACAAAACCATGTGATTCTAACATGTCAATTAAACGAGCAGCACGATTATAGCCAATATGATACTTTCGTTGAATCAATGAGGTAGAAGCGCCACCTTGCTCATAGACAAATCGACAAACATCTTCAAATAAATCGTCCTGTTCTGCGGACACCTCTGTTTTCTTTAATAATTCCTCTTGATCGAAAATATAATCAGGCTCACCCTGTTCACGAACATGCTCAATAATCGATTCAATTTCATCATCTGTAACAAAAGTTCCCTGTAAACGCACGGGCGCTGACATACCATTACCTAAATATAGCATATCCCCTCGACCAAGTAACCTTTCAGCTCCTTGCCCATCTAAAATGGTACGAGAATCAATTTGAGAGGAAACTGCAAAGGCAATACGTGTAGGGATATTTGATTTGATTAACCCTGTAATAACATCCACTGAAGGTCTTTGCGTTGCAACAATTAAATGAATACCACATGCACGTGCCTTTTGAGCAATACGGCAAATGGCCTCCTCTACATCTGCTGGAGACATCATCATTAAATCTGCTAACTCATCAATGACAATTAAAATGTAAGGCAACTTCAGGCTATGTTCATTATTTTTATCAGCTATGGCATTAAAACGTGTAATATCACGTGCACCTGCATGAGCGAATAGTTGATAGCGACGCTCCATTTCCTCAACTGCCCATTTTAGTGCCGCCGTTGCCGCCTTTACATCTGTAATGACAGGACTAACTAAATGCGGAATATGGTTAAATGGCGCCAGCTCTACCATTTTAGGGTCGATCAGCATGAGTTTTAGCTCGTGTGGTGCAGCTTTATATAATAAACTAACCAAAATAGAATTAATACAAACGGATTTACCCGAACCCGTTGCACCAGCGATTAAGCCATGTGGCATTTTACGCAGATCTAACGTAACAGGTTTTCCAGTCAAATCAAGTCCTAATGCTGCCTCTAATGGTGAATCTGACTCAACGAAGGAGGCACTATTTGTTACCTCAGATAAGCGAACAGCTCGTGATACTCTATTTGGGATCTCAATACCGATCGAACTTTTCCCAGGAATTGGTGCTTGAATACGAATATCTTTTGCTGCTAGGGCAAGTTTTAAATCATCTGCTAAGTTTCGAATTTTACTCACCTTTGTACCATGGCTCACCGTTATTTCAAATTGAGTAACAGCAGGACCTTGCATAATCGATTCAATTTGCGCAGAAACTTGGAAATAAGATAGTGCTTCGACTAATGTCTCGCCCTGTTGCTCCATCCAATCCGTATCCTGTGTTTTTTCCTCTGGTGGCTCTAGATATTCATCCGTTGGCTTTTGATAGACGTGTACAGGCTTTGCTGGTATCTCAGCTTCTACTTCTACTTCTACTTCTACTTCTACTTCTACTTCTTGTGGTGCTACTTGATTCTCAACAGATTCTACCGGAGCATAATCTACAATTTCTGAAACTACTTCAGGTTCGATAGCTAGTTCTGGTTCTGACACTTGGTCCCGTTCTGAAGATAGTTCAAGTTCTGGTTCTAATTCAAGCTCTGGCTCAATAGTTGCAGAAATTTCATCAGCAGCTGCTTTTTCAATTTCTATTCTTTCATTTATTGAGATACTTGACATTGATGTAACAGGAGCCATTGTAATTACAGCAATAGGCTCTTCAGCACTACTTGTTGTAGGGACACTTTCTACTTCATCTTTTACCTCAAGTTGCACTGGACCATCTACTTGCAATTGAACAGTCTCTGACATATGGAAATCGTTGTCATCTTCTGGTGGTGAAACGGACATTTCGCTTGTTGTCATGCTGTCTAAGGACGATGATTTTTCTGGCATCACATCCACTAGTTTGTTTTTCTCTGTTTCTGGCATGCTCTCTACACGTATAGGCTGCTGAGCCATCTTCAATTGCTGTTGGATTCTCCATTTTTCTTTATCTGTTTTTAACATTAGTACATTAAATGGAATTCGACTTTTTTCTTCCCTCGATGCAGTATCAGGAGATTGGTCATCCATTGATGGTTGAACGACAGTAACTTCTCCAATATGGATCGTAGAATTTTCTATTTGTACTTGTTCCACAATCATTTCTTTGACATGGATTTCCGATTGATCTGCTGAAAGTTGTTGAACTGTTTGATCTTGAACAACAGCTTCCTTCTCTTGCCCTTCAAAATCCATAGCAAAAGAAGTAGTTTGAGGCACAGCTACATTTGATGACAAATTTTCCTTATCATCGTTCTCTTCAACCAACAGTTCTTCCTCAAAAATAATTGGTTCACTTACTGTCGAAAGTTCTTTCGATTGAATAATCTCATGGTGTTCCGTTAAAACCGTTTGGTTTGTGCTAGCCGGCTCTTTTTCTTCTAGTATATTTTCATTGACCTCATTTGTTGTCGCTTCTTTTAAAGGCTTTGCAACAGTAACCCTTTCAACTGCCTGTACATCGGTTTCTTGCTTCTCATATTCCTCTTTTCTTTTATCTAATAAATCTTTAATGGGACTTGGTTTTGCAAAACCATAGACAGGTGAAGGCACATCTGTTGGAACAAATCGTTTGCGATTCTCAGGCATAATATTTTCAACTTTTTGTTCTTTTCGCTGACTCTTTTCTTTTGGTGCAGGTGCAGTCATAGGACTTATAGTAGCTGTTTCATTTTGTGCATCTCGAAAGACTAAGCTTGCTCTTGAACGAAATTCTTGTTCTGAAGGCTGACTTTTCATCATTGTTTTTCTACCTGTACGTTTAGAGCGATTTGCTAGTAAATCTCGAATTCCTGAAACCTCAACATCATAAACACTAGAATCGACAATATGATGATTTAAATGTTTTGGTAACGATAAATCCCCAATTTGTCCATAATCATCATCTTCCATTTGATCAAACATTTCTTTTGAGGGCGTATAGGATGCTTCACCTTCATCATCGTCAATCAAAGGGAAACGGAAAGTCTTTTGCTTAGCGATTGGTGGTTCTTTTTGTGTATGTAATTGCTCCGACTGAACTTCTCCATAATCCTCATAATATTCTTCATACTCATAGTCTTCATCTTCTTTATTAATAAATTTACTAATTTGTTTTTTAAACCAGTTCACTTCGTTTCACTCATTTCTCTTACACTTCATTTATAGCATTGTCTAGTTTTATATTTATCAATAGCTCAATGTCTACATCAAAAAGCATACCATAAAAACGGTCTTGAAACTTGCATTTAGAGGCTCATTCTAAACAAAAAAATCGTTATGCTACTAGCATATTAGTAACATAACGATTTAGGGCATTTCACCTTGACACAAGGAATAATATCATGATAAAACATTTAAATTTTAATAATTTCTTTTTTAAATAGGGGAATTTTTATTTAGTTGGTGATTCAAAAGCACTACCAACTATAGCATCCTCTGGTAATACTAAAATTCCTTTTTCAGATGGTGCATTAGGAATCGCTAATTCACGCGCTGAACAAAGCATGCCGTAAGACTCAACACCACGTAAATTTCCTTCTTTAATAAGCATTCCCGAAGGCATTACGGCACCAATTTTCGCAACAACTACCTTCTGACCTGCTTCTACATTAGGAGCTCCACATACAATTTGTAGTATCTCATCTCCTACATTGACTGAACAGATACTCAATTTGTCAGCATTTGGATGCTTGTCCTTTGTTTCTACATAACCAACCACAAATTTTGGTGAAAAATCAACATCAAGATTAATATTAGCTCCATTTTTTTCGATTGCCACTGCTAGCTGTGCTACTAATTCTGGTGTCACTTCTACTAAGCCTTTAGCATCTGTTTGGATGTAACTGCTCGCATTAAATAAATTGAAGGCTTTAATTTCTCCCGTTTGAGCTTCCCTTAAAATAGCAATATCACCAGCACGTTCTACTTCTGTTTTCACAATAGCCTCCGTTGCTAGTTGAACTAGTAAGACATCTCCTACATGCTCTTTGTTGTAAAATACGTTCATTGTTATTCTTGCTCCTTTTTCACTCTGTTTTTTGCTAAGATAAAGATTGGTTCTAGTTCTCCATCTTCATAAATAAAAGATAATGACGTAATCGGTACAGTACCGACTGCAAAGAAATGCATCGTCATCTGTGCTAATACATCATACCCTGTTTCATTACGAATATCACCTATAATTAATACATCTTGATGAGGCACGGATAATGTCATATCGCCCTCCACTTGTGCCTGCATTTCTTTTAAAAAGCTCTCATTTAAAATACGGCTAGCATCATAGCCATCATTCACATTGACAAAATAAAAAATATTACCTGCTACCTCATCTTTTTTATAGGCGGTTGGTAGTTGTTTCACCGAAAAGCGTGCCATTTCTCGAATTTGTTCTACCGTTAATTGTAAGGCTTCTAGCATGGATTCATCAATAAAGCGATAGGTTTTACCTAAATCGAGTGCATAAAAAACGCGCGTTTCAGCTGTATGCTCAGTTGTAATAAAGGCATGCCCTTCTTTCGATGCCTGTGGATAAGAAGTGGCACGAATCACGGGATAAATCTGTGTAGTCGTTTGGAAACCCTGTTCTTTTTCTTGTACCATTGCATTAAAGGTTTGCTCAATTGTATATATAACTTCTTCAATCGCTGACTCTTGCTTGTCATTATATTTTGCTAAGATCCCAGGTAAGGAGAGCTCCATCCCTTTTTCAATTGTCTTATGATTCAAGCGTAATTTATCGTACTTTTTATCAAAATGAAATTCATATTTCTCTTCAGTTAATTGCTTTTTTAATAGCTCGACTAGTTGTTCAGACTTCATTCGCTTCATCTTTTTCACATCCTAACTTCAAAATGAAACGGCTCACATGTTTGTGAACCGTTCTGTTCATTCCTTCTATTTACTTCATCTTAACCGAATGAACGATTTTCGTCATCTCACGCAAATTATTTTCAATTTGTTTTGCTTTTGAAATGGTTGTCATCTTCACACCACCACTACTAACAATGAGCTCCATTTCATTTTCTTCGTCCGTTTTTAGAACCGCTGTGAAGCCATAACGACCATCCTTATCAAAAGTCGATTCCTCGATAATTTTGTCCGCTTCATTTTCTTTTAAAAGATTATAATAAAGTTTACTGTCTTGTGCTTCACGATCATTGATAAAAAGAATGTAGCTTTCTTTGCCTTTTGAAATCACAATATTATAAGCATCTGAACTGTCTTCAATTTTAAAGTTTGAAGGTAAGTATAATTTGATATCCCCAATTTCTACTGTATGTTCTTCTGGCTCTTCAGCAAAAACCTTCTCCGTTAATTGGAGCCCATTAGCAATTTGATCATCAATAGATTGATTGCAGCCAGAAAGGACAAGAAGTATAAGCATTAGGCCAATTGCTCTTAGCCATGAAAATAACATGTCTCTCTTCCTTTCACTACTAACTTTTTTCTATTTTAAAAAAATTAATCATAAGATGCAACCTAACTATCCTCTCATCACTAATTCTTTTTAACTATTTTTGTGAAAATGTGAACAAATATTGACCAACTAAAAGCGAGACAATATGCTCAAACATCATCTGTCTACTAACTAAACCTTGCGTAAAAATACCTACAGCACCTGCGCCTTGACGAATATCTCGACGCTTTGTATATTGCTCCATAATCGGTCCAAGTTCTCCACCAGTTCTTATTTCCTGGGCAATTTCTTTTGGCAGAATAATTTGTGCGCCAGCAGCTGTAAACATTGTTCCATCTGACACAGTTAATGCACCCCAGTTACAAACATACATGTCATCATCGATTTCAGTTACGCCACCTTCTAAGCCAAATGATAATTCTGCATCCGTTAAAATCAAGGCGTTTTTAGCACGATTCATTGCCCCTAATCTAGTTTCTTCATTACTTATCGGTTGATCTGATACTTCAGAAGCAGCTTTGACATGAGTAAAGAGAGAATCCTCAAAGTATTTGCGAACAATTACTTCAACTGCTTCTGTTTTGGCCTTATTGGTTGTGCCAATGGCTATTTTCATTTAATCCCCACTTTCTTTCCATAGAAAAAGATGCCTCTAAAAGGCATCTTCCTAGCTTCTTATACATTAGCGTGAATTGACTCTAATGTCGAACGATCTGCTTTTTTCACTAATTCAACAATTAAAGCTTTGGCAGCTGCATAATCATCAATGTGAATAATTGATGCTGATGTATGAATATAACGTGAGCATACACCAATAACTGCACTTGGAACGCCATCGTTTGCTGTATGCACTCGACCAGCATCTGTTCCACCTTGGGAGACAAAGTATTGATAAGGGATATGATTGGATTCGGCCGTATCTAAAATGAATTCACGCATACCACGATGTGTTACCATTGTACGATCTAAAATACGAAGTAAAGTACCTTTGCCGAGCTGTCCAAATTGACTTTTTTCACCTGACATATCATTGGCAGGAGAAGCATCTAGTGCAAAGAATAAATCTGGTTTAATCATGTTTGCTGATACTTGTGCACCGCGCAAGCCAACCTCTTCCATTACATTTGCACCTGAGTATAAATGTGAACCTAATTTTTCGTGCTGTACTTCTTTCATTAGTTCAATCGCTAGACCACAGCCATAGCGGTTATCCCAAGCTTTAGCCATAATTTTCTTCGGATTAGCCATTGGTGTGAATGGACAAATTGGTATGATGGATTGTCCAGGACGAACACCCATAGACATAGCATCTTCTTTATTATCAGCACCAACATCGATAAGCATATTTTTTATATCCATTGGCTTCGCTCGTTCTGCATCTGTTAATAAATGGGGTGGGATGGATGAAACTACACCAGGAATTGCCCCATTTTTCGTATATACTTCTACACGCTGTGCAAGCATAACCTGGTTCCACCAGCCGCCCAATGTTTGAAAACGGATCATTCCGTTATCTGTGATAGAAGTAACCATAAATGCTACCTCATCCATATGACCAGCAACTAATATTTTCGGTGCATCCGTAACATCACTGTGCTTAACACCAAAAATACCCCCCAAATTATCTTGAACGATTTCATCCGAGTACTTTTCTAACTCAGAACGCATGAACGCGCGTACTGCGTGTTCATTACCCGGAGCGCCTGGTAATTCTGTTAATGTTTTAAATAATTGTAATGTTTCCTCATTCATGATGACTCTCTCCCCACGAAGTAGAATATTCTTCCTTGCCTATTGTAACACAATTATTTCCGAATTCGAAATATTGATACATTTCCTCAATCCGCTTAATTGTGAACGTGCATTCACTCTATAGGCTATGCTAAAATAAAGGTATAGAAAAAGGAGGAAAAAAGTATGAAATTACGTGATTTTTTAATTGGTGTCGCAACTGGCTTAGCTGCCGCAGTCATTATTAAAGAAGCTAGTGAAAAAGTTTCTCCGTTCGTACCTGCAGGACAAGTACTTGAAAACATAAAAAGAGAATTTAAAAAGGATTCACCGATTGATGGTTCTTGGATTTTTATGAAAACTGAAGATTTTACAAACGGTATTATTACCATCCCAGTATATCGTGGGGGGATCTCGCGTATGCATGAAGGTGAGATGCAGACATTCGAATTTGCTGCCGATGCACGCTCTGGTGTTGTCGTGGAACTAACAGAAGTTTAATTATGTATATACAATAGAAGCCATCTCATAAATTGAAGATGGCTTCTTATAATGTTAAAAAACAAAACATTTTTGTGAAAGGTGAAAAGAGATTTCCAATGCGCTGGCGGAACGGAAATCAACCCCTCACCTTGCTAAAGGGCCTTTTCTGCTACTCATAATATCTAATTCAACAACATAAGAAGCCATCTCATAAAATGAAGATGGCTTCTCTATGTTATTCTGATAAACCTTTATTATTAAAGTACTTTTTATACTTACGGTAATAATTTAAATTATTGAGTGTTAGTTTCACCCAACGCTTCGCATTCATATCCTCGTTAAAGTAAAGAGAATTTGTGTATTTACCCTCACTAATTAATTTTTTTGCTTCTAGTTTGAGCTTTTCATTCGATGCATATTTGAATAATACACCTTTAGGAATAATCATCCATAAATGCTTGTCCTCCACATATGTGACTTCTTGCTCGATATTTAACATATGGTCATCCGCAACATACTTCATTAAATTATGCCCACTTGCTGTTACATAATAGCTAGAACGCCCATTACGTAAATTGATTTCAAAAAGTTTATATTGCTTGTCTCGAATATCATATTTCATATCAAAATTCGCAAAACCTGTATAGCCAATGTCCTCTAGGAAGAAACGTACTTGATCCATTAATTCTTTATCATAGGTTGTCACGATGGCTGCATAACTTCCGATTCCTTCAGGAGAATGTTCTTCTAGAATAGGGTTACCTAGACACATCAGCTTCACTTTTCCATCCTTTCCTACATAGGCATTTAACACACGCATATAGGAATCGTCCCCAGGAATAAATTCTTGAATAATCATTGTATCCTGATAAGTAGAGCTATAAATAGCTTTTAATATAGCCGTTTTTTCCGCTTCATCATGTGCAACAAATACTTTTTTCTTCCCAGGGAATTTACAAGCCCAATATTCTACAGAGTTGGAAGCCTTTAAAATGATAGGGTAAGCAAATGGTGGTGTAAAGTTTTCATAGTTGTCAGCTGTCACCGTTGTTGTACCTGGATATTTAAAATTATATTGATCACACATTTTATAGAAATTTTCTTTCAATAAAATTTCATCCATCAATGATTCGTCGATATAAGGTACGGTAAAATGCTCTTGTAATGCTGGCTTATTTTTGATGATCAGCTTGGCATAATCGTCCCCACATGCTAAAAGTAATAGTTTTTTATCAGCATATTTTTTTGCAACTTCTGCAAGGGCAGGTGCAAAAACATCTTGTTCATTTAAACGGTCTATTTCTTGAAATTGTAGGATATGGCTATCTTGTGTTGCTGTTAAATGAGAACGTCCTAAAACAAGTGGTTTAATACCATATGCTTCATAAAACGCACGTGCCATACCATATGCATTCATATCTGATCCAAGTAAAACGGGTAAAAATGGTTGTTCAGTTGCCATGTTTATTTCAACTCTCTTTTGTATTTTAGTATCGTGTTAAGTGTATCATATTTTCTATCCTGTTCACGAACAAAAACGCGAGGTATTGACAATTTATATGCCAAATACCTCGCCTTTGCTTGCTCGATTAAAATGTAATAACAGCTTGTCTACTACGCTCTAGTTTATCCACAATCTCTTTGCCTGACTCATCCCATCGAATCATACGGTAATAAGCATCGTGATAGAAAATAAAGCCATAGTTATTTGCAAGGGCTTCTTTCATCAGTCGCTCTTTTGCAAATACACTTGTCATTGGATAATCGTCATAGGCTAATACCCATAATGGATTTTGATGAGCATGAGTCGGCATAATATCTGCCATATGCAATAACACTTCATCATTTTGCGTTAGCTTGATGACAGCATGACCCTCACTATGACCACCAGTATGAAGCATTTCGATTCCAGGTATTACTTCCAATGACTCTTCGTAGGTTTCAACTAAATGCTGAACTGGCTCCCAATTTTCTTTCCAATAAGTATTTTTAGAACGGATATTGGGGTTACGCATTTCATCCCATTCAATTTTCGTTACAAAAATCTTGGCATTTGGGAAAGTTGGTACAAGTACATCCCCTTCCCACTGTGTTAACCCCCCAGCGTGATCAAAATGTAAATGCGTCATTAACACTGCATCAATATCTGCTGTCGTTAATCCTAACTCTTGTAAGCTATCAGCTAACGAAGATTCTTCTGTTACACCAAAGTTTCGTAGCTGCTTTTCATTTAATTTGTTAAAGCCAACACCCGTATCAATAAGGTAGTTTTTGCCCCCAAATTGAATAAGAATAGGTTCTGTTGGTAATTCAATTTGGTTTTTTTCATTGACTGGATATTTGCGGGACCAAAGAGGCTTTGGTACAACACCAAACATCGCACCACCATCTAGGCACGTAACACCCCCGTTTAGCCATGATAATGACATATTGTGAAACTGTAACTGATCCATCCATATTCCCCCTACAATTTAGTGATAAATTGCGATTCTAAGCGATAAATCGGCTGCCCCTTCGCAGAAAACTTCTCTTCATATTCTGTCATCACATTATCCTCTGGCATATTTGCATGCAGGTCGAGAGATACATACTTTAATAACATCCCATATTCAGACATACTGATTAAAGAATACTCGAAAAGACCTCGGTTATCCGTTTTAAAATGGACTTCCCCATTATCCACTAAAATCGACTCATATAATTTCAAAAAATCCCCGTGCGTTAAACGTCTTTTTGCATGTCGTGTTTTTGGCCAAGGATCTGAGAAATTCAGGTATACACGTGATACATCGTTTTTGTCAAAGAATTTATATAAATCTGCGCCATTTACTTTTAGTAAACGTAAATTCGCTGGAGATTTTGCCTCTAGCACTTTTTCTAGTGCACAAACAATCACACTATCGTAAAGTTCAATGCCAATATAATTGATTGTTGGATTTTGCAAAGCCATACCGGTCACAAATTGTCCTTTTCCAGACCCTACTTCAATATGAATAGGGTTGTCATTGCCGAAAACAGCCTGCCAATTTCCTTTAAAGTCTTCAGGATTTGGAATAATCACCTCTGGGTGATCTGTAATCATTTCCTCTGCCCAAGGCTTATTTCTTAATCTCAATGTTGTTCCTCATTTCTTTCTTGTGAAATTATTGATTTTTTTATAGTATAACGTATTCCCTTATAATTCGCATGAAATTATTGCACAATGATATTTTTATGAATCCTTAACAATAACCTGCCAAGCATTTTGTTGTATTGTACAGTGGATATTGGTCTCTTGATTGACAATGCCAATATAATTACCATCCGTATGGCAGTCAACCTTATCTGCTACGATAAGATCAAAGACCTGCCCCTGTAAAAAAGTAACTTCCTTAAATTTTGTATGTTTTTCAAAAAACACAGTGACAAATACCAGTAATAATTTGATACGAGAAATACCATGTACAATTGTGATATCCACTTGCCCATCATCTGCTTTTGCGGCAGGTGATATTTTCATGCCGCCTCCAAAATAAGGTTGATTACTCATCGCCACAAACCACGTCTGCTGAAATTGCCATTCCTGTCCCTCTGAACGTATCGTTATGTCAAAGCGTTCAAAGCGAAATAACCCTCTAATTACAGCGACAGCATACGAAAGTTTCCCTAGTCCAATCTTATTGAGATAAAACTTAAGAGGAGAAGTGTTAATTGATTTTGTCACAAAGGCATCGAAGCCTATGCCAGCATTATTAACAAATATTTCTTTTCGTTGATTATCAATCTGAACGATCCCTGCATCCATTCTTACATTAGCCAAGGTAGTCTTTACATAATCCTCGATTTGCTGGGCATTGGAAAAGGTATGAAAATAACGTGCAAAGTCATTACCAGAGCCAGCACGAACTACACCAATTATGATGTGTTTATTATGTATAACACCACTAACTACTTCATGAATGGTGCCATCACCACCAACAACG
The DNA here is from genome assembly GCF_058797135.1 of Lysinibacillus sp. GW823-FHT02G10. Lineage (NCBI taxonomy): Bacteria > Bacillati > Bacillota > Bacilli > Caryophanales > Bacillaceae > Lysinibacillus > Lysinibacillus sp. GW823-FHT02G10. The sequence goes on from NZ_JBXAJI010000002.1 coordinate 416,283, forward strand.
ACAAGCAATTTCTTCTCTTGTTGCTGGTGTGCCCATTGTTGAGCGATTTCCTGTCCATGTCCTGCATATTCAGTAAAAGCCACTTGATAGGAAATCGTTAGATGCTCTTGAAGTTGGAGCCAAACTTTTTTTCCTTTTCCATTCCCAGCGGCCTCATTGACAATAAATAGAACGTTCATACATCATTCCTCTGTTGGCTGAGATGCTTGCTGCCATATATCTCGGTTAAAGGAGGTGGTTTGGACCGTATTTAAAATTGTCTGTGCAGCTCGGATTTGCATATGCTTCATAGGAGAGGAAACTTTTCTTAAATGCTCTATCCATTCATGGTAATTTCGACGATCAACAAAGCGTACCCCAAATGGTGAACCAGGATAATCAAAATACCCATTACGAGATAGCACAACCTTACGGATGGGCATATCAATATCCTCTTGTTTAAATAATTGCGACAGTACCGATTCCATCCGCCCTAAGTTAATCGTTGGATTCAAAACTTTAGAATCCTTCGTCCCTACTTTTTTAATCCAGAAGCGATCGCTGCCACCTACATATACAGCTTGATTTTCAGCCTCTAAGACCGTAATACAAATACACTCTGTCGGCGACATTAACACTACATCTAGCTCTATAGGTGCTTTTCTAATTTGTAGTATTGGATAATAAAACAATAGATAATTATCTGGCAATGTTTGCAATAGCATACGGAGCAATGAGTCACGCATGAAGCGAGGATCTACATATGATTTTTCCCGTAATGTTGAACTAGCCCATTTCATTTGAAAATGAAAGAACTGATCAATAAACATTCGTTTCAACTCATGGATGGATTGTGGTGCATACACAATTTTAGGTTCAAATGTGAGTGTCGTTTCTTCTTCAGGAATTATATCCTCATCGCTGACAAGCTCATTTGATATTTCTACTTCTTCAACATCATCTGTTGTTTCCTTTTGCCGCCCAGCAAACCATTTTTTTATGAAGGTAAAACGTTCTTTTTCCTCGTAAGCCTCCGCTTCCACCTCATTGTCGACATGTTGCCACTCGCTAATATCTTCTCCCAATTCCCACTGTCGCTTAATGCGCTCCCATTGGTTTTTCTTCAAGCGCACAAATTGTGTTGGGTATCTCGCTAAATCAATTTGATAGCGTGAAATGTAATCTTGTAATTTCACCAATTGTGCCATGTAAAGGTCACTCCATTCTTACTCACCATATCTATAGTTCTCTTTTTATCTAGATTGCTTTGGTAGAAAAGAGGCATTGTATTCAATACATCGACAATTATTCTACAAATTTCAATCTGTAAAATTATTCATTACTATCCTTTTTATTTTACATGACGATACCAAACATTACATCCATAAAAAAGAGAACTACCCTTATCGATAGTTCTCTTAAACGGTTCTTTTATTTTGTATTCAAAGAAAGTGGTAATTTCGCCTCAAAAGCTTGTTGCAATTTACGCGTCCATTCACCTGGCACACCAGTACCGATTTGGTTTCCATCCACATCAATAACAGGAGTAACTTCTGAAGATACAGAGGATACAATAATTTCATCCATTGTTAATAAATCAGCTTTTGTCATTGGTTCTTCAACTACAGGTAAACTAATCTCTTCTGCACATTTTAAAATGACTTGACGAGTAATACCGTTTAAAATGAAGTTATTTGCTGGGTGTGTATAAAGCTTACCGTCTTTAATCCCATAAACATTTGCTGATGAACATTCTGTTACGATATCCCCGCGATGTAAAATTGCTTCGTAGCAGCCCTTTTCAGCTGCCTCTTGTTTTGCTAATACTGCACCAAGTAAGTTTAAAGATTTGATATCACAGCGCAACCAACGAATATCCTCTACAAACGTAGCCTTAACCCCTTTTTCAAAGTTTTCATATGCACGTTCACCAGCTTTCACATTACCCGTTAATACAGCTGGAACACTTGCATCTGGGAAAACGTGATTACGTGAATTGGCACCACGTGTAATTTGGAAATAAACATGCCCTGTATCAAGATTATTTTTTTCAATCAGCTCATGTAATAATTTGTGTAAAACGTCTTTTGTATAAGGAATAACAAGACGAATTTTTTCGGCGCTTGCATAGAAACGATCAATATGCTCTTGTGCTGTAAACATATTTCCGTTATAAACTTTGATTACTTCATAAATACCGTCACCAAATTGATAGCCTCTATCTTCTGGTGATACTGCAATGGATCCTTCTTCAACAATTTGATCATTCCATAATGAATATGCCATGTTTTGTTCATCCTTTTCGTCTTTGAGTTATTTTTTTCCTGCAAGTTCAACAATTGCTTCAGCATAAATTGCCGCTGCTTTTACAAGGTTTTCAACGACAACAAACTCATCCGCTCGATGCGCTACATCTGGCTCCCCTGGGAAGAGCATGCCAAATGCCACGCCTTTTTTCATCACACGTGCATACGTCCCACCACCAGTTGATAATAAAGGTGTTTCTGTATCTCCCGTTTGACGTCTATAGATAGCTGCTAATGTCTGGATGAACGGATCATCTTCGCTGACATAATGTGGCTTGGAGTCGTCTTGTATGTCTAGAGAAAACCCTTTTTCTACCGTTAAGCGTTGTGCTGCTGTTATTTTTTCATCGAATGGATAGGAAACTGAATAGCGCATACTAATTACTAAACTGCCGCCTTTATGGACATCATAGCTTACGATCCCTGGATTTAATGTTGTTTGTCCTGACATTGTATCCTCAAACTGCAGATCGAGCTGACTACCATAATGATCCTGATAAAAAACATCTGCAATAAAGTCGACAAATTGTTTACTTGCTTCTGTCGTCAACTCTTGTTGTAAAAATGCTGCAAGATAAACAGCTGCATTGATACCTTTATCTGGTTCCATTGCATGGGCTGCTTTACCTTTGATAGTTATTATATAGCGAGACTCCTCCATTAATAAAGAGCCTTCTAGCTGATTTTTACTTAAAAATGTTTGAAAATTCTGTTCGAATGATGCTGTTACGTGCTGAATTATTGCTTTTGCAAAATCAGGTACCATATTTGGGCGCTTTCCTGCATTAAATAGTAGTAGTTGTTCTTTCGTTGCATCACCCACTTTATTTTGAGAGAACACAAGCTCTGCAATGCCTTTTTCTGCATTGATGAGCGGGAAATCCGCATCTGGTGCAAAACCAATTGTCGGCATTTCCTCCTGTTTAAAATAGTGGTCGACACAGCGGAATCCTGTTTCTTCGTCTGTACCAATAATCATTCGTACTCTTTTTTCTAACGGAATACCTGCATCTTTCACAAGTTTCATGGCCATCCATGCCGCAATCGTAGGCCCTTTATCGTCAATCGCACCACGTGCAAATAATTTACCATCAGCTACTGTGCCGCTGAAAGGAGGGTAAGTCCAATCTGCTTCTTCTCCAATTGGGACAACATCAACATGACATAAAATACCAAGTAAATCTTCACCAGTTCCCATTTCAATATGTCCAGCATAATTATTAACATTTTTCGTGAGCAGGCCTTCACTTTGACCTTTTGCTAGTAACCATTCAAGCGCTTGAAGTGGACCATCTCCAAAAGGTACTTCAGTAGTTATTGTATCCTCATCGAGCACACTATTTATTTGCACAAGCTCCTGTAACTCTTGTATTAATTCGTCTTGCCTTTCTTTTGCAGCTTGTAACCAATCCATACCATGTACCTCCTTCAAAGTATTAACATTATTCTACACCTTACAACATATATGACAATCAGCTTTCTGACAACTATTTTCAGTAACTTCTACTGTCACTACCATATATAGCACGTTTTTCACGTATTCCCACAAAATACAGTATAAATTTTATATATTAATTGTAAATTTCTCTTGCATTCACTAGAAAATTAAGTAGTTTTTCTATATAATAAAGTTATCAGAATAATTGTTCTGACTATAAAATTAGAAAAGGGGATGTCTAAGGCAGCTACTTATTAGCCTAAGTGCACTCCGCACATATTGTCGTCCGCTAGTCTTTGCCAAGAGAATTAAGATGAAGGAGTGGTTCATTTAATGAAACCAACTACTGATCGAATGCTTAATCGTATTAAAGACGTGTACATGTTTATTTTAGACAAAGGAACCGTGTCTACACAGGATTTAGTCGAAGAGTTTAGTATCACTCCTCGCACCGTTCAAAGAGATTTGAACGTGTTAGCCTTTAACGATTTGGTGACGAGTCCAAGTCGAGGCAGATGGACAACGACGAAGAAAAAAGTAAAATTAACGTCTTAGTTTTACGTTTTGTACGTAAAGCATTGTGTATGGAAAAAGAATGACCTTTCGTCGGGGTCATTCTTTTTTGTCGTTAGAAGATTTTTAGATTTTTTTCCCACTTTGCTTACTGACTTCTCCAGCTTGCTTTCTGTGTAAAGTAATTATTTACATCACTTTTTTAGTCATCTATCTATGCAAAGCAATGATTTTTATCTTACTTCCATTCATCTATATAAAACGATTATTTACATTGCTCCTTTACCCTTCAATCTAAGCTTCACATCTTAGCATAGCAACATAAATCTGCGCGCCATTATCTGCTCTGTGCTCTTTCAAGATTATTTTAACTATTTACAGTTGCTTAACAATCCGTTAAACTCGAAACATTCTAAATGTTGAGAGGAGGATTTTATATGACTTTGTCAAAGTTGTTTCATCCATTAGTTTGGATTATTTTAGGTGGAACAATTTTTACACGTATTGCAAGCTTTATGGCAATGCCTTTTTTAGCAATTTATTTACATAATGAAATTCAAGCCTCTCCCTTACAAATTGGATTGACAATTGGTATCGCGCCGCTCATTTCCACAGTAGGTGGATTTTTCGGGGGTTATTTAACAGATCGCTTTGGTAGAAAAAGCGTTATTCTATTAACAATTATCGTTTGGAGTCTTGTGTTCTTTGGCTTCGCAACAGTTCATGCTGTTTGGCTTTTTATCCTATTCAATGCTTTGAATGGACTTTGTCGATCATTTTTTGAACCTTCCACACAGGCATTGATGATTGATTTTACACCTGCCGATAAAAGAAAAAGACTATTTTCCTTACGTTATACAGCCATTAATATTGCAGCGGTTATTGGTCCAATTATTGGCGTGTATATCTCACAGCTCTCCAGTCCAAGTATCCCTTTTATGCTGACAGGGATGATGTATATTATTTACGCAGTCTTTTTATTTTTTGTGTTAAATCGCTATCAAATGCAGCAGCCCAAAGCGGTTACACAAACAAAAATACTCAGTACATTCACGATTCTTTTGACAAATCGTGTGCTGCTTAGCTTCATATTGGGTGCCATTTTAATCAATATTGGTTACTCGCAATTTGACTCAACGCTACCACAAATTATCGAATTAAAAATTGATGAAGGTGCGAAACTTTATTCGTTATTAATCTCTCTCAATGCAGCAGTTGTGTTATTACTACAATTACCTATTAGTATAGTATCAGAGCGCTTTTCATCTACAGCAACATTATTAGTAGGTGTACTGTTCTTTGCTATTGGATTATGTATGTTTGGATTCTCCAATAATTATACGCTCTATATCATTGCCATGATTATTTTTACCATAGGTGAAATCTTTGCCTTCCCTACAATGAATGTCATGATTGATGAAATTGCGCCAGATACTCAAAAGGCAACCTATTTAGGTGCTGCACAATTTAAAAATTTAGGTGGCTTTGTTGGCCCAATAATAGGCGGTTGGCTCTTGACTCATTATATGAACGCTATGTTTCCAGTCATCGCTGTTCTTGTATTATGTAGTTGTATCTTTTATAGAACAAAAATAGCTGCTCATTAATAAACGCCCCATTGCTATCAAAATAGCTAATTATGCTATCGATAGAATGGGGCGTTTTTTAACTAATATAATCCTCGTCAGCAGCGACCTCTGCAAAACTAGAATATTGATCCTTACCAGCATTTTTGGATTGATAAAGCGCTTTATCGGCCCGTTCAAATAAGCTCATTTCTGTATCCTCAGCATGATTATAAATGGCTCCGCCCATGCTCACAGACAACACAGACCATTTCTCGCTAGCTTGGCCATCATATCTAACTGACCTTATTTGAGTCAAAATGTCCTCTGCTATGTGCTGCATCTGTTCCTCTGTTGTATCGTATAAAACAATGGCAAATTCATCCCCACCGAAGCGTACAACAAAGCCACTTTGTTTCACAACATGCTTTAAAATTTTCGCTGTTTCAATGAGGATATGATCTCCTTCTACATGACCAAATTGATCGTTTACTTGTTTAAAGTTATCTAAATCAATTAACAATAAACCTGGCACATTCAATTTTCTTTTTCTTAATAAATTATCAATTTTCCTAATATATGTAGCACGGTTAAAGACACCAGTTAACGGATCGAAGGTAGCTAGGTGTATTGTTTTAGATAAAATTTTATTAATAACTAACAGCATAATAAAGGATGTTAGTAGGGCAATAGACAGTAGAATCCAAAATTGTTTCGTATTTTTTTGGAGAGCTTCCATTTTAGTGAAATTGATAAATTTCACATAGACAATTCTTTTGGATGACTCCCCTCTCACTGTCTCTGCTTCATAGGGCAGAAAACGATGTGTTTCTATATAACCATTGTCTAAAGCCTTTTCATACTCAACTGGCTCCATTGTTTTCTTTGCTAGCTCGAAGTATTCTTGAAATTTCTTAGATTGCTCCTGTACAGTGATTCTCTTTGATCTTGAATCATTAAAGAAAACGCCACCTGCATTAATAGCTTGCACATCCACTAAATCAATATACTTACCTATTAAGTACTGTGCAGTTTTCTCAAAATTAAAGGTTTGGAAGACAGGATCATTTAGTAGGTCTATACCTAACTCGAGCAAATATTTCTTATCATGTGTTGCCAGATAGCCAAATTTCCGATATTCACCTGTTGATGTTGAAATATCGAGTCCATCTGTAAAAAATTCGCCACTAGCGCGCCGTTCATCTAATAAAGCAGAAAAACGTTGACAGCAAAGCGAGAAATTCAAGCCAATATCTTTGGCAAAAGTTGTGTAAACTACTGTATTTGATTGATCCACTATGTAAATATCCATACCATGTTTCTTTTTCATTTGCTGCAAATCCCAAGTAGAAACATTAGGGTTTTCATGGTAATAGTTTTTTAGCTGTCTAAGCTCCTGTTCCATTTTGTCTGAAATATTATTATCAAAATAAAAATGGGCATCATCGACAGTTTGCATATCTGTCAAAATATGATTTTCAATTAATATTTTATTCATGCTCACTTGCTTTTCTATCTCTGTTACCAGTATTTGTCGGTTCACATATGAAATAACAGCAACAAGTATGACTGCAAATGCTATTAGAGATAGTAATAATTTAATACGCAGGTTCTTCATTTAATTGTCCTCTACTTATTTTATACCATCGTCTTTTGGGGAATATTTCAAAATATGATACATTCTATGACTATATCACAATAACTCATTTCATATTATACAGTTACAGTCATATTACTGTATATAAAAATCCCCGATGCTATGTGATGCATCGAGGAATAATATGTTTAATGATTGTTTTGTAGACCGTTTAGCTCTTCAGCAGTGAGCTCACGATATTCACCTAACGCTAGATTTTCATCTAATTTCAGGCTTCCCATGGAAATACGCTTTAAATATGTTACACGTTTTCCTACAGCCTCAAACATTCGCTTTACCTGATGAAACTTGCCTTCTTGAATCGTTAGCTCTATTTCAGATTGCTGTGCAGACTTTAAGATCACAAGCTTTCCAGGCTTTGTAACATAGCCATCATCTAGCTCAACACCATTTGCAAATTTCTGGGCATCTTCTTCTGTCACAACGCCTTCAATCTGTGCGTAATAAACTTTTGGCACATGCTTTTTGGGAGACAATAAATTATGAGCTAATTGACCATCGTTTGTTAATAACAGCAACCCTTCTGTGTCTTTATCTAATCGACCAACAGGAAACGGTTGAAAATGCTGGTGTAATGGCTCTAATAAATCAATGACTGTTTCATCTCTTAAATCTTCAGTGGCAGAAATAACACCAGGCGGTTTATTCATTATAAAATAAACAAATTCTGTATAAACAACGCGCTCTCCAAACACTGATACAATTTGCTTTTCTGGGTCTACGTGTAAAGCTGCATCCTTGACATAATCACCGTCTACTGTGACAGCTTTTTGCTTTAATAGCTGCTTCACTTCCTTACGAGAGCCGTACCCCATATTTGCTAGTAATTTATCTAAACGCATCGTTCCACTCCTATTTCAATCCCAGTTTACTCATAATACGGGTTAATCGTTCACCTAATAGCTTTTGGGCTAAACCTAGGCGTAATGATAAAAAGCCATAAACAGCCGCACCAACACCCGCACAAATAATTGAGAATAGTAATGCTGAGAATTTACTATCAACTGGTCCCATTAGTAATTCCAATAATTTATGCACAATCAGCACGCTAATGGCCATCGCCATTGTCAATAAAGCAATTAGCATGACACGACGCACAACCATTTCTGATCGATAATTCAACGTTTTTCGCAAAACAAGCATATTAATGATAATCGAAACACTGTAGCCAATAGCTGTAGCTACTATAGCACCATCAGCCTCTAACCAGCGAATTAAAGGAATATTTAATGCTAGCTTTACGAAAATTCCGGATAATAAGCTAAAAACAATCCACTTTTGAAAATCAATTCCTTGAAGTAAGGCTGCTGTGACTTGGAATAACGCAAATAAAATCGCAACAGGTGCATAATGCGCTAAAATGGTTGCCCCCATTTCGCTTTCTGAATAAAGCATAAAATAAATTTCATTGGCTAATAAAGAAATACCAACCACAGCTGGCAATGTAATAAAGATTAAAATTTGATAGGTCTTATCCATTGCATGGCGGAGCGCTAAATACTCCCCCTGTGTAAAATACTTTGTAATTGTTGGTACAAGCGCCATCGAAAATCCAGTCGCTAGCATAACAGGGATGATAACAACTTTATGTGTCATAAAGTTAATCATTGATAAATAAGTATCTGTTACTTCTGCTAAACCAATGGACGTCATTGCTCCATTAAACGTAAGCATGTCGACTAATTGGAACAATGGATTCGCCACCCCTACAAACACCATTGGGATGGAATAGGTAATCACTTCTTTATAAATATTGGACATTGGTAGCTGTGTGGAAGTCACACTTTGGCTACGTAGTAGATTAAATTCAGGCTGATATTTTTTCCAGTAGTAATAAAGAACACCTAATCCACCGATTGCTCCGATAAATGCAGCAAACACAGCAAAGGAGATGGCTGTCTCTGGTTTTCCTTTAAACACAATCACCACTATGAAAGATCCACCAAGTAACACAACAATTCGCACAATTTGTTCCACCAATTGTGAAACGGCAGTAGGCTCCATTTTGTCGTAGCCTTGGAAGAAGCCCCGCCATAGACTCATAAATGGCACTACGATTAAGGCAAAACTAACCCATCGTATTACTGAAGCAATTTGTTCAACTGTAAAGACCTGTTCCTCACTCTTAATAACTAGCCCTGCAATTGGCGTAGCAAGTAGAAAGAGGGCAATAAATGCTGCAAAGCCAGTCATCATCATAATAAGAATGCCAGATTTCATCAGCTTGCGACCCGATTGATAATCTCCCATTGCGTTATATTTGGATACAAATTTAGAGACGGCTATTGGCGCACCTGAAATGGCGATTGCCAGCATAATTGAATAGGGAATATATGCATATTGGTAAAGCGCAATGTTCTTCTCGCCAACAATTGCATAAAACGGAAAAATATAAATTAATCCGAGTACCTTCGATAAAAACATCCCCATTGTTAATATCGCAGTACCTTTCATTAAATTGGACATCATACCCATCCATTCATTGTAAAATCAATATTATTATCGTAACACTTCAAAGCATACTTATAAAACTTTTTCGTTTTAAAACAAACGATATGCAAGCGCTGTCACTCTAAAAGCAATAAAGTAAACCAACTGTAATCTTAACATATTTATAGGAAATGAGACGCATAAAAACACCAAAAAGTTCATTCATAAAGAAACTTGATGAAAAAAGGCCTTAAAATAATCGGTGAGGAATTGAACATCCCCACCGATTAGGTATTTCTTATACCATGTCCACAAAGAACTTTTTGTACCATACTAGGAATACATAAACTGTCCAAATATAACGACCGCGATTTGCTTTCCCTTCGTAGTGCTCATCTAGATAGCCAACTAATTGTTTTGTATCAAAAAATTCATTTGCAAAGTCAGTTGTAAACATTTCTTTTACCATACTGTAATACTTTTCTTCACGTAACCAGTGACGAATTGGCACTGGGAATCCAAGCTTCGGACGCTTTGCCCATTCTTCTGGCAATTCCTGATGCGCAGCTTGACGTAGAACATATTTTGTATCGATATCATTCACACGGTATCTTGAAGGAATATTTTTCGCTAACTCCATTACTTCTTTATCTAAAAATGGTACACGTAATTCAATTGAGTGTGCCATACTCATTTTATCTGCCTTTAATAAAATATCACCAGGCATCCAAAGATTTAGATCTAGATACTGCATTTTTGTCACATCATCATCGCCAGGTACTTCATCATAAATACGTTTTGTAATCGATTTTACAGATGGCGCATTTTTATAAGCTGGCTTTAAAACATTAATAGCATCCACTTCATCCCAAACTACCGCTTCCCCAATAAAACGCTCTTCTACTGTTTGAGCACCTTTAATAAGGAAATTCGTGTATTGATTTTTCGGTAGGGCTTCTGCCATTCCACGTAATGTTTTACGAAGACCTAATGGTAATTTTTCGTATTTTTGCATTCTTCCTGAGTTTTGATACCAAGCATACCCACCAAAAATTTCATCAGCACCTTCACCTGATAAGACAACCGTTACATCTTTTGAAGCAAGCTCCGAAAGGAAGTAAAGTGGCACTGAAGATGGATTGGATTGTGGTTCATCCATATGCCATTGAATTTTAGGTAGCGCTTCAAAGCACTCATCAGCGGTAATGTATCTACGTTCATTTTGAATATTCAACGTATCTGATAAATCTTTTGCAAGATTTGTCTCATTGAACATATCTTCATAGTCCGCAAACCCGACTGAGAAGGATTTATCTGGGCGTAATAAAGACGTAATATAACTAGAGTCAATACCACCCGATAAGAATGAACCAACTTTTACATCACTGATTTGATGAGCCTCTACAGATTCTTTAACAGTTGAACGAATTTCTTCAATATATTTTTCGATTGGTGCTTCTTTTGCATGGAATTTTTTATCCCAATATTGCACGATTTGCTTTTGTCCATTTTGTATCAGCATATAGTGAGCTGGTGGTAATTTAAAGACACCTTTAAAGAATGTTTCATCCATAGATGAATACTGGAATGTTAAATAGGGGCGAAGTGCCTGTTTATTTAACTCTTTAATAAATGATGGGTGTGGTAAAAATGATTTAATCTCAGAGCCAAAAATAAACGTACCGTCTGTTGTATGCTCAGAGTAATACAATGGTTTGATTCCAAAGCCATCGCGCGCAATGAACTGTAAATCATTCTTTTTATCCCAAATACAGAAGGCAAACATCCCACGCAGTTTCTTCACAAAATCTACGCCATATTCTACATAGCCATAAATAATGACTTCACTATCTGACTGCGTTTTAAACGTATGACCTTTTTCAATTAAATCTGCACGCAGCTCTTGGAAGTTAAAAATCTCTCCATTAAATACAAGCACGATATTGCCGTCTTCACTATATAATGGTTGATTCGCTACGTCTGATAAGTCAATAATACTTAATCGACGGAAACCTAACGTTACTTTATCGTCACTATGAATACCGCCGCTATCCGGTCCGCGGTGAATAATTGTATTCATCATATTTTCTATCGTCTGATGATGATCAATCACATTTGTTCCATTAATATAACCTATAAATCCGCACATTCTATTTTTCACCTCATAATTTAGTGCATAACCTTTACCATAATAGCACGAAAAGACATTCATTTCATGCTGACAATGCTAATAAAGGAAAACTTTCATTCATCCAATTGTATAACAAAGAATATTGTGTTTCATTCTACTGTATAAGCTCTTCATCCCAAAAGAAGAGATAAAGAATTATAAAACACTTTTCTATTATTTTCAATGTCAAAGAAAGTCCCTCTCTATATAGACTTCATGTATAATAGGAAAGATTCCTAATTTGAACAGAAAGTGAGTTTCTAACTATGTATGATGTAATCGTGATTGGTGGTGGCCCATCTGGTTTAATGGCGGCGATTGCTGCTGGAGAGCGCAAAAAGAAGGTGTTATTGTTAGAAAAAGGCACAAAACTAGGCAAGAAATTGGCCATTTCTGGCGGAGGACGCTGTAATGTTACAAATCGTTTGCCTGTTGAAGAAATTGTGAAGCATATACCCGGTAATGGCCGTTTTCTCTATAGTCCATTTACCGTTTATAATAATGAAGATATAATTGCATTTTTTGAAGGGCTTGGTGTCGCCCTAAAGGAAGAGGACCACGGTAGAATGTTCCCTGTATCCAATCGCGCACAAGATGTCGTTGATGCGCTGATTAGACAGCTACAGCGTCTTCATATTGAAGTTCGTTTACACACAGCTGTCAGTAAGCTTCTAATGGATGAAGATAAAATTTTGGGTGTACGTCTTGCTGATGGCACCGAAGTCCGTAGTCAAGCAGTCGTTGTAGCCGTTGGGGGCAAGGCGGTTCCACAAACAGGCTCAACAGGTGATGGCTATCCTTGGGCTGAACGTGCGGGTCATACAATCACTACCTTATTCCCAACAGAAGTCCCTGTTATTTCAAAAGAAGATTTTATTCAAGCACGTGAACTACAAGGACTAGCATTGCGTGATGTTGCTGTTTCCGTGCTAAATAAAAAAGGCAAGACACTCGTCACCCATCAAATGGATATGCTCTTTACCCATTTTGGTTTAAGTGGTCCTGCTATTTTGCGTTGTAGTCAATTCGTTGTGAAAGAATTAATGAAAACAGGCTATGAGCCCGTGACAATGCGTATTCAAACACTGGTACATTATAATGAAGAAACATGTCTACAATATTTAAATAAATTAATAAAAGAAGATCCGAAAAAGGCTGTGAAAAATGTTTGGAAAGGCATAGCACCTGAACGATGGCTCTTGTTCTTATGTGAGCGAGCACATATTGATGTTCAATTGACTGGCGCTGAATTATCCCAAGAGAAAATTCGTCAACTAGCACGTTTACTAGTAAACTTCACGTTAACAGTGAGTGGCACACAGTCACTTGATAAGGCGTTTGTAACAGGTGGCGGTGTCTCCGTAAAAGAAATCGAGCCAAAAACAATGGCCTCAAAGAAAAAAGAAGGACTGTTCTTTTGTGGAGAAATTCTTGATATTCATGGCTATACAGGCGGCTATAACATCACTTCAGCCCTCGTAACGGGACGTATTGCAGGAATGCATGCGGCATTATAATAGGAGAAAAAGCGTGTCCGTGGAACAACGGACACGCTTTTTTAGCTTTCACTAGACATATAAACTTCTTCAAATGGTTGGATAATAACAAAGCCCTCACCAGAAAACGCCATCTGGATGGATTCTCCACTGCCTCGGCCGATAAATGTACGGAAGCTAATATCTGTTTTAAATTCAGGTGTTAAGTTGCCTGACCATGCAACAGTAGCATGCGGATCAGTATATACTGTTTCACCTGGTTTCACTAATAATGTCAGTGGTTCAAAATGAGTTGTAATCGCAACCTTCCCTGTTCCTTGAAGGGTTACATTAAATAAACCACCTGACATGATGCCAGCCATTTTACGCATCAAACGTATATCCCATTCGATGCTAGGCTCAAAGGCAAGTAAATCATTGCCATTGACACAAATACTGTCGTTTTTCAAATCAAAAACAGTTACTTTCTTTCCTTGATCCGCTAAGTAAAGTCTGCCCTTTCCACTAGCTTTCATCAATTGCGTACCTTCACCCGTTAAAGCCTTTTTAAACATTTTGCCAAGACCATGCTCCAAGACGCGCTCACGTTCAAATTTAATATCACCTGTATAGGAAATCATAGCGCCCATTTTTGACCACACTTCACCGTTTAGATTAACCTCTAATACACGTTCAGTTTCCAATTCAAAATAATCATTCTCATTATCGTCCTGCTGTGTTTTATGAACAAATTCATCTAAAGAAAATTTCCCCATGATTGATCCCTCCCTAATTACTTTATATACGTTGTTCTTTGAGAAAAGATTCAATTTTTAATAGTTTGTTCCTCATCGTGCATTTCGTTACAAAATTTCTCTTTTAATTACGAAATCACTTTATTTCCAGTAATGTTATTGACTTCAGACATGTGCTGTTATACATTAAACAAAGAAATTACAATTGTTATATAACAAGCACTTCAAAAAAATAACTATATAAGTGCCATCCACGAAATGACACCTATATAGTAATTGAAAGTTCATATTATTGTGTAGCAGATACATCTCCAACATTTTGCGCTGCTTTTAAAGCTGTTTGCTTACGTACATCTGCACGTAACGTTAAGGAAATAATCAACGAAGCTGCGATTAAACCTGCGAATACATAGAATACAGGAATATAGCTTCCATACGCATTTTTGATTGCACTTACTAACAATGGTCCAAAAACTCCACCCAATGACCACGTTGTTAATAAATAACCATGAATCACACCAAGTTGCTTTGTGCCAAATAAATCACTTGCAAATGCAGGTAGATTTGAGAACCCACCACCATAGCAACTAACAACTAAGAAGATAAGTGCTTGGAAAATAATTACGTTAGTTGTATGTGGTAAAACGATAAATGTGATTAGCTGTGCAGTAAAGAAAATAACGAAAACGTTAGAACGACCGATATAATCAGACACAGCGGCCCAGATTAAACGACCACCACCATTAAATAACCCCATAATTCCTACCATTGCGGCAGCACCTGCTACTGATAGACCGACAATTTCCTGTGCCATTGGTGAAGCAACAGAAATCATCATAATCCCTGCTGTTACATTAACTAAATGCATGGACCAAAGCATCCAGAAGTGCTTTGTTTTAACAGCTTCTCGTGCTGACATAACAGCTAAATCTTTCTTAACTACGTCCTTACCATTATTGGCAGCTGCTTTCATATTAGCAGGCATATAACCTGGCTTAGGTGGTGCTATATATGAAGCCCCTAAAATCATTAACGTGAAGTAACTTGCCCCTAGAATAAAGTATGTTGTAGAAATGCCAACTGCCTCCATTAAGTTGGCTGCGACTGGTGCTGTAATAAGTGCACCCGATCCAAAACCAAGTACGGCCATACCTGTTGCTAGACCACGACGGTCTGGGAACCATTTTACAAGTGTTGATACAGGTGCAATATAGCCAATCCCCATTCCTAATCCACTAAGAACACCATATGTTAACCAATACATAACAACAGAATCCATTGAAATGGCTACACCAGCACCAGCTTGTCCTGCTCCAAATAAGACAGCTGCTACCATCGCCGATTTACGTGGTCCCATTTTTTCTACTAAACTACCAAATAATGCAGCTGAGAAACCAGCTAATCCCATCATAATGGTAAAGGCAATCGTTACCTTTGTTTCACTCCATCCCATTTCTGTGACAATCGGTAGCTTGTATACACTGTATGCATAGGCTCCACCGATTGAAAGGTGAATAGCGATTGCAGATAATGCAATTAACCATCTATTTTTATTCATAAATTCTCATTTCTCCCCTCTTTTGCTACCTGTGAAAATTCTATGAACGTCCATGTAAAACAATTTACCACTTAGAATTATTCAAATGCAAGATGTTTTTCTAAAAAATATTATTTCTCCAAAAAGTTTTTCATTCTTTTCTTAAAAATTAAAATCAAACAAATCTTACAGCCTCTAAGAAAAATGAAGTTTTACAAACTAAAAAATCCGCATATACTAGATTTTATTATTTTTCTACTCTACTTTATCGTTATATATTAATTATTCTTAAATAATTATTTTTGTGTATATATTCACATACTGTTTATGAATAAAATCTTAATTAGAATATTAATTCTATTATTTATCTACAGAAAGAACGTTTTCTTTAGTTTATTTACGCTAGAATTTTTAAGAACAGAAGAGAAATTCGAAACTATTTTCTACAAGATTTTCACTTTTATATGTATGAATAAAAAGCTGATTCCCGTCTTTTATTTCCATATTTTTTATTTTATTTAAAAAATCAACAATACAATCAATGTATATTTCAAATTATTTATTGAAAGTGAAATATTTTTTATTATTCAAATATATATATTAGAGTGCAATTTTCTGGCATATGTACGCCACTACAACAATATAAATCATATTTATCATTTGTTTTGTTATACTACACAATAAAAAAAATACTCTTCAACAAATCTTGTATTACAACAGCTTTGTTATTTATGGTAATTTAGTATAAACTAAGAATTTTTAGCAGGTTTTAAGGTAAACATGCTTATTTTGTAGAATTGGGGTGATGAATGTATAAAAGAAAGCTAATAGCTATCGCTCTTTTATATGTCTATGAAAAATATATCTTTACGTCTAAAAATGTTTATTTTTTCATTTATTATTGTCCTTTTTTCTATAGCAACAAGTGGTGCTATCATGATCCATAACCTTTCGGGTGCATTTGAGAAAGAATTTGGAGCACGAGCCATTGCTATTGCGAGAACCGTTTCACAACTGACAGATGTACAAAATAATGTTGGGAAACCGAATGGATTTGAAGTTATTCAACCCATTGCAGAGAGAATTCGTTTAACAACTGATGTTGATTATATCGTGATTATTGATATGAAGAAAATCCGCTATTCTCACCCTTCTGAGAGCAAACTTGGCACAGTTTTTGAGGGTGGAGACGAAATAGAAGCTTTTTCACAGCATGAATACATATCAAAAGCTCAGGGAGTGCTTGGCTATTCCATCCGTGCATTCGTTCCTATAATGAATGAAGAAGGTACACAACAAGTTGGTGTTATTACAGTTGGGTTACTCACCCCAAAATGGTACAACCTACTAGATGAATATCAATTTGATATATTGATTTCTCTTTTTTGGGGACTAGCTATTGGATTAGGTGGTTCAGTCTGGGTGGCTAATCACCTAAAGCGTCAAACATTTAATTTAGAGCCATACGAAATCGCTCGCTTAGTGGAAGAGCGATCTGGCATTATACAGGCAATGGATATTGGTATATTAGCAACCGACGAAAGAGGTAATGTATCATTTATTAACCGCCTCGCAAGGCAATATACTCATTTCTTTGAACAGAGTATTTCTCGCAAAGAATTATTTAATGGGACATGGCTTGCGGAAGACATTTTACAGCAGCATGAAATATATAGACCTCTACTTATACATGACCAGATGTATTTAGTACGCACCTTCCCTATTCGAATTTTAGATCAAAATGCCGGATATCTTATAATGTTAACGGATCGTAAAGAGGCAAATATGTTAGCTGAAGAATTAACAGGGATTAAAATGCTTGTGGATTCCTTACGAGCTCAACAACATGAATATATGAACCGTTTACATAGTATTGCAGGATTAATTCAACTAGATCGTAATGATGAAGCTCTGAGTCTTATTATTGATGAAATTACTGATGAAGAGGAAATTATACAAATTTTACATGATAAAATACTTGATTACTCGATTCAAGGTTTACTACTTGGGAAGTACTCGCGAGCAAAAGAACTCGGCGTGGAACTGACCATTGATGATGATTCAAAGCTAGCCGATATTATGAGCGGTTTTTCTAGTGGTGATTTGGTAACTATAATTGGAAATTTGCTTGATAACGCGATGGAAGCATGCTTTGAATGTACGTATAAAGATGTACGATTAACGTTAATTGGCGATAAGCATTATCTATATATAGAAGTACAGGATAGTGGCTTGGGGATAATAGGTTTACCGCAACGAATTTTCGAATATGGTTTTACTACCAAACAAAAGGAAGGACATGGTATTGGCCTTGCACTTGTTAAACAAATTGTAGAATCTAATAACGGAAATATACAAGTTGAATCAACGGTCAATATCGGTACAAATATTACTATTGAGGTAGGGGTGATAGAAGAACAATGAGCAAACTTTCAGTTTTTATTGTAGAAGATGATCCAATGGTGCTTGAAATAAATAAAGGTTTTTTAAATAAAATGATTGGTTTTCAGCTTGTAGGCGAATCTATCACTGGTCGTGATGCTTACGAAAAAATTAAAGTGAAAAAACC
Source organism: Lysinibacillus sp. GW823-FHT02G10 (assembly GCF_058797135.1). Classification (NCBI taxonomy): domain Bacteria; kingdom Bacillati; phylum Bacillota; class Bacilli; order Caryophanales; family Bacillaceae; genus Lysinibacillus; species Lysinibacillus sp. GW823-FHT02G10. The sequence goes on from NZ_JBXAJI010000002.1 coordinate 434,677, forward strand.
AGATTTAATTTTACTAGACATGTTTTTACCAGATATGACCGGTATGGATTTATTTTTAAAACTCCGTTCAGAAAGGATTCCCTCAGATATTATTCTGATAACTGCTGCGCGAGATGCACCGACTGTTCAAGAGGCTTTACGATTTGGTGCAAGCGATTATCTCATTAAGCCCTTTCGCTTCGAACGTTTTGAAAAAGCTTTACAGCAATATAAAAATAGCTCTAAATTGTTTACTAATTGCACAGCCTTCAATCAAGAGGATATTGATAGTTGGCTAGGTATACAACAAGAGTCAAATGAATTACCTAAAGGCTTAAACAATTTAACGATGAAACAAATATTAGATTATTTAACAACATATCGAGTAGCTATAACCTCCGAGCAGCTGGCTCAAAATGTTGGAATGGCAAGGGTCACAGTTAGGAAATATTTAGATTTTTTAGCAACTAAAGGAACCGTTAGCATTGAACTACAATATGGAACAGTTGGACGACCAACGAAATATTATTCCATAAAATAGTTAAGCATAAATAGTTATTAAAATAAAAACTCATATAGAATCTGCTATTTTTCTTATTATGCATAGGTTTATGATGCTTTACTATGCACATTAATAAAAGAAAAGTAAGCAGATTCTTTTTTCTCTAGCAATTATCTTGTATTATAACAATTTATCAATATAACTAATTGTTATATACCATAAATACCAAAATGTTCATTATAACCATAATATTGAATATTTATTCGTATAAAATACAATAGAAAGCGTTCACATCTTATACAGTTAGGAGTGAATTAACATGTGGCGTAACCCTATAAAAGTACTTTTCTTAAACTTATGTTTTTTAACCATCCTCATAGGTTGTCAACAGCAGACCTATCCAACTGACAATGAGCAATTAAGTCATGAAGAACAAATTGTCATTCGCTTTTCACATGTTGTTGGTGAAAACACCCCTAAAGGAATGGCAGCAATTAAATTTGCAGAGCTTATTAAGGAACGAAGTAATGGTCATGTAGAAATTCAAGTTTTCCCGAATGGTGTACTGTACAAGGATGGTGAGGAGATGAATGCTCTTTTAAGAGGAGATATTCAGATGATTGCCCCTGCCATTTCAAAAATTACTACGTTTGTACCCGAATGGTCTGTCATGGATTTACCTTATGCATTTAAAAATGCACAAGAAGTTCATACATATGTTGAAAGCGAAGTTGGACAATCATTAATGAAGAGATTAAATAAACACAATCTAATCTCGATGGGCGTATGGGATAGTGGCTTTAAACAGTTAAGTAATAGTATTCGTCCCATCCAAAACTTAACTGATCTACAAGGTTTACGCATGAGAATAATGCCAAGTGATATTTTAGCAGAGCAATTTTCCATTGCCGGTGCCTATCCTAGACGAATTGATTTTAATACGGTCTTCCATCAACTACAAAAAGGCAATGTTGATGGGCAAGAAAATACGCTCACTAATATTACAAGCAAAAATCTACATTCACTTCAAGATTACTTAACTATTAGTAATCATGGTTATCTAGGCTATTTGTTATTAATGAATAATGAATTTTGGAATTCCCTCCCTAAAAATGTACAGGAGCTTTTGATTGATACTCTTGAGGAAGTACAAAAATGGGAGTGGCAACAAGCAGAGAATTTAAGTACGGAAAGACTTCAGGAAATGGAAGCATGTCAATGCATACAAATTCATTATTTAACGGAGGAAGAAATAGAGGATTGGGAGAACGCCTTTAAACCTGTATACGACTATTATGCAGAAAATTATGGTTTTAAATATATTGAGGCACTTCCTAAAAATCAATTTCATTAACTAGGGTTTAAAAGGTTGCCCTTTTAACTATAAATATAAATTTTAGGGGGATATAGAATGAAAAAATGGCTTTTCATGTCATTCATGGCTTTGCTTTTACTAGTACTTGCGGCTTGTGGTGGCGACAAAAAAGAAGCAGCTTCTGCTCCAGCAGCTGAGGGAGATGGTGGCTACACCAAAGAAAAACCTCTTGTTATTAAATTCTCTCATGTAACTTCAATTGATAGTGTTAAAGGTAAAGCAGCTGAGGCATTTGCAAAACTAGTGGATGAAAAAACAGAAGGTAAAGTGAACGTTGAGGTTTATCCATCCTCACAACTATATGGAGATAATGATGAATTAGATGCCTTAGTATCAGGAAATGTGCATATGATTGCTCCTTCTGTAACGAAAATGGTAAAAATCGATCCTCGTTGGCAATATGTTGATATGCCATACCTTTTTGAAAATCAAGAGCATGCTCGTAAGTTCTTTAATTCAGATGTTGCAAAACTGATTCTAGAATCTGACCAACTAGCAGCTAACGATATTAAAGGTCTCGTGTTCTGGGAAAATGGCTTTAAACACTTTTCCAATAACAAACATCCACTTGTGACAGTGGACGATTTTAAAGGACTAAAATTCAGAGCACAAGCAGGTAAAGTTTTAGAATCGCAGTTTAAAGCTTTGAATGCTGGTTCTGCGACCATTGCATTTGGTGAAACGTACGCTGCCTTACAACAAGGAACAGTAGATGGACAAGAAAACACATTTAATAACTTTGATACTCAAAAATATCAAGAAGTTCAAAAATACTTCTCCGTATCTGAACATGGTCGTCTAGACTATGCTATCTTTGTAAACAAAACATTCTGGGAAAAAATACCTTCAGAGCTATTGACAGCAGTTGAAGAATCATTAAATGAGGCAACAACGTTAGCTTGGGATTTAGCTGCGGAAGAAAACGAAAAATCATTCGAAAACATTAAAAACTCTGGTATTGAAGTCCTTGAGCTATCAGATGCTGAAAAAGAAGCCATCAAAAAACAACTGGAACCAGTTTATGAAGAGTTTACTGATGTTATCACAGAAGAACTAATTAATGGTATTCGTGATTTAAAATAAACATGGTTCTTAAAAAAACTTACTATTCCAACAATTAGTTGATGTAAGGAATAGGAAATCGCAACAATTTCTTGGGTATTCTTTGTTAGGAAGTTGCCCGTAGTAGTGAGTTATCGTCAATATCAATAATTTTATTAGTATATCGCTTACTTACAAACGGGTGCTAAGAAGCTCACTTCAAACAGCAACATTTACAGTGGGAATAAAAGCATCCGTTTTTAACTTTAAATAAAGGAGGCTACAACATGAAGGCCGTTTATAAAATATGGGGCTACTTAGAAGAAATTCTTGCTGGAATTTTTTTCGTAGCAGGTGTCGTGCTCATTTTTTATGGGGTTATTATGCGCTACATATTTAATGAACCACAAGCATGGGTAGAGGAATTAGCACGCTATTCTATAATTTGGGGTACATTTTTGGGGTTTGGCTTAGCTCTTCGCCACAATCAGCATATACAGGTGGATATTCTATATGACAAATTAAAGCCATCGAAAAAACGTCTATTAGATTTAGTAGCAACAGGCTTGAGCATCGCCTTTTGCTTAATTTACACGTACTATGGTTTTGTTTTAGTGGAAAATCGCTATACATCTGGTATGGTTTCACTTGATATCGGGATTCCAATGTGGATTGTATATTTAGTCCTACCTCTTTCAGGTATTTTATTTTTACTAAGATTCGTAGAACGATTAGTTAATATTCTACGAGGAAAGGATGAAGAATATGCTAATCCTCTTACTTAGTTTCTTTTTGCTATTATTTCTACGCGTACCTGTTGCTATTAGCTTAGCACTTTCGACAATTCTAGTGTTCTTCCAAATAGATTTTAATATGAATATGATTCCACAGCGCATTTTTACTGCATTAGATTCCTTCCCTATGATGGCCATCCCAGGATTCGTGCTGGCTGGCGTATTAATGGCGCGCGGTGGGATATCAAAATATTTAATTGAAGCTTTACGTGCATGGATTGGGCACCTTCCAGGTGGTCTTGCAGTTGTTACAATTGTTGCATGTGCTATTTTTGCCGCTATTTCAGGCTCTTCACCTGCCACAGCAGCAGCAATCGGCTCTATTATGATCCCTGCAATGATTTCAGCAGGCTATAAAAAACGTTATTCCATGGGACTTGTGGCAGCAGGTGGTACATTAGGAATTTTAATACCACCGAGTGTTCCACTAATTATTTATGGTATCACCTCGGAGCAATCAATTGGTGAGTTATTTATGGCTGGGGTTCTTCCTGGATTAGCTTTAACAGGAATTTTAATTATTGCTGCTATCGTTTATGCGAAACGCAATGGATTTAATGGAGATCAACCAGCTTCTTGGGAAGAACGTGGGCGTAAATCTTTAAAAGCCATTTGGGGAGCATTTTTACCTTTTTTAATTTTAGGAACAATCTATTCAGGAGTTGTGACACCAACTGAATCAGCGGTGATAGCTGTTTTCTATGGTCTTATTGTATCCTTGTTTATCTATCGTGAAATGAAGCTAAAGGATTTCCGCGAAGTATTAGTAGAATCTATTAATATTACCGCTATGATTTTCTTAATAATAGGTGCCGCTTCGTTATTTGGACTCTATTTAACAAATGCACAAGTACCACAGCAAGTGGGTGCATGGATTGCAGAAAGTGATTTAAATAAGTGGATTTTTATGATAGTTGTCAATATTTTGTTCTTTATCATGGGTATGTTCTTAGAAGCCGTCTCCATTATTCTAATTACTTTACCAATTTTATTACCAATCCTTGCACACTTCGATATAAATTTAATCCACTTTGCCATTATTATGACGATTAATATGGAATTAGGAATGATCACTCCACCAGTTGGATTGAATCTCTTCGTGGTTAGCGGTATTGCAAAAGAAAAACTTGGGGAAGTGGTAAAAGGCGTTATACCGTTTATCATTTTAATGATTATCTTCTTAGCACTTGTTGTCTTAATCCCACAACTTTCTCTCTGGTTACCAGAGCAAATGAAATAAGGTTTTAAGATGGGCATAAATACAAAGGGTTATTCAATAAGAGATCGCTCTTTTTGGACAATTGTCATTAGTTTGGGCGGGGCTTCTGTTTTTGTCTTTGCAGCAATGTATTCTGTTCAGCCCCTGCTCCCCTTCTTTACAGAGCAATTTCATATTTCTGTATCCGTTGCAAGTCTATCCGTATCTATGACTACTCTATCAGTAATTCTTGGATTAATCGTGCTAGGTTTTTTATCAGATCGTTATGGAAGAGTTTTGTTCATTCATTTATCCATAGTTTTTACTATCATACCTTTTTTTTTCATGCCACTAACTGATTCTTTTTCTACTATTATTTTATTACGCTTTATTCAGGGCTTTGCTATTGCAGGTGTACCTGCAGCAGCACTTGCCTATCTTAGCGAAGAAATTAATCAACAATCAATGGGCTTTGCCACTGCATTATATATTTCTTGTAATGCACTAGGCGGAACAATTGGTAGACTCATGATGGGGTATGTCACTGAATATTTTTCATGGAAAATGGCATTTGTTTCATTAGCCATTATGGGGTGCATCGTTATGGTAATTGTCTGGTGGATGCTACCTAAATCCAAAAATTTTTCGGTACAACAGCGTACGATTCAACAGGATTTACAAGGCTTTTGGTTTCATTTGAAAAACCCTCAATTATTGATGCTTTTTGGATTAGGAGTTATTTTACAATTATCCTTTACTGGAGTTTGGTCATTTATTCCCTATTACTTAACAGCGCCTCCTTTTCTATTATCTTTACAAAGCATTTCTTTTATTTTTTTAGCCTATGGTTTAGGTATTATTGGTTCGCCTATTGCTAATGCACTTGCAGGAAAAGTTGGATTACATACCATTCGAACATTTGGTGTTTGTTTATTAACTGTGGGAATACTTTTTACATTAAGCAAGTCACTGTTCATTATTGTAATTGGACTTTGTCTAGCATGTTTAGGTTTTTTTACTGCTCATGCATTAACTTCCTCATTGGTAAGTCGGCTAGCTCTTTATCAAAAAGGAAGCGCCTCTAGTCTATATTTGGTCGCTTATTACCTTGGGGTGGCCTCTGGAAGTACAATACTAAGCCCTGTTTGGTCATTATTTCAGTGGCATGGTATCGTAATCATTACTGCTTTTCTGCCAATAACATACCTATTTATTTTAAATTCGCTACAGAAACAGCAAAAAAGAGATGTACTCAAAAAATGAGCATCTCTTTTTTTGCTAATTCATTGTTTTTTTTACAAGGACAATTGCTTTAATTTCTTTATAATAAATACACAACAAAATTCCTACTAAAATTAATAAAGAGCCATATATTTGAACACTTGTAGGGAATTGTTTTAAAAATACAGCACTCAATAGCATGGCTATAGCTGGCTCAAAGTTTAACAACAGCGACGCATTTGTTGAGCCGACCTCTTTCATTTTTTGATTCCACATTAAATTGCTTACCCCATGAATAATAATCGCTGATAAAATGAGCAAAAACCAGTAGGGTATTGCAACTTGCCAATTCGTCTGCGGCAAAATAGTAAATGAAAACGGCACAAGCACCAGTAAACCTATTAAATTTGTATAGAACGTAATCGACTGGGCTGACATTTTCAGACTAAGATGATTGACAATAATGAGGAACAAAGCAAAGCTTAGCATTGTAATTAAGCTCAGCACCTCACCCTTACCGATTGAAATGGTGATAAGTGCCCCTTTTGTAATGATGAGGCCAACACCAACAAATGAAAGTATTGCACCTAGCCAAAATATGCCGTTACGTGATTCATGATAGATCATTTTATTCAGCAGAGATGTGACAATCGGTGCACAGGCTAATATTAAAGCCGCAGTGATAGGAGAAGTGTGCTGGAGACTAGCATAAAAGCTATAGTGATTAATGGAAACGCCCAGTATTCCTGCAAGGATCAATAACAATAAATCAATTCTTGTAAATGTTGTTCGGTAGATTGCTTTCCAACTAATCCCTCCTAAAAAGAGAACAATGACAATCAATCTAAAAATGGCAACCGTTAAAGGATCCCAATGTTCAATTAAAATAGAGCCAATAATGAAGTTACTGGCCCAAAAAAATACACAGCTAAATAAAATCATATAGATTGTTAGTTGTTTCATATTTTATCGCACCCGCAAATAAAGAGATTTCTACATAAGTAATGGCAAATCTACTTCCCTTTCCTTTATTCATCTTTTCTATTAAAACATAAGTATAGCAAACTAGAAAATTTCTAGTTTGCTATGTTATCTAAATAAGGGGGATTTAGATTTATGCTTAATTGATAAACTTTCCTTTAGACATAACCACTCGGTTGGATGGTTTACGTGCAATAACTTCCGCGCTTGATACTGCGTCAAAGAATACAAAACTTGCTTCGTCCTTCACATTCGGCCAAACCTTCTGACCATTTGCATCTAATGGCGTGACACCACTTGTAATATATTTTAATGTTTGTCGAATAGAGCGTTCATCAAGTTTACGAGAAATATCTGCAAAAGTAGTCGCTTTTTCTAAAATATCTCCTGAGCCATTAGGACTCCAAGAATCATAAAAGCCGTCACAACCAAAATGGACATCCACGCCGTGCTCTGTTAGTAATTCAATCGGTGGAATTAAACGTCGCAAATCAAATGGCACCGTTGACATTATTTTTACTTGTTGTTGTGCTAAACGATCTGCAATTTTATGTTGCTCCATGATTGATACATCACCAAGTGAAAAGGCATGACTTATTGCCGTTCTCCCCTGATATTTGGCATCCTCCACGATGTCTATCCATTTATCGATTGTATAATACCCAACATGTCCACCATCATGTAAATGAATATCGACATCAACATTAAATTCCTGTGCAATATCCATCACTTCATAAAGAGAAGGCTCGATCGAGTTATCGATGCCAGCTGGATCTAGGCCGCCAATCATCGTCGCTCCATTGCGTAAAGCTTCACGCAATAATTTAGGGACATCATCTCTTAGTAGACCATGCTGTGGAAAGGCAATGACTTCGGATGTCACGACATCTTTATAATCGTCCAATGCCGCTAGTACACCTTCTAAATTTTTTAATCCAATGTATGGATCGATATTGACATGTGTACGAATATGATTCGCACCATTCTTAAGGATTTTTTCAATCATTGCAGCCGCACGTTGTTTACCTGTTGTAGCAAGAACGGATAACTTTTGTGCTTCACGATCAAGTCGTTCCTTTAAATTCTTTACGGGCACACAAGCCTTCCACGGTAAAGATAAGTATGTTTTATCTAAATGATTATGCATTTCCTTAAAGGCAGGTAATAGCAGCTTCCCTTTCATATCTGTGACTTCGTTTTGAGAATCGATTGCGTCTGTTGCGGGTACAATTTGCGAAATGAAGCCATCTGTAATTTCAAGGTGAAAAAGCTCCACTTTCGTTCCAACTGTATCATTTTCCTTTAGATATTCTCCTGTTTCAAGTAGAACATTTGTAAGCCAGTGCTTCATCTGAATTCTCCTTTCAACTCTCCTACATCCTGTTGGTGAATCATTTTGCCTTGTGAAATGACCGTAGTAATTGGGCATCTTCTTGCTATCGCATGTGCAGTGCTCACGCCATCCACTAACAGCATATTCGCTTTATCACCAACTTGTGGCCAAACACGTTCTCCTGCATCATTCAATGGTGTGATACCGCCAGAGGCGTATTTCCAAGCTCGACTTAATGAATATTCATCAATAAAACGGAATCTCTCCGCCATGACATTTAATTTCATAATCGTATTACCAGTACCATATGGTGACCAATGATCTGTTAAGCTATCATGTCCCACAGATACCTTTACACCATTGTTATAAAGATAAGGAATTGGTATTGTCGAACGGTTCAAATCGATTGGTACAGTTGTTGTTACATCCATTTGTACCTCAGCCATGGCTTGAACTAAATTCTCTAAACGTGACTGTTCTAAATCAGCAAGTGCCATCGCATGGCTAATTGTGACTTGACCTTCTTTTTTCGCCTGTTTCGTTAACTCAATCAGTTTATAAAATTCAAATTCGCCTAGTGTGTTTGCTGTGTGAATATGAATATCGATCCCTGCATTATAGTCTTGTGCAATACCCATCGTTGTTTGCAATGACTTTTCGATATTGCGATCTACAATGGATGGGTCAACGCCTCCAACAAGCGTTGCTCCCATCGCCATTGCCTCACGGATTAGTCCCTCTACATTGGAGCGTAATAAGCCATGCTGTGGAAAGGCTACAATATCATAGGTGATTTGATCTTGATAGTTTGCTAAAACCTGTTTTGTAATTTCAATATGCTTTGTCCCAATTTGTGGGTCAACATTACAATGTGAACGAATATGTGTGTGTCCTTGGGAAATGAGCCACTTCACCATTTCCTCAGCTCGATAAGCAGCTGTCGGCAATTGTTTAGGTAGTAGTGTTCTTTCTTCTTCAATGCGTGTTAAAATCCCTTTAGTAATGGGTCTTGGTGCCTGCCATTCTCCGCCGAAATACGTTTTATCAATATGAATATGCATTTCTCGGAATGAAGGGACTAATAATTGCTGTTGTGCATCTATTACTTCTACATCTTCATCAGCCACTATATCCTTATCTACTTGTTGAACATGTCCATCTTCGATTAGAACATCATAAATACCTGTACGAGTAGCAACAATGTGTTCATTTTCGCGCTCATATGCTTCTTCTAATCTCACATTTTTCAGCAATAGTTTACTCATAGTTTCCTCCCAATTGGTATTTTTTCGTCTATCACCAAATTTGATTACTCTACAATTTCAACGCCACTGATCATCGTGTAGTTAGATGCATCTAACCAGAAACCTTTTACAGCATTGCTGTAAACTGCTAAATGCTCATAGTTACGCACTGGAATATACACAGCTTCGTCTAACTCGATTTGCATTGCTTTTTTGTAGATTTCATTACGTGCCTCTTGGTTTGCTTCAGAACGCCCTTGCTCAATTAGCTTGTCTACTTCTGGATTTGAATAGTAGAAATGGTTTCCTGGAGGCCCCATAGATGCAGTGTGGAATAGATTGTATTGGTTATAATCAGCATCACCCGTTGCATTACCCCAACCACTAATAAAGATTTGATGCTGTTCTTTCGTAATTTCAGAAATAAAGGCACCATACTCCATTACTTGAATATCAACATCTAATCCGATTCCTTTTAATTGAGATTGAATAACCTCCGCCATGTTGATACGCTCTTTACGGTCACTTGTCAGTAATTTAACTTTTGTTCCCTCTTGAACGCCAGCTTCTTTTAACAATTCTTTAGCCTTCACTACATCATAGTCATACGGTTTCGTTTCACTAGAATATCCAATAATTTTTGGACTCATTGCAGAATTTGCAAGTGTTCCTACATTATCATAAATACCGCTAATAATTGCTTCACGGTCAACAGCATAGCTAATAGCTTGACGTACTTTTACATCAGATAATAACGTATCTTTCACGTTGAATCCGATAAATTCTACTGCTAGTCCTTCTGCACGGAATAAATTCATCGTTGAAGAATTTTCAATACGATCAATCTCTGTTACAGGTACTTGTTCAGCAATATGTGCTTCTCCACTTTCAATCATTGCTAGACGAGTAGAATCCTCTGGTACAACTTTAAATGTTACTTTATCTACTTTCGGTACAGTTCCCCAATAGTCTTTATTCGAAGTTAAAGTAATTTCTTGACCAGATTTCCAAGTTTCAAATACAAATGGGCCTGTCCCTACTGGATGAGTTGCTAATTCGTCCGCTGCTTCAGCAATCGCTTTCGGGCTTATCATGCTACCCTCTTGACTGGCTAAAATAGATAGAAGCGGAGCATATGGTTCTTTTAATTTCAACGTTACAACATATTCATCATCTACCACTACTTCACTAATCATAGATAATTTATCACGCTGTGGTGATCCAGTTGCAGGATCTAGAATTCGGTCAAATGTCGCTTTTACAGCCTCTGCATTAAAATCTGCTCCATCATGGAATTTAATGCCTTCATTTAATGTAAATGTCCAAGTGACTTCATCTTTTTGCTCCCACTCTTTTGCAAGTAATGGAACAATTTTACGATCTCTATCAAAAGCGACAAGTGTTTCATATACCTTGCCATGAATAATATTTGCTGATGGAATATCTGTAATAAAGTGAGGATCAAGACTTGTCGCATCTGCTGCTCTTAGAACAACTAATTCTCCTCCTACGCTTTTTGATCCCTCTTTGGAACCTTCTGTACTATTATTGCTAGCAGTAGAGCAGGCTTGCAGAATAAGTACAGTTATTAGTGACATGAATAAAAACAACTTCATTTTCTTCATCAACATTTCCTCCTTGTGTGATTTGTTCCTTACATTTCGAATTATAAAGAAATAAAATTCACTTGTTTTTTAAAATTTTTACGTGTTTTTTAAATTTTCTGACTAATAAGCCATAAAATATTTACATTCTTTACGCTTTTCACTAAATTGAAATCAAATCAAATAGAAAAGGAGTATTCGATATGAATAAAGTAACAACTACTATTGATCATTCTGTTTTAGTGAATGCACGCAAGGCATCTAGAAAAAAGAATCTTGTTTCTTTCCTAAACAAAATCAAAAAGAATAAAGCAGCTGTCGTAGGAGGCATCATCATTCTTCTATATATATTGATGTTTCTTATCGGGCCCATTTTAGCCCCTTACGATCCCTACGACGTACAATTAGATCAAAAATTACAAGGACCAAGCGTTGAACATCTAATGGGAACGGATGACAAAGGGCGAGATATTTTAAGTCGAATTTTATATGGATCACGTTTATCAATTGGTGTTGGTATTTCAGCTGTTTTATTCGGTGGTACAATCGGCACTTTCTTAGGTCTTATTGCTGGCTATTATGGCAGATGGGTTGATTCTATTATTAGTCGAATTTTAGATATCATGCTTGCGTTCCCAGGTATTTTGCTAGCTTTAGCGATTGTTAGTGCATTGGGGCCGAGCCTTATCAATGTCACAATTGCTGTTGGTTTTTTCTCTATTCCTATGTTTGCTCGTATTGTACGTGGCTCAACAATGGAGGTTAAAAAATTAGAATATATCGATGCTGTCAAAACACTTGGAGCAAATGATATGACGATTTTAATTAAGCATATTTTTCCAAATATTTTATCACCTATTATTGTACAAGCATCAATGCGCTTAGCAACCGCTATTCTATCTGCAGCAGGACTATCATTCTTAGGTTTAGGTGCTCAGCCACCATCTCCTGAATGGGGTGCCATGCTTTCTAACGGACGAGATTTCCTATTTACTGCTCCTTATATGGCGCTATTCCCAGGTATTATGATTTCTATACTTGTATTAGGCTTTAACTTATTTGGTGACGGTTTACGCGATGCGCTAGACCCAAGAATGAAAAATTAAAGGAGAGAAGACACATGACATTATTTATCTTAAAACGACTAGCTCAAATTATTCCTGTAACACTTGGTGTAACGCTTGTTGTTTTTCTAATTATGCAGATGATTCCCGGAGACCCAGCGATTATTTTAGCAGGAGAAGGAGCTTCTCAAGAAACGGTTGCAGAATTACGTGAAAATTTAGGGCTCAATAAACCATTAGCAGTTCAATATACAGACTATATTAAAAATCTTCTACAAGGAGATATGGGTAACTCTTTAAAAAATAATCAACCAGTATTCGAGGAAATTACCTCCCGATTACCGATTACCATAGAGCTAGCCTTTTATAGTATTTTAATCACCATTGTTCTGGGGCTTATTGCGGGTATTATCTCCGCTATCCGTCCTTATTCTTTGATGGATGTAGGATTAATGGTTGTCGCTTTATTAGGGATTTCCCTTCCAAGCTTCTGGTTAGGAATTTTATTAATGTATGTATTCTCTGTACAGTTACACTGGCTTCCTGTAGCAGGCTGGGATAGTGCCAAACATATTATTCTACCAGCTGTCACACTTGGTGCTGGTGGAGCTGCCATCGTCGCTCGTATGACTCGCTCTAGTATGTTAGAGGTTGTAAACCAAGACTATATACGAACAGCGAAAGCAAAAGGCTTAAAAGGATACATCATCATTTTAAAGCACGCATTACGCAATGCCTTGATTCCAGTTATTACAGTAGTAGGCTTACAGTTTGGTAGTTTACTTGGCGGAACAGTTTTAGTTGAATCGGTTTTCGCTGTAAACGGATTAGGACGAATGATTGTAGATGCCATTCGAACACGTGATATACCAGTCGTACAAGGTGGCGTTCTTGTTGCCTCATTAATATTTGTTTTCATTAATCTTTTTGTAGACATATTGTACCGATTCTTTAATAAACGAATGGATTTAAACTAAGGAGGGGAAAAACGGATGAAACAAGAAACCGTGTTGGAAGTAAAAAATTTACAAACCTATTTTTATTCGAGTGAAGGGGTTGCCAAAGCTGTCGATGGGGTATCCTTTACTCTTCAAAAAGGAGAAACACTGGGCATTGTTGGTGAATCTGGTTGTGGAAAATCCATGACTTCCCTGTCATTACTTCGTTTAGTACCATCGCCTCCTGGTAAAATCATCAATGGCGAAATTTTATTAAATAATACAGACATTTTGAAGCTCTCAGATGAAGAGCTACGTAAAATTCGGGGCAATAAAATATCGATGATTTTTCAAGAGCCTATGACAAGCTTAAATCCTGTATTATCCGTTGGAGAGCAAATTGCTGAATCCATTCGATTGCACCAAGGCTTATCACGTAAAGAAGCATGGCAAAAGGCTGTCGATATGATTCGCCTAGTTGGGATTCCTGCACCCGAAAAAAGAGCGAAGCAGGAGCCTTATCAGTTAAGTGGTGGGATGCGACAGCGCATTATGATTGCCATGGCACTAGCGTGTACACCAGATGTGTTAATTGCTGACGAACCGACAACTGCCCTTGATGTAACTATTCAAGCTCAAATTATTGATATTATTCAAAACCTGCAAAAACAACTAGGCATGAGCATTATCTTCATTACCCATGACCTTGGTGTTGTAGCAGAAATCTGCGATAAGATTGCTGTTATGTATGCGGGACAGGTTGTAGAAGAAGGCACAACAGAAAGTCTTTTTGAAAAACCGCTACACCCTTATACAAATGGATTAATTCAATCATTACCAAAGCTATATGAAGACCAAGAAGAATTATCTACTATTCACGGAACTGTCCCAAGTCCCTATAATTATCCAATTGGCTGCCGTTATGCAGAACGTTGCCCATTTGCTACAGATTTATGTCGTGAACAACAGCCTGAGCTTTTGACTGTTGAGCAAGGAAAAAAGGTAAGATGCTGGATGTACAGTAATGAATGGCAAGGAGAAACACTTATGAAGGAGCTGACAGTATGACAACAGCGCAACATACACAACCACTATTACAAGTAAATGATTTAAAGCAGCATTTTTTCTTAAAAAAAGAAAAGCTCTTCGGTCCACAGCAGGTTGTAAAAGCTGTGGATGGGGTGTCTTTCGACATCATGCCTGGTGAGACGCTCAGTATTGTTGGAGAATCTGGCTGCGGAAAATCAACTACTGGTCGTTCTATTTTAAGATTAGATGAGCCTACTGCTGGAGAGGTATTATTATTCGGTAAAAATTTAGTGAATATGAACAAAAAAGAGCTTCGTGCTGCACGCAAGGACATTCAAATTATTTTCCAAGATCCCTATGCGTCCCTTAACCCACGAAGAACCATTCGTAAAATGTTAACAGAGGCCATGTCTATTCAAAAAATTGTACCACCTGAGCATCAAGAAGCACGCATGATTGAATTAATGTCTCTTGTCGGGTTACGTCCTGAATACTTAGAGCGTTATCCACATGAATTTTCGGGTGGTCAGCGTCAGCGGATTGGTATTGCCAGAGCCCTTGCTGTTAATCCTAAAATTATTATTTGTGATGAGTCTGTTTCTGCCCTAGATGTTTCCATTCAAGCTCAAATACTAAATTTACTAAAACAACTACAAAGAGATTTAGATTTAACCTTTTTATTTATCTCACACGATTTAAGTGTTGTTCGACATATTTCAGACCGAATTATGGTGATGTATCTTGGAAAGGTCGTAGAAATTGCTGATAAGCATCCCCTTTTTACTCAGCCACATCATCCTTATACAAAAGCACTGTTTTCTTCTATACCTGTTATTGATAAGCAGTATCGTAAGGAGCGTATTATTTTAAAAGGTGACCTACCATCACCTCTTAGTCCCCCTACTGGCTGTAGCTTTCACACACGTTGCCCATTCGCAACGGATAAATGTAAAGCAGAAGTGCCAGCACTACGAGCGATCACTGCAACACATAAGGTAGCTTGCCATTTCGCAGAAAATTTAGTTTAATGTATCTTACACTTACAAAATAAACGGAGAGGTCATTATGTTACAACCAGAAACCTTCAACATATATATTCTCCTATGTGTAATTGCTCCAATTATTGGAGCTTTTCTGCTTACTTTTATATTTATTTTCGAAAAGCAAATCGATAGCCTTGAGGAGGAAAAAAGAAATTTAGAGCTTGAGCAGGATTTACAAAGAGCAAATATTCTCCAGTTGAATCAGCAAATACAGCCACATTTCTTTTTTAATGCATTAAATTCATTATTAAGCCTAGCTCGCATCAATCGGAAGGAAGATTTGGTTGCGGGCATTGAGGCTTTGGCAACATTTTTTAAATTTAAATATAATAATCATGAGGTGTTAATTGCGTTAAAGAACGAGGTACAATTTGTCGATAGTTATTTAAATATTCAACATTTGCGATTTGGCCATCGTTTGACTGTAAATAAATATGTTGATGATGAAGCACTATCCGTCCAAATACCACCTTTTATTCTGCAGACTATTATTGAAAATGCCTATAAACATAGCTTTGAAAAACATATAGGACCTGCAGAGCTATCCATTACAATCAAAAAAATGGATAATAGCTTATTAATTGAAATTAAAAATACACAGCCTTTAGAAAAAATAGAAATGACTACTGAACAGGTAGTAGACGAACTGCAGCAAGGTTATGGGCTCGAAAATATTAGAAAACGGCTTGAGCTCATTTACGGGCTCGAAAATATTTTATTCTCGATTCAAAACAATGAACAGCATTACACTGTTACCATCCATGTTCCCGCTTAGGCATTCTATCAACTGGAAGGAGAAAGGAGTATCTCGCCATGAATATTTTAATCGCAGATGATGAGCCATTAGAGCTTGAGCAAATGATTTATTTATTAAAGCCACATTTTCCGAATTGGACCTTCCATACTGCCCAAGATGCCTCACAAGCTCTGCAATTAGCTAAGAAGCACCGTATGACTATCGCCTTTTTGGATATTCAAATGCCTGGGAAAGATGGAATCACGTTGAGCAAGGAATTAAAAGCGCTTTATGAGGTAGACATCATCATGGTAACAGCTTATCAAACCTTTGAATATGCCCAACAAGCATTGCGTATCGGGGTAAAGGATTATCTTACAAAACCAGTCATTGCAAGTGAATTAGATGCTATTGTGGAGAAATATAAGGTGTGGAGTTCTAACCATGATGCGATTCAAAGCGCACTTTCCTATATTCATGAAAACTATTATGAAAAACTGAGTCTCAATATTATTGCTGAAAAAATTCATTTGAATCCGAGCTATTTAAGTCGTAAATTTTTGGAGGAGCAGTCTATTGGCATTAATGAATATATTAATAATTATCGCCTAGAAATGGCTGTAAAGAAAATCAATGAAAATCTAGACACAAGTATGTCTGCAATTGCTGAGAGCTGTGGTTTTAATAGTCAGCACTATTTTAGTGTTGCGTTTAAGAAAAAATATAATCAATCACCACGTCAATATAAATCCTCTAAAATGAGTAAAGGTCTTTAATAGTATGCTAAGGAAGTTTTCATTGCTTGTTCCATTTGCAAGTTTAAGCACAGCAGCAGGAGTCATTATTCTTTTAGCGAGATGGATTAATGGTAATTTATTATTGTCCTCTCCTTCAGCCCTTATTTCTTTTGGTTTTATGGCGGGCATTTGTTATACATTAGCAACAGCTATTTCGTTTATCATACTTGGCTCATTGCTGAATAAGAGCGATTACACACAAAATCAGCATACACAAAGCTTTTTGCTCTTTACCATACAGCGTAAATTGTCTGGAATGAATTTAAAGGTTATACGTCTATTTTACTTGTTAACAGGTATTGAACTTTGGCTTATTCAATTAATAAGCATTAGTGTATTGTCTGAAATTATGTTAAATATTCCAGTCCCTATTACACTTTTTTTCTTTTTAATCAGCATCTTACTTCTTGACCGCATCATGTCAGTGAAAAGTATACTATGGTTGGAAATTTTATTTATTATTGCTCTTTTTTCATTACTTATTTTTATCCCTATTTATTACTTTGTACTAAATGGGGCAAGCACCGTATATGAGGGTATTCGCTTATATCACCCTTATTTATTTTATTTTAAAAATAGCGAAATTCTGCTGTTCTATGTCATTATTCAACTAGCCGTTTTAGGACAAGTATTTTTTGATAAATCAACATGGTATTTAATTGCCTTTATAAAACCTAAAAAAGTACGTAGCAGTCTGTTTTCCTCAGGTGTAATTTTAGCGTTATTAACGCTATCATTTACGGCAATTTTAATGATTGCTCTATACAGCGGATCATTTGGCCAATTCCAAGTACTGATTTTTACGTTTTTATATGAAGTACAACCAGGCTTTCTGACATTTGCTTTTCTCGTCATTGTCCTATTAGCCATTGTCACAACCTTGCTTGTAGACATGCGGGCAACGAAACGTTTTTTTGTGACGAAAAGACCCTATTATTTCTATTTGATTGGCCTGATGATTATTTTATTCACCTGTTTCTTATCTATCGATTTAACGATTTTAGGTGTTATTTATTCTTTTGCCTTTCTGCACATTACCATGCTACCGTTTGTGTTAATCCTTTTATTTACGAATCGCCATATTCATAAGCATAGCTGGCTTGTCATCCTGCTATCCATCATCATTGGAATTGGTGTTGGTTTAAGCTTTAATACGCTTTACGGATTAGCTACCAGCTTTATGATCTCGAGTATTTATCAATTAATGCTTCAGACTGAAACGATAGAAAAAAATACCTGAACTCGAGATTTATTCGGGTTCAGGTTTATAAGTTATTTAACTGATATAAAATAAAAATAGGATTAGTGATAGCAAGCCAACAATGGCCGAACTAATGGAAAGATAATGTCTTTTTTCCTCTCGACCATAGTAATAGTCAATGAAAATAGAGCTGAAAAGGCTGACAACTAAATATCCTCCAATGATAACAGTAAATAAAATCCACCCTTTAATTATGATCACCATGAGCATCATGGTATTCAAAATTTTAATAGCCCAAACAGCACGTCTATGATGACTATTGACATACTCCTTTGGTATATTAAACATTTTCCTCATTAGTTTATCGCCAAGCATTTGGATAGCTAGAAAAATAACTAGCATAACGATTAAACCTGACATTCCAAATTTAGCATCATCATTGAGAATAAGATCTAAATAAGCCTTGGCCAAATCTTTATTTTCTACTTTATAAAATGAATTGTTATCATAATCAACAATTCCGATATCCTCCTCGTTTATGAACATTTTCAGCTTCATAACCTGACCTTTTTCAAATTCTACCCAGACATCACGTTGTAATCTAAAAAAAGTACGCTCATTCATTTGAGTCACTGTAGCTTGCTGTAATAGTTGTTGTAATAACACTTTTTCTGAACTTTGCTCCATTACTCGTTGTCCAATGACCCACCCAGGTCTTCCAGCCTTAAAGATCTCCTCATCCGAATTGTAAATCATTGTATATTTTTTTATTGATTGCTGCTGTGCTAATTGAACAATTGAAGCATGTTGCGTTTGCTCTATCTGCCCTAATGGACCGATTTCTATTATCAATAGAAACATAACTATCGCGCCTATGATAATCAATGGATATGACCAGCGTCTTGTCTTTTTTGTTTGCCGCACTTGCCGTAAAATATCCTCCTGTAAGGATTTCGTAAATCGTGGTGCTTCGCCAAGTTCTTGATCCAATTTCTCTTTAAAAGTTGTCATTCATTAACACCTCCCACTTATTATTCGCTAATTTTTCCTGTAACATTTTTCTTGCTCGATGCAATCTGGTTTTAACTGTATTTTCTGCACATGTAAGAATATCTGCAATTTCTCTAACCTTTAATTCCTGATAATAATAAAGGATGACGACTTCTCTATAAGTAATAGGTAACTCAAATAAAGCATTTGTTAATGTTGTCCGTTCATCCTGTGCTAATAGCATCGTTTCTGGTGTTCGTTTACTTGCACCAATATGCAATTTTTCCAACAGTTGATGGCGTTTATTTTTCCAGCTTCGCAAATAATCATGACTTTTATGTACAGTTATTTTAACTAAATAGGTCTTTAGAGATGCTCTTTGTTCAAAGCGATCCTGCTGCAGATAATAAGAAAAAAAGACATCCTGGACTATTTCTTCTGCCATCGCCCAATCCTTTACATAAAGATAAGCCACTCGTAAGCAATATTCTCCGTGTTCTTCCATAATGGCCACTAAATGCTCACTCATCCAAACACCTCCTATAAACATTCACCCTATAGTCGTAATCCGAACTTAGTTGGTTTCAAAAAAAATCGAAAAGTTTCGTTAACATGAAGGTCATAAAAAGAAAAAATCCTCACACAATAAGAGGGTATTTTTTATGAATAGTAACTCCTAAAGAAATAACCTACATTTTTAAGAGTGAATTTATTTGTATGCCATGTTGCATACTTTTTTTCTTTTATCTATTGAATAACTAGCAAAAAAACTGTTATAGTGAGATTGTTTGTCTGACGTCTGACTAATTAAGATCTTTAGCTGTTCTTCTGAAATTGGAACATCAGGACAAAATATCACCGAACTTATGGAGGAACTTATGAGATACTTAATATCCTTTTGTGGATTGTTACTTGTTTTTGCCTTAGCTTTATTAATGAGTAAAAACAAAAAAGAAATAAAATATAAATATATAGTGATTATGTTGATCATCCAATTTTTATTGGCAGCTTTACTACTTAATACAACGGTCGGCTATGTGCTAATCAAAGGAATCACCAAAGTGTTTGATCACTTATTGTCCTATGCAAATGCAGGTATATCATTTGTTTTTGGTGGCTTAGCAAATGAAGGCGAATCACCCTTCTTTTTAACAGTTTTATTACCGATCGTCTTTATATCTGTTCTGATTGGGATCTTGCAGCATTTTAAAATTCTTCCTTTTCTGATGAAATGGGTAGGTTTATTTTTAAGTAAAGTAAGTGGCATGGGGAAATTGGAATCCTATAATGCTGTTGCTTCTGCTATGGTAGGCCAATCCGAAGTGTTCATAACTGTTAAAAAGCAATTAGATAAGATTGCACCACAACGTATGTATACATTATGCGCTTCTGCTATGTCGACTGTTTCGATGTCAGTAGTTGGAGCTTATATGACGATGATTGAGCCAAAGTATGTTGTTACGGCCATTGTATTAAACCTGTTTGGTGGATTTATTATTGTTTCCATCATTAATCCATATACTGTGGATGAAAAAGAAGATATCTTAACAATTGAAGATGAACAGAAGCAAGCTTTCTTTCAAATGATTGGCGAATATATTATGGATGGCTTTAAGGTAGCCATCATTGTTGGGGCAATGCTTATTGGTTTCGTAGCATTAATGGATTTAATCAATTCATTATTCGATATGATTATCGGTATATCTTTCCAAGAAATATTAGGCTATATCTTTGCGCCAATCGCTTTCCTAATGGGTATCCCATGGGCAGATGCTGTGGCTGCTGGCGGTATTATGGCAACCAAATTAGTAACAAACGAATTTGTTGCTATGATTAACCTTGGCGATGTTGCTGAGTCCATGAGTGAACGTACATTAGGTATTATTTCTGTATTCCTCGTATCTTTTGCCAACTTTTCATCAATCGGGATTATTTCGGGAGCTGTAAAAGGTTTGAATGAAAGGCAAGGGAATGTCGTTGCTCGATTTGGACTAAAGTTGTTGTACGGTGCTACACTCGTAAGTATCCTAACAGCTATTATTGTGGGATTGATTATTTAATTGTATCAGGAGCTATTTATTGAACTGCACTCAGTTAGATGGGTGCAATCCTTATTTTATTGCTTAAGCTCTAAATTAAAAAATGTACATTACTAAAATTGAATTTAGTAATGTACATTTTTACTTTATATCTCTTTATTTTACGACAATATTGACAAGTTTGCCTGGAATAACGATGATTTTCACTAAGCTCTTTCCTGCCATGTATTCTTGAACCTTTTCATCGGCAAGTGCTACTTTTTCAATATCCTCTTTTGAAGCATCTTTTGCTACGACGATCTTAGCACGAACTTTACCAGCAACTTGTACAGCAATTTCTACTTCATCATCCACAAGCTTTGCTTCATCATATGTTGGCCATTGCTCATATGAAAGAGTTGAATCGTGTCCTAATAGTTGCCATAGTTCTTCTGCAATATGTGGAGCGATTGGAGCTAGCATTTTCACAAAGCCTTCAGCATAAGTCGTTGGAATCACATCAGCTTTATAGCAATCATTAATAAAGACCATCATTTGTGAAATAGCTGTGTTAAAGCGGATGCCTTCATAATCCTCTGTCACTTTTTTCACTGTTTGGTGGTATGATTTTTCAAGTGATTGATCGTTAGACACTTGAATTTTTGCTGAAATTGCGCCATCTTCTTCACTGACAAATAGACGCCAGATACGGTCTAAGAAGCGACGTGCTCCATCTAAACCATTTGTAGACCATGCAACAGAAGCCTCTAGTGGGCCCATGAACATTTCATATAAACGTAATGTATCGGCACCATGTGACGTAATGATTTCATCCGGGTTGACAACATTGCCCTTAGATTTAGACATTTTCTCGTTACCTTCACCTAGAATCATTCCCTGGTTAAATAATTTTTGGAATGGCTCTTTTGTATGAACAACACCTAAATCATAGAGAACTTTATGCCAGAAGCGAGCGTATAGTAAATGTAATACAGCATGCTCCGCACCACCAATATAAATATCAACAGGTAACCAACGTTTTAGTAACTCTGGGTCTGCAATCGCCTCTGTATTTGTAGGGTCGATATAGCGTAGGAAGTACCAGCTCGAACCTGCCCACTGCGGCATTGTATTTGTTTCACGACGTCCTTTTTTACCTGTCTCTGGATCGACAACATTTACCCATTCTTCAATATTTGCTAATGGTGATTCACCAGTACCTGATGGACGGATATTATCTGTTTTTGGTAGCATTAAAGGTAATTCTGATTCTGGAACTGGCGTAATCGTGCCATCTTCCCAATGAATCATTGGAATTGGTTCACCCCAATAACGCTGACGGGAGAATAACCAGTCACGTAGACGATAAGAAATTTTCTTCTCCCCTACACCTTTTTCCGCTAACCATTCAATGGCTTTCGCAATGCCATCTGCTTTATTTAAGCCATTCAGGAATTCAGAGTTAATATGTTGACCATCACCTGTAAATGCTTCTTTGCTAATGTCTCCACCTTCAAGTACAGGAACGATGTCTAAGCCAAATTCAGTTGCGAATTCATAGTCACGTTCATCATGTGCTGGCACCGCCATAATAGCACCTGTACCATAAGACACTAACACATAGTCAGCAATCCAAATCGGCACTTTTTTACCGTTAATCGGATTCACTGCATAAGCACCTGTAAATACACCTGTTTTTTCTTTCGCTAAATCTGTACGCTCTAAGTCGGATTTCATTTTAACTTTCTCTAAATAAGCCTCAACAGCTTGGCGTTGGTCAGCTGTTGTAATTTGTTCCACTAATTTATGCTCTGGTGCAAGCACACAGTATGTAGCACCAAACAATGTATCAGGACGTGTTGTGAAAACTGTGAAGTTTTGATCAGAACCGTCAATGGCAAATGTCACTTCTGCCCCTTCTGAACGGCCAATCCAATTGCGTTGCATATCTTTAATAGATTCAGGCCAATCAACTTCTTCTAAGTCATCGATTAAACGATCAGCATAGGCTGTAATTTTAAGCATCCACTGCTTCATTGGTCTGCGTTCTACTGGATGACCACCACGCTCTGATTTCCCATCAATTACTTCTTCGTTAGCTAATACCGTGCCAAGTGCTGGACACCAGTTAACAGCTACTTCATCTACATAAGCTAAACCTTTCTTATAAAGCTGGATAAAAATCCATTGTGTCCATTTATAATACTCTGGATCAGTTGTGTTAATTTCGCGATCCCAATCATAGCTGAAGCCTAGCTCTTGAATTTGACGTTTAAATGTCGCAATATTTTTAGCTGTAAATTCAGCTGGATCATTCCCTGTATCAAGTGCATATTGCTCAGCTGGTAAACCAAAAGCATCCCAGCCCATTGGATGAAGTACATTATAGCCTTGCATACGTTTAAAGCGTGATAGAATATCAGTTGCCGTATACCCCTCTGGATGGCCTACATGTAGTCCTGCGCCAGATGGATAAGGGAACATATCTAAAGCAAAGAATTTAGGCTTCGCTGTTTCATTTTCAGTTTTAAATGTTTTGTTATCAGCCCAATATTGCTGCCACTTTTTTTCAATTTGTTCATGATTAAAACTCATTTTTTTTCCTCCTTCGATTGATCGTGCTGCTCTCCATCATAATTGACAAAATATTTAAAAAATAAAAAAACTCGCCCCTTTCTTATAGAAGGGACGAGAGAATTTGTACTCCCGCGGTACCACCCAAATTAGTGATTACACTCGGCTCAAGCTTCCTTAACGCGGAAGAAACGACACACGTTGTTTCACGCGGGCAGACTCAGAAGGCGAGTTCAACTTGCATTCTTACTAGCTCCCACCAACCGCTAGCTCTCTAAAAAGAACCACAAATCTACTATTCCTCATCACAGTCTTTACATGATATTGCATTTATTCTAATGGAAAGTATTGAAAAGCACAAGCCTTTGTTTACAGCTTACCCATTACTGAACAATTAAATCCTTTTCTTCCTTAGACTTTGATAAATCCTGACATTCATGAAAAGCAAAGTGCTGACAACCAATACATTGATTGACGTTTAAATAATGGAAAGCTTTTGTAATCGCTTCTCCAGTATGCTGAAAAAAATGCTGCGCGCCTATTTTATCGTAAAGTCCATTGTGCTGAAGAGCATCCTTTAAATCTCCTTGCACACCCGTTACCAAAATAGTACCGCCCTGTGCTGTATAATTTTCAATGATATTGCTAAAATATGCTTCTCCAGTAGAATCCATAAAGGGCACTTTCCCCATCCGTAATATCAAAACTCTTGGTTGCTGATGCAAAGTACTTTCAATCGTTTGTTCAAACATTTGTGCAGCACCAAAAAACAACGGCCCTTCAATTGTGTACATACTAATTTGCGGGCAATCATGCTGCTGATGCACTACATGTGGCTGTACCTTTTCACTTTTATTTGAATGATCTGGAAGTACTTTTGTAACAACAAGCTTTTCACTCATGCGTTTCGCAAATAATAGCACAGCCAGCACAAGCCCTACCTCTACTGCTAATGTAAGACTAGTGAATACCGTTAATAAAAAGGTAATCAATAATACCAGTGAGTCGCCTGATTTTAGTTTTGCGATATGTGAAAAATGATGTCGTTCACTCATATTCCAAGCTACGACCATCAGTACCGGAGCCATGCTTGCTAACGGAATATGAGATGCATATGGAGCTAATAACAATAATGTGATTAAAACAAACACACCATGAATGATACCCGACATAGGAGATACTGCGCCTGTTTTGATATTGGTCGCTGTGCGTGCAATGGCGCCTGTTGCTGGAATACCACCGAATAAAGGCGTCACAATATTAGCAATCCCCTGACCAATTAACTCACGATTACTGTTATGCTTACTATTTGTCATCCCATCCGCCACAACTGCCGATAATAGAGACTCAATACCACCTAGCATTGCAATGACAAACGCTGGGCCAATAAGTTGTTGTAATCGTTCGAGCGTGATGTTTGGTAAGGCGAAATGAGGTAATGTATTAGGAATTTGCCCATAAGCCGTTGCAATGGTAGCAACTTGTCCTGAAAAGAAGAAAGTTGCCATAAGTGTAGAGACAACGATACCCGCTAATGCTCCTGGAACCTTTGGAAAAAACTTTGGAGTTATCATTATTGTCGCCAAGCATACGACAGCAGTAAGAATACTATACGTATTTGTCGTACCAAGCTGCTTAATGATTTCCTGTATGTTGGCGATAAAATATTCATGCCTTTTAACATTTGTGAGCCCTAGAAAGTTAGCGATTTGACCTGTAAAAATAATCACTGCTATCCCTGCTGTAAAACCAACTGTTACAGGACGTGGAATAAACTTAATTAAAGTCCCTAACTTAAAAAAGCCCATGACACAAAGCAATACCCCTGCCATCAAACCCGCAAGTAATAAATCTTCATAGCCATAGGTAAGAACAATCCCCAATAGAATTGGCACAAACGCCCCCGTAGGCCCACCTATTTGATATTTAGAACCTCCAAAGAGAGAAATAAGAATACCTGCAATGCAAGCCGTATAAATCCCATATTCAGGTTTCACACCCGATGCTATGGCAAAGGACATGGCAAGTGGAATAGCAACGATTCCCACAATAATCCCTGACAATAAATCCTTCTTTACATGTTGAACTGAATATCCTTCAAAGCGTCCTGTAAACAGTGACTTCATAGATAAATCTTCCCTTCGAAATAATAAGCAAAGCCCAATTTTTCATCATCATTGATTTACTTATTCTCTTCGTCACCTTCATTACTTGTCATTTCCTCTAATCTCGAAATGGTATTAACCAAATGGTTATTAAAAATATCCTTTGCCACCCCAAGTAATGCACCAATCATTGGGTCACTTAAAGAATAATAAACTTTTTTTCCTTCCTTCACGCCATAAACAATATTTTTAGCACGCAATACACTTAATTGCTGAGAAACAGCAGAACCCTCTTTCTCTAAGCAATCTTGAATCTCATTGACACTTTTCTGTCCATCTACAAGGAGTTCAAGTATTCTGATGCGTAACGGATGTGCTAATGCTTTGAAAAAATCCGCTTTGAACTGTTGTAAGCCCTCGTCCATAAAAAACCCCTCCATATAACTACATATTCAAATATTTGAATATGTATGATTGTAATCCTGTCACAACATTTTTTCAATATCTACTATTAAAAAAAGAACAAAAACAAGTGCTTAACACTTGTTTTTGCTCTTTTCAGTGCGACATTATTAATCTGCTACTATTTTGTTCTTCTTTAAAGGATAATCGTATGTTAAACATGGAATAATCGCCAATAGTACGATGACCACCAATGTTAAAACGAGAGGAATCATGCCAAATTGATCTACCATAATACCACCAAATAGTGGACCAATCATCCGTCCTCCAGTAGCAGCACTATTGATAATCCCTTGATAGAATCCTTGACGACCTTTTGGTGCCAGTTGATTAGCAATCGTTGGTAATGCAGGCGTATAAAACATTTCACCAAATGTTAAGACAAGCATCGCTGCTCCAAACATTTTAAAATCGTTTGCAAAGGCAATAATACCAAAGGAAAGTGCAATCAGCGTTACACCAAATACTAACTGACGCTTTAAATTGTGTTCCCACCGCTTTACGAGCGGTGCAATGAGTGGTTGCCCAATGACAATTAGAAGACCGTTGATTGTCCAAAGTAAGCTATATTGCTTTAATCCCAATCCTAAATCTTGTGTATAAGATGAAATGGTTGCACTCCATTGAGAATATGCTAGCCAGCATAAAACGGAGGATGCACTAATTATTAACAAAGCATAGAAAGGTGCCTTGTTTACGATTCGCTTACTTTCGCTCAAGACATTTTTAGGTGCAATACTGCCCGCCTCCAAACGCTTAAATGTAAATAAGGCAATGAAAAAGAATAAAATATACATACCTAAATTCACTTTAAACACATAGTCAAATTGATAATCTGCCACTATACCGGCAAGAGCGGGACCTACGGCAACACCGACATTTTGTGCTAAATAGATAGTATTAAAAGCCTTACGTCCACCTTCTGGCCAGGCAGCCCCAGCTAAGGCAAACATACCTGGGAAAACAATACCCCCACTAAAGCCTAGTATCGTTAAAAACCACACATAATGTGGCCAACCGTGCCAAATTGTTAAGCCAATTAATGAAGCAATCGTTAACAGGATACCAAGCATAATAGCTTTATAGCCACCAATTCTATCAAATAAGTAACCACCTAATAGATTACCTAATACGCCAGCAGCAGAATTCAGCATTAAGACAAAACCAGCCATAGCTAAAGATTTGCCTAAATAATCATGCATATAAATGGCATTCAAAGGCCATAAAAAAGAGTTGCCTGTTGTGTTCACAAGCATTCCGATAATTAAAAACCAAACACGTTTTGGCATAGGATGACCTCCATTATTTCGCTTCTCTAAATAGTTAGTGTATGCTGAAATACTTAAAAGTACAAGGAAAATAATTTTACCTTTTTTACAAGACTTCTATCCTATTTTCAATCGTATTTAGTTTTGTTCCTTTCCATTTTTCTTTATCCAAATCATGATATTACCCTTACCCCATGACGGAACGAAATGCACATGATAGAATAGAGCGTTAGAGGAGTGAAATAAATGACAGAGACGAATTTTCCTTTTCCTTCAGAGGGGAAAAGATACTATACATGGAATCGCTATTTACGTGACCAATTTGGTCATAAAGTATTTAAAGTGGCATTAGATGCAGGATTTGATTGCCCTAACCGCGATGGCACAGTCGCTTTCGGTGGCTGTACATTTTGCAGTGCTGCAGGTTCTGGTGATTTTGCTGGTAATAAGGTAGATCCAATTGATGTTCAATTTGCTGAAATCCGAGACAAAATGCACCAGAAATGGAAGGATGGCAAATACATGGCCTATTTCCAAGCCTACACAAATACACATGCCCCTTTGCCAGTTTTAAAAGAAAAATTTGAGGCAGCTTTAGCGCAAGAAGGTGTAGTAGGTCTTTCTATTGCTACTCGTCCTGACTGTTTACCCGATGATGTTGTCGAATATTTAGCAGAGCTAAATGAGCGGACGTATTTATGGATTGAGCTCGGTCTACAAACGGTGCATGAGAAAACGGCTAATCTTATTAATCGTGCCCATGATTATGCAACGTATGTGGAAGGCGTTGAAAAATTGCGTAAGCATGGCATTCGTGTTTGCTCACATATCATTAACGGATTGCCTCTCGAAGACTATGACATGATGATGGAAACGGCACGAGCAGTTGCACAATTAGATGTCCAAGGCATTAAAATCCACTTACTTCATCTATTAAAAGGAACGCCTATGGTGAAGCAATATGAAAAAGGTATGCTAGAATTTTTAGATCAAGATGTATATACAAAACTAGTAGCAGACCAATTAGAAATTTTACCACCAGAGATGGTCATTCATCGTATTACAGGTGATGGACCGATTGATTTAATGATTGGACCCATGTGGAGTGTAAATAAATGGGAAGTACTGAATGGCATTGATGCTGAGCTTGAACGTCGTGGTAGTTGGCAAGGGAAGTTGTATAAGGCAGAGGTTATGAAATGATACTACAACGCGTTTTACAATATGCCCAGCAGTTATTAAAAGATAATATAAAAGAGGGAGATACAGTTGTTGATGCAACTGCTGGAAACGGCCATGACACATTGTTTCTGGCACAGCTTGTTGGGGATGAAGGGCAAGTTTATGCCTTTGATGTCCAAAAAGAGGCGGTTGACGCGACACTCCTCCGACTTTTAGATCATGGTTTAGAACATCGAGCACTCGTTTTAAATAAAGGGCATGAAGAAGTTACGCAGTTTGTACACAAGCCAGTAACTGCGGCAATCTTCAATCTCGGCTATTTACCTGGTAGCAACCATGATATTATTACAAGACCTAATACAACAATCCAAGCCATTGAGAATATATTAAAGCTCTTAAAAGTGGGCGGTTTGATTGTTCTTGTTATTTATCATGGTCATCCAGGTGGAAAAGAAGAGCGTGATAAGGTCATTGATTATGTAAGCCAACTGCCACAAAAATATGTTCATGTCTTAAAATATGCATTTCTGAATCAACAAAATGATCCACCCTTCGTCATTGCATTAGAGAAAATGAAAGAACATCCTATTCAATAATTACATGCTAAAAGGCGATCAGCTAGTTTCTATCAAACTAGCTGATCGCCTTGCTCTTTATCTACTTGTTATTGCGTTTTTCATTATAGTCAACCCAGAAATCTGCACCTTTAATTCCTAGTTTACGAGGATCAAAGACTGGGTCTTTTCCTTCTTTTTTCTGTTTCTCGTAATCTTTTAATGCGACAATAGCTGGTTTCATGATAATTAAAATAGCTATAACGTTAATCCAAACCATCAAACCAAGACCTACATCTCCCATTGCCCATGCCAGACCAGACGTACGGATTGTACCATAAAAGGCTGCAACTAAAATGGCAATTTTCGCAATCCAAATGAATACCTTTTCTGTGCTACCTCTAAATAAGTAAGCGACATTTGTCTCTGCAATATAGTAGTAAGCCATGATTGTTGTAAAGGCAAAGAAGAATAACGCAATGGCTACAAATGGAGCACCAAAGCCAGGTAATGATGAGTCAACTGCATATTGTGTATAGGCTGCACCTGCTTCAATACTTTTCGCAAAAGTCATTTGCTCATCGCCTGCTAATCCACCACTATTAAATTCTCCAATATGGATAAATGGATCTGCTCCCTCAGCTGCCTTTTCATCTTGTACATTGTACATGCCTGTAAATAAAATCATAAATGCCGTAGCAGAACAAATTAATAATGTATCAATATAAACAGACGCCGCTTGTACAATTCCTTGCTTAGCAGGATGTGATACTTCCGCAGCTGCCGCAGGGTGAGCACCAGTTCCTTGACCAGCCTCATTAGAGTAAATTCCACGTTTAACACCCCAAGCAATCGCTGAACCAATAATGCCTCCAAAAATTTCTTGAGCCCCAAATGCACTAGAAAAAATTAATCCGATAACCGTTGGTACTTGTGAAATATTCATAAAAATAATGATAATGGCCATAATGATATAGGCTAATGCCATAAACGGTACAATAATCTGGGCAGCATTTGCGATTGATTTAACACCCCCGATGATAATAGCACCTAATAAAACAACAATAATAAGTCCTGTGATCCATGTTTCCAAACCGAAAGCGTTTTCAACAGCACCTGCGATGGCATTCGACTGCACACCAGGCATCAAAATTAACATTGCTATTAAAGCCGCCACAGCAAAAATAACTGCAAACCATTTTTGGCCCATTCCTTTTTCTATGTAAAAGGCTGGTCCACCACGATATTCTGTATCTTTCTCTTCTTTATAGATTTGAGCTAATGTTGACTCTACATACGCGGTAGCCGCACCTATGAAAGCGATTGCCCACATCCAAAAGACAGCACCAGGTCCTCCCATTCCAATCGCTGTCGCAGTACCAGCAATATTACCTGTACCTACACGTCCTGATAATGCGATAGACATTGCTTGGAATGAAGATATTCCCTTTTCTGACTTCTCCCCTTTAAACATTAAAACAAACATATCTTTAATGTGCCTTACTTGTAGGAACCTTGTAATAATTGAGAAAAATAACCCAATTAATAAGATGCCATAAATAAACCATGGTCCCCATAAAATACCATTCAACTTCTCTACAATTACATCCATTTTACCCCTCCAATTTGAATTACCTTACTTTAAGTCATTATAGTATTACACTTTTCTGAAAATTACAATATTATTTTTAAGTAACAATATTTAAGTAAGTAACCTAGTAAATGGAAGGGTATAAACCTATTTAATTATATAACCAATTCTTCGAAGAGCATTATTAATAAAATCTCGTATATACATAAAAATCTCTTCGCGCTCTCCCTCATGAAATAAATTATGATAACAATTTGCCCATTCTTTAAACTGAAATTCCGTGAATTCCTGTTGATGAAGCCAATTTCGAGTTTGGCGAGTGTCCGTAATTTTATCCTTCTCAGCTGTCATAATTAGCATAGGCATATTAGGCATTTCACCTTTAGGCAGCATCACTAAATTTTTCATCATCTGCTGAAGTTCTCGATACCATTTCACAGAAACAACAGACATGAGGGGTACATCATCTTTCATTTCTTCTCTGCCTTCAACACTACGCGTTAATTTCTCTAATGTAATATCATGTGTCAACTTAACATTGGCTGTTAACGCACTTAGACTTGTTAAAGCATTTGTTAATTTACCTGGTAATAGCTTTAGTTGCAACCAAGGTGATGTTAAAATAATGCCTGCACATTCATATTGTCTCTTTTGCAGTGTATGGAGGATTAATGTTGCACCTAGTCCATGCCCTATTACAAAGGTTGGTAAATTATATGAAAAAGCATTTTCAATCAGGTTTCTTGTATACTTATTGTACAATTTGAAGTCTTCATCATGGACTCGAGCAAACCTTGCATTACCTCCATGATTCGGTAAATCTCCCATGACTATGTGGAAGCCTTCTAATCTTAATTTCTCTATCAGCCATGCATACCAACGGTGATTTTCATAAGCACCATGAAGAATAGCAATCACAGCTTTTGCTTGTCCATCAGCTTCCCATTTCCACATTACATAGTCCTCCTAAAAAATGATTACACTTTGATTATATCGAAATAAATAGCACATTTTAATTTTATATTTCCATAAAGTTGCGTATTTGATACGATAATACTACATTATAGAAAGAAAAGAGGCGATTTTCATGATTTATCCATTTAAAGATAAAACGCCAAAGATCGATCCGTCTGTTTTCATTGCTGATTACGCAACTGTTACGGGCGACGTAACAATTGGCGCCGAAACAACTATTTGGTTTAATACGGTTATTCGTGGTGATGTTTCCCCAACGATTATTGGTAAACGTGTCAGTATCCAGGATCTTTGCTGTTTACACCAAAGCCCAAAATATCCGCTCATTATTGAAGATGAGGTAACAGTTGGACACCAAGTCACTTTACATAGTTGTACAATTCGCAAAAATGCCTTAATTGGTATGGGATCCATTATTTTAGACGGAGCTGAGATTGGAGAAGGTGCATTTATTGGAGCTGGAAGCCTAGTACCTCCTGGTAAAGTCATTCCTCCAAATAGTTTAGCATTAGGTCGTCCAGCAAAAGTTGTCCGAGAATTAAATGCTGAAGATAAAGAGGATATGGAACGCATCGTACGAGAATACGCAGAAAAAGGTCAATATTATAAATCACTTCAGAAATAAATAACCTACACAAAAAATCAATACTAACGAAAAAATCCCTCGCGTTTTCGTGTACCGAATATGTTCACGAATCCTAGCGAGGTATTTTTGTAAAAAAAACAAAAGGAGCAATGTTGCCCCTTTGCTTATTAATACATCAGAATAATTTTCTAATGACTTCATTACTTTAGTTCAATAGTTTATAAACGTGCTTTTTCTCGTAGCGCGTCTGCTTTATCAATTTGCTCCCATGGTACATTTAAATCTGTACGACCAAAATGTCCATACGCAGCAGTTTGTTTATAAATTGGACGACGAAGATCAAGCATTTTAATGATACCTGCTGGGCGTAAATCGAATAACTCGCGTACCCATTCAACGATCTCGCTTTCTTTCACTCTACCTGTGCCAAATGTATCGACAGCAATGGAAACAGGCTGAGCAACGCCAATCGCATAGGCAAGTTGCACTTCAGCACGCTCTGCTAAGCCAGCTGCTACGATGTTTTTTGCTACATAACGTGCTGCATATGCCGCCGAACGGTCTACCTTGGTTGCATCCTTACCTGAGAAGGCACCACCACCGTGACGTGCATAACCACCGTATGTATCAACAATGATTTTACGTCCTGTTAATCCAGCATCACCTTTTGGCCCACCAATTACAAAACGGCCAGTTGGATTGATGAAGTATTTCGTATTAGCATCTAATAATTCACTCGGTACAACTGGTGCAATAACAAATTCTTTTAAATCTGCTTGAATTTGTTCAAGTGTTGCTTCTTCATCATGCTGTGTTGAAATAACAATTGTATCCACGCGAACCGGTACATTATTGTCATCATATTCAATCGTTACTTGCGTTTTACCATCAGGACGTAAATAGGCAAGTTCACCTGATTTACGTACTTCTGTTAAACGGCGTGCTAATTTGTGTGCCAAGCTAATTGGTAATGGCATTAGCTCTGGTGTTTCATTACATGCATAGCCAAACATTAAGCCTTGGTCACCAGCACCAATTGCTTCTATATCAGCATCTGTCATAGAGCCTTCACGTGCCTCTAATGCCTGATCAACACCTTGAGCTATATCAGGTGATTGTTCGCCAATTGCCACAAGCACCGCTAAGTTCTCAGCATCAAAGCCATATTTACCTCGTGTATAGCCAATTTCAGCTACAGTGTCACGAACAATACCTTTAATATCCACATAAGTAGAAGTAGTAATTTCTCCTGCTACTAATACTAATCCTGTTGTTACAGTTGTTTCACACGCTACACGTGCATTTGGATCTTCTGCTAAAATAGCATCTAAAATGGCATCCGAGATTTGGTCACAAATCTTATCTGGATGTCCTTCTGTTACACTCTCTGATGTAAACAGTCGACGGTTTGTCATTTGGTTTTCCTCCTAAATACTCTTACAATAAGTAGTTGTGTATGAATACGGTACTCATTACCCATGTCAAGTCCGCTCCTAAGGATTGAACTCTCAAGCCGTTACTGCTGCTTTTAACACGAGGATTTCGAAAGATCCGTCATTATAATAAGGAAAGAACTACATATACTTACCTTTACATTGATTTATAGCAATAAAAAAATCCTTTTCTCACGTTACTTTACATGAGGAAAGGAATAATGACTGCGTAACCTTTCACTCTTATCGTTCAAGGGATGTTCCCTTGCATCAGGTTGGCACCAACGCATGTCGTGAAATAGTTCATGCAGGTTGCCGGGTTTCACAGGGCCTGACCCTCCACCAGCTCGGGATAAGAGTATCCGTTCAATCTCATGTTACTGAAAAGGTCGAACGTTGTCAAATATTTTCTTATGTATTACTGTATAGAAAGGAAAGAACTTATTACACAAAAACTTTTCATACTTGGATGATGATGTAAATAGAAGCAAATTAATCCCTACAACATACCTAGCTACTTGTGGTAACATATGTGTGGCTCAATTTTCGTGCCTAATTACAGTAGGATTGATGGTATTCTACTCGAAAAACATTATTTTTTGTCAGTTTATTGAAAAGTGGTAAAAACTCTAAAATAATTTCTTAATTAGTATAGATTATTTAAGCAATTGTGTTATACTATTTTTGAAATTAAGAAAAAATCCCTCTAAATCAAGGGAATACTATAAAAAAGGATGGTATTTAATCGATGAATTCAGTAGAAATTGCAAACGAACTGAAGGAATTATTAAACGGCGGTAACATAAATGTTCAACTTTCAGTACCACAATTAGCAGAAAAAGCTACATCTCGTGGTGAAGCAATGTTAACAGTAGATGGCGCAGTTCGTGCAGAAACTGGCAAATACACTGGTCGTTCACCTAAAGATAAATATACGGTAGAAGAAGAAAGCACAAAAGATCAAATTGACTGGGGTAAAGTCAACCAACCGATTTCTTCTGAAGTGTTCGATAACCTATATGTAAAAGTAATAAAATATTTAAAAGAACGTGACGAGTTATTCGTATTCAAAGGCTTTGCAGGTGCTGACAAAGACTCACAATTAAGCATTCAAGTTATCAATGAATACGCATGGCACAATCTTTTTGCTCATCAATTATTTATCCGTCCAACAGCAGATGAATTAGCTTCTCATGTTGCCGACTTCACTGTCATCTCAGCTCCTAACTTTAAAGCAGATCCTGCGGTTGATGGTACTGCTTCTGAAACATTCATCATCGTATCACTTGAAAAGAAAATTATTTTAATTGGTGGTACAGAATATGCTGGTGAAATGAAAAAATCTATCTTTGGTATCATGAACTACTTATTACCACAACAAGGTATTCTTTCAATGCACTGCTCAGCAAACGTTGGTGAAGCTGGCGATGTAGCGTTATTCTTCGGTCTATCTGGTACTGGTAAAACGACGTTATCAGCTGATCCTGATCGTAAGCTAATCGGTGACGATGAACACGGTTGGTCTGATAATGGTGTATTCAACATTGAGGGTGGCTGCTATGCAAAAACAATCAACCTTTCTGCTGAAAAAGAACCAGAAATCTACAATGCAATCCGCTTCGGCTCTGTATTAGAAAACGTAGCTGTTGATCCAGAAACTCGTATTTGTGACTATGATGATGGTTCACTAACAGAAAATACACGTGTAGCTTATCCAATCCAATACATCGAAAATATCGTTGATCCTTCTGTTGCAGGTCATCCAAAAACAATCATCTTCCTAACAGCTGATGCATTTGGCGTGTTACCTCCAATCAGTAAATTAACAAAAGAACAAGCGATGTATCACTTCCTAAGCGGGTTCACTTCTAAACTTGCTGGAACTGAACGTGGTGTGACTGAGCCAGAACCAGTATTCTCTACTTGCTTCGGGTCTCCATTCCTTCCACTTCCTGCAACAGTATACGCAGAAATGTTAGGACAAAAAATTGACGAGCACGGTGCACAGGTATACTTAGTAAACACTGGTTGGACTGGTGGCGAATATGGCACAGGTAGCCGTATGAAACTATCTTACACACGTACAATGGTCCGTGCAGCAATCGATGGTAAATTAGCAGATGTTGAAACAACACAAGATGCTGTGTTTGGTTTACACATTCCAAAAGCAGTTGAAGGCGTACCTTCAGAAGTGTTAAATCCTCGTGAAGCTTGGGCAGATAAAGCTGCATACGATGCAAAAGCTGCTGAGCTTGCAGGCTTATTCAACGAAAACTTCAAGAAATTCTCAAACGTTTCTGAAGCCATCACTACACTTGGTGGTCCATTAAAATAACGTCTATATAAAAGACAAAGGGAACAATTTATTCGTTCCCTTTGTCTTTTTGTTTTCTCTATGCTTTATTGTTGTTTCATCCACTTGCAAAGAGCACGGACAGTTTCACGATTTTTTGCTGGTGGATATTGATGTGCATAGTTAAGATCATACCAAGTTTCGAATGATTTATTTGCTTCCTCTAAAAAAAATGCCAATTGTCTGGCATGTTCAATATCCACATTTTCATCACGATAGCCATGAATGATAAGAACGGGAGCTGTTATACGCTCTATCTCAAAAAGTGGTGTTCTTGCATCATACGCTTCTGGTACACGATTAGGTGTTCCTCCAATAACACGCTTCATCATTCTGCGCATATCTGTACGCTCCCAATAAGTGGCCGTTGCATCAGAAACACCTGCCCATGTTACAACAGAAGTAATATCCCTTCTTAAAATAGCTGTCCACAGAGCCATAATACCACCTCGTGAAAAACCAAAAACATGGATATTGTCATTGCAGAATTGTTTGAGTACATCTACGGCATAGACCGCATCGTAACGGTCTGCCCCTGCAAACTCGTCACGCCCCTCTCCCCCACGATTCCCACGATAATATGGGGCAAATACGATAAAGCCCTGCGCCGCAAATTGTGCAATACGAGAGGGTCTTACCATCCCAATGCTTTGCATGCCGCCTCTTAAATATAAAAAGCCATCATATGTACCTTCAGTCTTTGGCTCTGCTAATAGTCCTTTTATACGTAAGCCCTGTGAAAGATAGGTTATTTCCGTTAAACGTATAGCTGGATTTGGTGAAGGATAGGGGCGTTTTTCGATAATATCACCATTGTGTGTCACGATGTTTCAGCTCCTCCAGCATTTTCTTCATCCCCTCATCCTTCATGTGAAAACTCAAGTTAGGATGCTGAGCAAATTCTTCATCGGTTAACCAAAGCATGCCTGACGTTTCTAAATCAAATTCTATATCCTCTTGCGCTAAAAATTGTGCAGTGAAAACGGATTTACAAAAAACGATTTCATCATACACTGCATACTCTGCAAACCATTGAAGATTCTTCACATGAACACCTGTCTCTTCAAAAACTTCTCGAATCGCCGCCTCCTCTAAGGTTTCCCCTTCTTCTAATTTCCCTCCTGGCACTTCTACACCACGTCGTTTATGGACAGTACATAACCATTTATTTTCATGCTTTAAAAGGACAAGGACGTGTTTAGGTTCTACTTTAAATTCGCCTCTTGTAAAACTCAAATCTACTTGTAGGCCATGTAAATCTGTAAATGTTAACATCTCTTCAACCTCACGTTCTTTCTTGTTGCAAAACAAAAGTTACTTTCTTTATCATTACTTCTATTTTATGGACGAAATTTAATCATCATTCCTATTCCTATCTATATTAACTATATTGTAAACCTACAATGACAAGCAACCCTAAGCTACAGTCTTGTAAAGCATGAAAAAAAGCGTGCTTCATAGGAAGACACGCTTTTCTTTAGATTACTTGCTGACCGTCAAAATAGACGATAGGACTTTTCACAACACAATCAATATGAACATCTGACGCATTGGCTCCACCAAATGGCGCATTACTGCCAAAAGCGATATGGATGGTCCCATACACCTTCTCATCCTCTAATACATTGCCACATAGGATAGCACTTTTATTGGCTCCGATGCCAAACTCTGCAATGACTCTACCATTGCCTTCACCAAGTAATGCCAGTAGTCGTGGACCATCAGGACCGATTGCTTCTTCTAAGCGACCATTCTTTATTTTTAATAATAATGGTTCCTTTAAAACACCAATATTAGCAATAGAGCCATCTACTAAAATCTCTCCATTCGCAGATGTTTCTATTGGTGCAATATACGATTCTCCTGAAGGAATATTCCCGTACTCACCAGGTTGACGAATAACCCCTGTAGAACGAATTCCGAAACGGCCGTCTACACTAAACGTCAGCTCATGACCATCCTTGACAATACGAATATCTTTTGTCGTATTAAGTAAAAGGACATATTTTTCTACCGTAGCTTCGATCTCCTGTGCATCTGCATGAAGGGCACCTTGCTCCAGCATCTCCAATGTTACCCCTGGCATTGTTGCTACACGTCCACCCTTTTCACAGGCATGTTTACGAGCCAGTGTATGTGTTAGGGAGTGGGAGGTAATACACAGTGTAACATCGGCATTTGCCATAAGCTCAGAAACTGCATGGATTGGCTCCTGCCCAGATTTCTCTAACAGGGGCATCACCATGAACATTGTATTTGCAGTAATTGACAGTCCAGCTTCATAAAAAATTTTTGCGATGTCTTGTTTGTGGCTATCTGTCAAAATTAATAGTGACTCAGAAGATTGAACATTTAAATTGCCTTTTAAAACATTTAGTGCAATATCATGTAAATGATGCATAATAGGGCTCCTTAATTAAAATTCAAATGATATCTACGAATAATTCCTTCTATTTCATTTCTAGCTTCCGTTAAAGGTCCCAAAAAATCAGGAACACGTTGCTCTGTAAAACGATAAATTGGTCCAGAAACGGTAATAGACGCTACGACCTGTTCCTCGCTATTAAATATAGGCATAGCTAGCGCCAATACATCGACCGAATACTCACTGTTACTAAGTGCATAGCCACATGTTCTAATTTTTTCTAGCTCTGCCCTTATTTCTGTGGCATCTGTCATCGTATTATTTGTATAAGCTGTTAATGGTTCATCTATGACCTTTGCAATTTGCTCTTCATTTAAAAAAGCAAGCATTGAACGGTAAGATGCTCCTACATACAGTGGCGATCTACTTCCTCTTGAAACTGTAAACTTCACCTTATTTACAGGCTCTGCTTTCAGTAATGTTAACGCTTCCAGTCCATTCAGTACGGTAAAAATAGCTGTTTCACCAGTGACATCCTTTAATTTCTCAAGAACTGGCATACATAGCTGATCTATGTTTAATGAATCATACATATTCATACCTATTTCCCATAATGCAATACCAAGAGAATATTTTTTTGTTATAGGATCTTTTGTTATAAACCCATTATTTTCGAAGGTTTCAAGAATGCGATATAAATTTGTATGATTCATGTTCATCGCCAGTGCTAACTCTCGACCACCCCATGTGGGCTTTTCCTTTGTAAACATTTTTAAAACCGCAATTGATAAATTTAATGTCTTTAGCATATCTCTCATCCTTCTGAACTATTTATCTGTACAAACGGCTGCAAATCTCTCTCTTAAGGGGGAAATAATCGACAGATTTAGCAGCCGTCAGCACCTGATATCACTTTATCAAAAGTAAGAGAGTAGCTAATCTCTTACTTTTGATATAGGAAATCAACAACAGCAGTTATATAAACTTTTGCACAGCGTACGATATCCTCAACACGCACTTTTTCATTATAACCATGAATACTTGGTAAATAAGCTGGGCCGTATTGCAATACAGGAATATCATATTGTCTGAAATGACGAGCGTCACTGCTTGCCCATTGCATGACACCATATGCCTCTTGCCCTGTAACATATGATATATTTTCCACTATCGATTGGCATACAGGATTTTCAGCAGGCGTATAATTGGCTACGCTTTTAAAGCCAAAACGTTGGATTGAATAATCGATAGCCAAGCCATCTAGTTTAGTTGTCAAGATTTCTGTTACTTCTTCTTGTGTAATACCAAATGGTAAACGACAATCGACCTGGACCTTACAGTAATCTGGGATTACGTTTGACTTCGTACCTCCCTCAATTGTACCAATATTTACAGTAATTTTCTCTAAAACTTCTTGATATTTCAAGCGATCTTTCTCCACTTCACGCATGTATTTTTTTGATACCTCGATAAGTGGCTTTACCTCTTCAGGAATTGTGATTTCTACATCCCATAGTGTACGAATCTCTTGTATAGCTCGGATTGCATCAACAATGGCATTTCGTCCAGCCAATGGTGATAGGCTTCCATGACCAGGTTCCCCACGCACCTCTAATTCAAACCAGTAAGATCCCTTTTGTCCAATAGTTGGGTTTAAAGGTGAAGAGGGCTCAGCGATTAAACAACCATCTCCCTGCACATAGCCTCGCTCTAACAGCCAAGGAACACCAAATTCACCGCCAGTTTCTTCATCTGGTACGATCGCCAAAGTTAATTTCCCTGGTAGTTCAATGTTCAGTTTCTTTAATAACTTTGTTGCAAAAATAATACCTGCTAAACCGGCTTTCATATCACTCGCCCCACGTCCAAGCATCCAGCCATCCTTCACTTCTCCTGAAAACGGATCAAAATCCCATTTTGATAGATCACCGACAGGAACAACATCGGTATGGCCACAATAAACGAGTTCTTTTCCTTCCCCATTTCCAATAGAAGCTACTAAATTAAACATTTTATCAGCAGCTTCATATTTTTGATAAGTAATGCCTACATCATTTAAATAGTTTTCGATAAAAGCTGTTATTTCAGTCGTATCCCCTGGAGGATTGACACTTGGGATTTGAATGAGCTTTGAACAAAACGCTATCAATTCATCTTGATGATTTTCAACTGCCTCTACTAATTGAGCTTTAAGTGCTTGTAAATCATTCATGTGTGTGTACCTCGTTTCCTTTCGTTTGTAGATGACTCATGCTACCATATAAGCCTTTCATATGTGTAAATTGTGTTTCATCAAAGAAAGAGCATTTATTAGCACCGTAAGTTTTTGCTACCTCTAACACAAATCGCACAACATTTTCTACATCTGTGACATGGGTTGCACCTGTTGCACAGCCTGCCACAACAGATTCAGTTGTAATCGCTACACCTACAACAGGGCTAGATGTTGCAACTGCTGGTTGTAAAATACTATTGATATGGAATAAACCATTACCATAGGGTGTAATGTCTTGCATCGTGATTGGCAGGACAACTGGAGAAATGCCAGCAGATTGTGTATATACGTGCAATAAATCATCACTAATTTTTAATATGTAACCTTCTTTGACAGTTGGCGTTATCGCAAATCCTTTATGGTTACATACTTGATTGCCTTTTGTTGTATCAATTGATAGAATAGCATCCATTGTATCTTCTACTTCATTTTCGTTCATGACACTAATATCCACTGGCGAGTTCATAAATGGCACTGGCTCATGTGGTAAGGTTGGAGCTGTTGGACAAATATGTGTGGAGAAAATAACGTCACCCTCTAATTGATCACCCTTTAAGGCCATATCAATAGCTTTTGCTGCTCCTGCCAGACATGCCAGTGCGCCGTCTCCATCTGATACAAAACCTGTCATTTCAGGGCGTGCTCCGATACCACCTAATCGTCCAATAATTCCTAATGTAGGTGCATTTCCGCCAGAGGATTTGCCATTCTTTCCTTTCACGAGGACGCGAACAAAATCTGTTGAGCCGCTTTCGCCTTGAATAGTTTTTACCTTGACATCTGCTGTGGAATCAATATTGTGTAAATACTTCTTAATCGTGTCTCCGTTTACATAAATACTATCCATTACCTCGTATAATTCAATAACATGCTTCAATGACATAATCAGTCCGCTCCTTTTTCTGCTTCAATAAATTTTATCTTTCGTTAAATTGATGATACTTCTTGCTGTATCGACTTATATAAATGACACGATACTTGATGTGTAGCTGATACTGTATCAAGTGTCGGTTGGACCTCTGCACATTTTTCTGTAGCAAAACGACAACGCTTATGGAATGCACAGCCACTCGGGGGATTAACCGGGCTTGGAACATCGCCAGATAAAATAATACGGTCCTTTTTATCAAAAGGATTTTCCTTAGGTATGGCCGATAACAAGGCTTGTGTGTAAGGATGCTGAGGGTTCTTATAAATTTCCTTGTATGTGCCAATTTCCACTATTTTTCCTAAATACATGACAGCAATACGATCACACATGTAGTTCACCACATTCAAATCATGTGAAATAAAAATATAGGTTAAACCGAATTCTTTCTGTAAATCTTTTAATAGATTGATAACCTGAGCCTGTACAGAGACATCTAATGCTGAAACAGGTTCATCACACACCACAATATCTGGATTCAGTGCAAGAGCCCGAGCAATATTTATACGTTGTCTTTGTCCACCAGAAAATTCATGTGGATGGCGTTTTGCATGGTATGCACTTAATCCGACTGTTTCAAGTAATTCAACCACTCGCTTTTTACGGGATGCCTCATCACCAATCCCATGGATCACTAATGGCTCAGCAATAAGATATTCAATCGTTTTACGAGGATCGAGTGATGCATAAGGATTTTGGAAAACCATTTGGATGGATTTTCGAGCAGAGCGGATATCTTTTGAATTTAAGCTTGCTAAATCCGTTCCCTTAAATTCAACTACTCCCTCTGTTGGTGAAATTAGCTGGTTGATTAAACGGGCAACCGTTGATTTACCACACCCCGACTCTCCCACAATCCCCAGTGTCTCACCTTTATATAACTCAA
Organism: Lysinibacillus sp. GW823-FHT02G10; assembly: GCF_058797135.1. NCBI lineage: Bacteria > Bacillati > Bacillota > Bacilli > Caryophanales > Bacillaceae > Lysinibacillus > Lysinibacillus sp. GW823-FHT02G10. Next base: position 477,302 of record NZ_JBXAJI010000002.1, read on the forward strand.
AACTTACACCATCTACCGCCTTCACAAATTGTGTTGGTTTTTTAAAAGGAATTGAACTTTTAATGGGAAAATGCTTTTTTAAATTACTTACCTTTAAGACAAGTTCATTGTACTGTTGCATTAAAAATTCCCTCCTTCCTAGGGACAATTTGATCTTTTGCTTGTAAATGGCAGGCTACAAAATGGTTATCCTGTACTTCCACTAAATCAGGCACAGTACTACGACAAATATCTGTCGCTAAAGGACATCGTGCTGAGAAGTGACAGCCACTATGTGGCATTGTTAAATCTGGTGGACTACCAGGAATAGCCGGCAGCCTTTGTTGCTCTTGAGTCCCCATTGTAATTTGAGACTCTAATAATCCCCACGTATAGGGATGTAAAGGTTTTTCATAGAGCTGTCTTGTTGTAGTAGACTCTACTGTACGACCTGCATACATAACATTTACTTTGTCACATAGCTCCCAAACTACACCTAAATCGTGCGTAATCATAATGATGGCTGTATCATGTTCTTGTTGTAATTTTTTCATTAAATCAAGAATTTGAGCTTGTACAGTTACATCTAGTGCAGTTGTTGGCTCATCAGCAATGAGTAGTTTCGGGTTACAAGCTAGGGCAATAGCAATCATGACACGCTGACGCATTCCACCTGAAAATTCGTGAGGATACATTTTTAATCGTTTCTCTGGCTCAGGAATCCCAACCATTTTTAACATATCGACGGCTTTGATAGCGGCATCTTTCTTCGATATTGTTTCATGTGCTTGGATGACTTCAATAATTTGATTGCCCACTGTTAAGACAGGATTCAAACTTGTAATTGGATCTTGGAAAATCATTGAGATGTCATTGCCTCGCACATTGCGCATTTCCTTTTCAGAAATTTCGATTAAATCGCGGCCATTAAATAGAATTTTTCCATTCGTTATTTTTCCTGGCGGAGATGGAATTAAACGCATGAGAGCAGTGGCTGTAACACTTTTTCCTGATCCTGACTCTCCCACAATACCTAGTGTTTCCTTCTTATTTAATTGTAAATTTACTCCATTAACAGCTTTCATTGTAGAGCCGCCACTTTTAAATTCTACTGTTAAGTTTTCTACATCTAGTAAACGTTCAGTCATGACTCCACCCCCTTCCATTAAACTTTCATTTTCGGATCTAATGCATCTCGTAATCCATCCCCTAATAGGTTAATTCCAAGAACTGTTAATAAAATACAAATGCCTGAAAATGTTGCCATTTGGGGATTTAATACTAAAAAGTCTTTGCCATCTTTTAAAATACTGCCCCATGAAGCTGTCGGTGGTTGAACGCCTAATCCTAAAAAGCTAAGGGCAGCTTCTGAAATAATAGCGCCAGCTGTACTCATCGTTCCATAGACAATTAAAGGGGCTAAACAGTTCGGTAATATATGGCTAAAAATGATCCTCGTATGTGTAGCACCTAAAGAATGCGTTACTTCAACGAATTCTTCCTCTTTTACACTTAACACCTGTCCTCGAATAAGTCGTGCGAAACCTGGAATATTAGCAATACCAATCGCAACAATAACATTGACAAGTCCTTGCCCTAATACCGTCATTAATGTAATAGCTAGTAATATAAATGGGAATGCGAAAAGACCATCCATTGTGCGCATAATAATGGAATCAATGCGTCCACCAAAATACCCTGCCACTAAGCCTAGCAGTGTGCCAAACACAGCACCAAATAGCACCGCCGCAATCCCAACAATCATTGAGATTCGTGTACCGTAAACTAAGCGACTAAACAGATCACGGCCATAGTTATCTGTTCCTAATAAATGTCCTTCTGTATTCATCGGTAAAAACGATTTACCGACAATCATTTCATTCGGTGGATGGGTAGCAATTAATGGGGCAAAAATAGCAACAATACCCATTAAAGTGACAATGATTAACCCAATTGTCGCTAATTTATTTTTTAGCAACTTGCGCAATAACGTATTTCTTTTTTTCGTTTCTTGGACGATTGCTTGAGTCATTGTTATTTTTTCCCCCCATCCGATTCTAAATTGACCTTAGGATTAACCACTTTATAAAGTACATCGACTACTAAGTTAACAAGCACAAAGATAAACGCAATGAAAATAACAGTACCTTGGACGACTACAAAGTCACGTTTATCAATGGCATCTACAATTAATCGACCCATCCCAGGCCAACTAAAAATTGTTTCTGTTAAAACCGCTCCGCCCAGTAAATTAGAAATTTGCATTCCTAACACGGTTAAAATCGGTGTTAGCGCATTCTTAAATGCATGTTTACCAATTACTAAATATTCTTTAATACCTTTAGAACGAGCTGTTTTAATATAATCTTGCGAAATAACCTCTAACATACTTGAACGGGTAATCCGTGCAAATGTCGCCATTGGAATCGTTGCTAAAGCAAATGCTGGCAAAATTAAATGCTTCAAATAGGTCCACAGGCCATCGCTGATATTCCCCATCCCAGTTGCTGGGAACCAACCAAGGTTAACACTAAAGAATAAGACAAGCATGATGCCCAACCAGAAAATTGGCATAGATACACCAACTAATGACACAAGCATTACAACATAATCAATGATGGTATTTTGCTTTCTCGCTGCAAATATTCCTGCTGGGATGCCAATCACGACTGCTATTAACAGCGCTGCCAATGCCAATATCACTGTATTAGGGAACCTTTCGAGAATAAGTCCGATGACAGACTCACTATAAGAATAGGAATATCCTAAATTTAACTGTGCTAGATCTCCTACATATGAAATAAATTGCGAAGGCATGGATTTATTTAATCCTAGCTCTTCTCTTAAATTCTCTACATCTTCTACACTCGCTTGTGGTCCAAGCATGACTGAAGCCGGGTCACCAGGAATCATTCGCGTAATAATAAAGACGATAATTCCTACTACTAGCAGTGTCGGGATGAGGTTAACTAATCTTTTTAAAATAAATGAGCCCATCTTAGCAAGACCTCCTTTTCATTATTAGAATCAGTGGTTCATATTGTGAATAACCACATAGTACACCACTTAATAATTGTTTGTAAATATATTTTTTTCTGAATCTTTGTAATTTTATATTTACTTTCTATTTACAAGTGTGCTAATTTTAATCTCGAACCTACCATTTTTGAATCAACGGTTCATATTGTGAAACAAAAACTAAGGAGGCTAGTGCATATGAAGAAATTAAACGTAAGAAAGTCTTTACTACTACTCTTTTTAACTTTACTAATTGGTGTTTTAGCTGCTTGTGGTGGAAACACTGAGAAAAGTACTACAACGGATGAAAAAGAGGGAGAAGCTACTTCTGGAGGCACATTAAATATTGGTTTGTCAGCCAATGCAAAAACATTTGATCCTATCAAATATACAGGGGTTTATGAATCACAGGTGATGCGCCAAATGGGTGATACGTTAGTTGTTTATAACAAAGATCTATCTGATATCATCCCTTCGTTAGCAACTGAATGGAATGTATCAGAGGATATGTTAGTCTACACATTCAAATTACGCGAAGGTGTTAAATTCCAAAAAGGTCAGTATCAGGATGGCCGTGAAATGACAGCTGAAGATGTGAAATACTCTTTAGAACGCTCTGCTAAAGAATCTGCTATGAATCGTTTAAGTGGTGTAACAGAAGTGAAAGTGTTATCGGATTATGAAGTAGAGATTCACTTAGCTACACCAAATGCTGCCCTACTTGCTATGCTAACGGATGCAGGGAATATTATTATTCCAAAAGAAGAAGTTGAAGGATGGGGCGATAATTTTTCTGAACACTTTGTTGGTACAGGTCCATTCCAACTAACAGAATGGAAAAAAGACCAAGAAGTAAAATTAGTTCGTCACGATAATTACTGGGGCGATAAGCCAAATGTCGATAACTTAACAATGAAGTTTATCTCCGATCAAAATATGATGACAAACGCATTACGTTCTGGTGATATTGATATTGCCATGGACGTTAAAGGTCAAAACCGAGAAATCATCAACCAAGATAGTAACCTTGAGCTTTTAACAAATCCAGGTCTATCGATTGTTTATCTTGATCTTAATAACAAAGTAGGTCCAACTGCTGACAAACGCGTTCGTGAAGCGATTTATATGGCAACAAATGTAGAGGAAATTATTTCTGGCGTTAACCAATGGGGTGGCGGCGATGTTTCTTATTTACCATTACCACCTGGTTCATGGGGATATGATAAATCGTTAGTTGATATGGTACCAAAATATAATCCAGAAGAAGCAAAAAAATTACTAGCAGAGGCTGGTTACGCTGATGGCTTCAAGACAGAGATTTTCGTATCAGAAGCACGTGTTCCTTACGCAACGATTTTCCAAAGTCAGTTAAAGAAGAACTTAAATATTGATGTGGAAATAAAAGTGCTTGAATGGGGTACTTACAGTGATACTGTGGCAAAGGGTAATGCGCCAATGAATATTGGTGGCTGGACTTGGTACCCAGATCCTTATTTCTTCCTTTATCAATTATTCCACACAAATCAAATTGGTGCGTTAGGAAATGGTAAAGGCTACAGCAATCCAGAAGTGGATAAATTATTAGAACGCGCCGTATCAGAAACAGTAGTGCAAGAAGAACGTGCAAAATTATACCAAGAAGCATTAAAGCTGATTTTAGCGGATGTTCCTCGTATTGAATTAGAGGCAACACAAACGGTTGCAGGTGTAAACAAAAAAGTACAGGGCTTTGAGGTTTCTGCTGATAACTCCGTACAAATTGTGCATCCAAATGGTACAAACGTATCCATTACTAAATAATTAAACTTGAAAAGTGGAGATACCAGTCTCCGCTTTTCTCTTCATAAGGAGAGATTTGACCCGATGACACGCTATATAAATGGACTTGTTTTTAATTCTGAGACTCGTAGCTTTAATAAGCAATCTTTTCAAGTGCAAGGGCAATACTTTGAACCCGCTACTCATTCACCTGAAACAGAGTTGGATTTAGATGGCTACTATATTACACCAGGTTTTATCGATAGCTGCTCACAAATCGGTCTAGCTGAAATAGGGATTCGTTGGGAAGGTGATGATAGCTATGAATTTGACTCACATTTGCAATACTCTGTAGTTGATGGCATATACCCATTTGATACTGCTTTTCAAAAAGCTGTTTCTCATGGGGTGACTGCATCTCATATTGTTCCCTCTCCTAAAAGCTTGATAGGTGCAAAAACGGCTATTATTCACCATACACATACAACGGTTGATGAAATGGTTATTTCAAAAGATGTGGCTTATTCCTTCTCTATTGGACATCAGGCAAAAAGTACTTTTTTCGCTGAAAAGAAAAAACCACTCACTCGTATGGGCATCGCCAAAATTTTAAGAGAAACATTACAACAAATTCAGCAACAGGAGCCGTCCATTACGAAAATCGTTATTCGAGCGCACAAAGCCGTTGATCTTGAATTCATTAGCCGCCTTCAACAAGAATTTGGGTCAATTTTTGATTTTCATATTATCCATGGCACTGAAATTACATTCCTTCATGAAACATCCTTTAATACGGTTATAGCTGGTCCTACATTTCGATATATTGAGCACAATGAGATGATGGCACTATCACCCAAACTGTATCATCAACTGTATAAGAACAATATTCCATTCGTTTTTTGTACGGATCATCCTGTTAGTAGCACCTCGCATCTAACATTAGAAGGATGCTTAGCTGTAAGAGAAGGTATGGCACGCCAGGACGTGCTATATGCTCTGACAACCGGGGCTGCAAATTTTCTAGGGATTGCCCATAAAACAGGTGCTATTCGTGATGGTCTTCTTGCTGATTTTGTTATTTGGGATAAGCATCCATTAAATTTAGATGCCCAGGTTGTCGCAACCTATATTAAAGGAACAAAAGTTTATGCACGGGAAGAAGGGTTTACACAATGATTATTTATCATCATGCAAAGTTTCATACAGTCAATGAGCAGAACGATACTTGTGAACAGTTATGGATCGAAGATGGGCGTATTGTCTATATTGGACCAGCCAAAGAATTTCCCCCACAAGCAGAGCTAGTTGATCTACAGGGAGCTTATGTTACACCAGGATTAATTGATATTCATGCACATGTCGGAACATGGGCTGAAGTCACTGAAGACATTAATGATGCCAATGAATATAGCGAACCCTTTACACCTCTTATGCACGCTTTAGACAGTGTAGATATCCGACACTTTTCCTTTCAACATGCGTTAGAAGGGGGCGTAACCACTGTGCAAACTGGGCCAGGTAGTGCCAATGTCATAGGTGGTATTTGGAGCATTCTTAAAACAGCAGGACCTACCCTTTCCTCTCGTGTTTTATTAGAGCGGAGCGGTTTAAAGGGGGCCCTAGGGGAAAATCCGAAAAACGTCTTTGGCAATCAGTATAAGCGCAAGCCGATGACTCGTATGGCCATTGCACAGCTTTTACGAGATGGTTTCCAACGTGCAAGTCAACTCAATGAACAACAACAAACTGAGCAAATTAAAGAAAATGCTGAGTTACGCCCGTTTATTGAAGTACTTCGAGGCGACATGCCACTTCGCCTTCACTGCCATAGAGCAGATGACATTATGACAGCAATTAGAATTGCCAAAGAATTTAATGTGAAGCTTCATTTAGAGCACTGCACAGAAGGCTATCTCATTGTGGATGCCGTTAAAGAAAGTGGATTCCATGCAACGCTTGGGCCCTATATGTTAACGCCATCTAAATACGAAACGCGTCATTCTACACCAGCAATTGCTGCCGTTTTTAAAGAACATAATATTCCATTTGCTATCATGACAGATCATCCATTTGTACCAATTCAATACTTAAAGTATTGTGCCACAGAAGCGATTTGTTATGGTTTAGATGAAGACACAGCCCTCAAAAGTATTACGATCAATGCAGCTAAGCTTGTACAGCTTGATCACCGCATTGGCAGCCTTGAGGAAGGCAAAGATGCTGATTTTGTTGTTTGGTCGCACCCTATTTTTGAAACAGAAGCAAAGGTTTTACAAACTTATGTAAATGGACAAAAATATTACGAAGCGGAGTGAGCGCAATGCAACATTCGAAAATTGCCGTTGTAACAATTGGTCAGGCACCTCGTAAAGATATGGCTGAGGATATACAGCAATTAAGAGAAGCAGGTTTACATGTTCATGAATTCGGTGTACTTGATTCACTATCCTCAGAGGAAATTGCTACACTTTCGCCTTCTCTTGAGGACTCAGATGTTTTAGTGACACTTCTTACCAATGGTCGACAAGTAAAGCTCAGTAAACAAAAGCTCATGCCTTATATTCAAAGCTGCATTGATGATCTACATGAATTCACTTGGATACTACTTATGTGTACAGGAGATTTTACGAATAAATTATCCTATAAAAATCTTTTACTACCTGATCGTATGATGACTAATTTAGTGAAGGGCTTACATACAGAATTAGCCATTGGTTTAATAGGCCCCGAACCCGAACAACATCGAACGGTTGCAGAGAAATGGCAAAAAGCACAGTTCGATGTAACTTTTTCAGCAAGCTCCCCATACCACTTTGATAACCAACATTTATTGTCAAAAGCACAACAATTAGAAGAGCAAGGAGCCGATTTGCTTATTCTTGATTGTATGGGCTATTCCACAACAATGAAAAACATGATTAAAGATCAACTCACTATCCCCATCATCGTCCCTCGAGAAGCGGTTTTTACAATTTTAAAAGCCATTTGTTAATAGAAGAAAAGGTCACTCCTGATTCAGTGACCTTTTCCCCTATTCGCTAGACACGTTTGTTGAAATAAGGAAGCTGCTCAACGAATGCCTTCGTATCATCATCTCCATATTCATGAACAAGTGCATAGATTTTCATTAATCTTTTATCTATTTCATCATTTTCTCTGTCTTGGTGATACTGTATATACGGTAACTGTGCACGCCATGCATTCGAAATTTCTAACAGTTGCATTTGCTGAAAGATTCTCTCAAATACATCTAATGCTTGTCGATCTACATTGAGTTCGAAATTCCATGGCCCTGCATATGGGTTGGTATAATACGTTCTATTGGCAAGTGAAAAATATACGCGCTGACGATCCATCTTTACGATTCACTCCTTTTTCCATAGTATGGGGTGATAGGTGGTGTTTTATTCGCTTTTATGTCAAACTTCCTTCACAATTAATAGAACCAGATAATTTATAATAGGTATGATGAATAAAGAACGGAGTGAATACTATGAGTTTAACTACGCTCTTAATAGTCGCAGTTATCATCGTTATTTTAATCACCATTGCGACAATTATCAGTGTCAACCGTGCCTATGCCTTTAAACATACTGTTGATGAAAAACCGAAGCAAAACTATCATCAAGAGGAAAATTAAATACCATTACTGAATTTGGAGTGAAAGAAATGGGCGTACCTTTACCAATTATCATTATGATTGCGATGATGATGCTAATGTTTGGTGTTTCTGTCATTATCATTATGAAGAAAAAAAATAATATTTTTACACAAACAATTGATCCAAAGCCTGAACAACATACGTCTCAGCAAAAGGAAGAGCAACGATGAAATACCCCTTTATTTGGCTCATCCAGTTTTATAGAAAATTTATTTCACCTATGACGCCACCTACTTGTCGTTTTCATCCTACCTGTTCTTCTTATGGGCTCGAAGCTTTTCAAAAGCACGGTGCCTTCAAAGGCTTCCTCTTAACCATTACACGTATATCCAAATGCCATCCATTTCATCCTGGTGGCTTTGATCCTGTGCCTGAAAAATGGCCTTCGAAAAAGAATTAATTTCGGAGGGCATTTTTTTCTTGTACTTTTTTAAGTTGTGCGTTATCATAATAACTGTTCTAAAAAACAAATCGTAATGATTACTATTTAAGAGAGGTATCTTACTTATATGAAAAAACTATCTGTATTATTGTTAGTCGCAGTTCTTGCTTTATTTACTGCCGCTTGTGGAGACAAATCGTCCACATCCCAAAAGACTGAGGAAAAAGATAAATTAAGTATTTATACAACGGTTTATCCATTAAGCTATTTTGCACAGCGCATTGGTGGAGATTATGTTGAAGTAGCTTCAATTTACCCAGCTGGTGCGAATGAACACACCTTCGAGCCAACTCAAAAAGATATGATGAAATTAGCAGATGCTGATATCTTTTTCTATATTGGTTTAGGACTTGAAGGCTTTGTAGAAAACGCTAAAAAAACTTTAGCGAACGAAGATGTCACAATGGTGGCAACTGCTGATGACGTTTCAGATGATAAATTAGCTGTAAGCACAGGACATGTTCATGCAGAAGATGAAGAACATGAAGCAGACGCACATGATGAGCATGAGCACGGTACAACCGAGGAAGAGCATGAACATGAAGCTGAAGAACATGGACATGATGAGCATGAACATGGCGATATCGATCCGCATGTTTGGTTATCTCCTACAATTAGTCAAGATTTAGCACTGGCTATTAAAAACACACTAGTTGAAAAAATGCCAGCTCAGGAGGCAACTTTTAACACTAATTATGATGCATTAGTAAAAGAATTACAGGATTTAGATCAAGATTTCGAAGCAATGACTGACAAAGCACAAAATAAAACATTCTTTGTATCACATGCTGCATTTGGCTATATTGCTGGTCAATACGGCTTAACTCAAGTGCCGATTGCTGGCTTGAATTCACAAAATGAGCCATCTCAAAAGGAATTAACAAAGATTGTAGACAAAGCAAATGAATTGCACATTCACTATATTTTATTTGAACAAAATGTCTCTTCCAAATTAGCAGAGATTATTCAAAAAGAAGTTGGTGCAGAATCTCTTGTCTTGCATAATTTAAGCGTATTAACAGCTGATGATGAAAAAAATAAGGAAACCTATTTCACATTGATGCAAAAAAATATTCAAACATTAGAAAAAGCTTTAAGCGTTCAATAATATGAGTAAGGAGGTGCCCCTCTATTGGGACACCTCCTTTATTATGACGTATTTTTCTTGTGGCATCCGTTTTTCCGTTCGATAAAAAGACCCTAGCCACTTCATTGTTTTTTGCTTAGTCACATGCTTAGCTTTTGGCTGAAGGACAACAAAAGCCATTATACTACTTTCTACTAGCATAGGTGGCCACTCAGTAAAGTTAAACTGAACTAAATTGTCTTGTTTATTTGTTTTTTGAGTAACAAGCTTCATCGGCTGCTCCACTAATGGTTGTACGGCTAACCGATTTTCTCCGATGATTGATAACCCCATAATTTCATTCAATTGATGTTGTATAGGTGACGCTAAACTTTGTCTTTTTGTTTCTTCCTGTAAATCTATATATTTTTCGCTTGTTGCAGCAGGGAAACTTGCATAATCCCAGGTATGATCTTGTGCTAATTGGCGATCCGACACTAAAAAATATTGATAGCGAACTTCTCCTTTACGATCAGGCAAAGGGTCATCCCATGTTACATCAATATGATACCAAGCATGATCAAGTTTCACTAATACCCAGGCATGTAGCTGTTCTCCTACTTTTCCTGGTACATATTGTACCTCAAAACCCAGCATTTCTAACATTCGATATAGCACTAAAGCATATGCCTGACAGACGCCCTTATTCTCCGTTAATAATGTATATGGAGAATATTGACTTCCTTCTGTTTCCTTAGAGTATTCCGCGGACAATACAATAAAATCATGTGCAGCCTGTAGTTTTTCTATGTCACTTAATCCATGCATAGGTGCAATAATATTTTCCAAAGTTTGCTCGACAAATAACGCCTCTGTTTGTGATAGATGGTACGTAAATGCAAAGGCAATGACAATATTATTGCTATAACCTTCGTACTTCCATTGGAAACTTGAAATATTAGTATAAATATAAGAGTTTTCAATTGCATTTTTAGTAATTTCTGTTAGTTCATCTTTTATCTCGGCTAAGTCACCAGTATAACGAATCGAGAATTCGGATGATAGATGCATAACTTCTTTATTAATGAGAGATTGTAGTGTTTCAATTGAATGAGCTGTTGCTACATCTTCTTTTTCATAGTTTGCAAATACTTGCACATGACTCATTTGTAGAACAAATAATATAATGACAACATTATATATATATTTCCTCATATGAGTCATTCTCCTTTACTAAATAGTTTATGCCTCTCTTTTTTTATTATGTTAATAAATGATTAATTTCATGCTAAAAGTTCAAATAAAAAAGAAGCCTTCCTTTTTAGAAGACTTCTTAACAAGATTTTTATTGTAATAATTTCCGTCTCAACAATTTATCCGCACCATTGCGCGGAAGACTGTCTGTAATAATCATTTCTTTAGGCACTTTATATTTAGCAAGTTTCTGTAAACAAAAGGCCTTTAGTTGCTCAACAGATACCTGCTCATTTAACACGATAAATGCAATGGGTACCTGACCCCATTGTTCATCAGGCATACCGCATACACCCGCCTCTTTGACAGCTGGGTGTGTGAGTAGTACATTTTCTATTTCTGCAGGATAAATATTTTCTCCCCCTGAAATGATTAAATCTGCCCTTCGATCAATGACGAATAAATAACCCTCTTCATCCACATAACCAATATCACCTGTATGAAGCCAGCCAGCCTTCGTTGCATTTTTTTGTGCAAAACGTCCAATATAGCCAGGTGTGACATGAGGACCTCGTATGCAAATTTCCCCTTCACCTTTAGCATTTGGCTCAGCAATCATAATTTGATTAAAAAATAAAGGCTTTCCAGCAGAACCAATTTTCCTCATAGCATCTTCACTTGCCAATGTGGCTGTTTGTGAGGAGGTTTCTGTCATCCCATACGTTTGTGCGACAGCTAAATTTAACGCATGTGCTCTCGCTAAATAATCAACGGGAACAGGTCCACCTCCAGCTAACATTAACTTAAAATAAGATGACGCTTTCGCATTGCGTTGCTCTAGCGTATGTAGAATTCGTTCCAAGGTCACCGCTACAACAGACATATGGGTGACATCCCCATCCATAATATTTTGTGCGATAGATTCCACATCAAATTGCTCATATAAAAAGATTTGATTTCCATATAGCAGTGAACGCACTAAAATGGAGAACCCACTAATATGGAATAAAGGGACCGCGCATAGCCAAACGTCCTGAGCCTGTAGCCCAATATTTAAAACGGAGGCAGTGGCACTAGCCTGATGATTTCCAACTGTTTGGCGAACCCCTTTTGGGAAGCCGGTTGTACCAGACGTATACATAATAGTTGTTGTTTGATGAAGAGGCCATTCCTTGACAATATCTACTGCACCCTCTGCACCCTTTTCAATTGCTGAAAATAAATGATAGGTTGTTTCAAATGGTAGCTTTTCTACATCCTCATCGGCAACTAATACCGCTACAGCCTCTGAATCCTCTAGCTGATAAGCCAGCTCATCCTGTGATAGTCTACGATTAAGCATCACCATTTCACATTGCAGATGCATACAGGCATACATCATGATTACAAGCTCAGGCTTACTTGGCCCCATAATAGCAATTCGATCACCCTGTTGAATACCGAGTGTCACTAATTGTCGAGCACGTTTTATCGATTCATCATTCAATTCTTGAAAAGTCCAGCTTTGCTTTTTAAAAGTAAGTGCCTTACGGAAAGGTGTTAAATAAGCTCTTTGTAAAATCCAGTTAGGATACATCTTTGTCACTCCAATCACCCTACATCTTAACGCTTTCCCATATAGTTTGTCTATTATCCATGTAGTATCTAGCTTTTTAATGAATACCTCTATCCTTCACCTATTGAGTTTTATCCACCTCTTAGACACTTCTATCCCCTATTTTTATCTTCAATCTGTTTAAGACATATAAAAAGCTCGTATCTCCAAAAGATACGAGCTTTAAACCCCATACTAATCAAGGGAATCTTGGGAATTGACCGAAATCTGGTTGACGTTTTTCTTTGAATGCATCGCGGCCTTCTTTTGCTTCATCAGTTGTGTAGTAAAGAAGTGTAGCATCTCCAGCCATTTGTTGAAGACCTGCTAAACCATCTGTATCTGCATTCATCGCTGCTTTTAAGAAGCGTAGTGCAGTTGGTGACATTTGAAGCATTTCTTCACACCATTGAACTGTCTCATCTTCCAATTGCGCATAAGGCACAACTGTATTGACTAAGCCCATATCAAGTGCTTGTTGTGCATCGTACTGACGGCATAGGTACCAAATTTCGCGTGCCTTTTTATGACCAATAATACGAGCAAGATAGCCTGAGCCATAACCAGCATCGAATGAACCCACTTTTGGTCCAGTTTGTCCAAAGCGAGCATTGTCAGCTGCAATTGTTAAGTCACAGACAACATGTAAAACGTGACCTCCACCAATTGCGTAGCCAGCTACCATTGCTACTACTGGTTTTGGAATTACACGGATTAAACGTTGTAAATCAAGAACGTTTAGACGTGGAATTTCATCTTCTCCTACGTAGCCACCGTGACCGCGAACTTTTTGGTCTCCGCCTGAGCAGAAAGCATGTTCACCTTCACCAGTTAGAATAATAACACCGATATTTTTATCATCGCGTGCACGTGAGAATGCGTCAATCATTTCCATTACCGTTTTTGGGCGGAATGCATTACGCACTTCTGGACGGTTAATCGTAATTTTTGCGATACCGTTATAGAACTCATACTTAATATCTTCATAAGAATGTAATGTTGTCCATTGACGTGTCATTGAATTGCCTCCTATATCATTAAATTCGTCTCGTTTCTAGCGAGGCGCTAACGTAATCGTATATTACGTTAAATACTCCTCTACTATTGTAGCAAACTCAGCGGGATTTTCCACATGAATTGCATGTCCAGCGTCATTTACTGTTAAATGCTTAACAGTATTTAATAGCGCTTTCATTTCTAGTGCAATTTTACAAAATTTCTCATCCAATGAACCTGTAATTAACAGGACAGGTATTTCTAGTTGCGACAATCTATCCCAATTTGAAGGTTGAACGCCTGTCCCGATACCTCTCAAGCTACCAGCAAGTCCCTCTTCTTTCTGTGATAGTCGCTCTTCTCGAATAGTTTCTCTTACAGTTTTAGGTAGACGTTGCTGTGAAGCAAAAAGAGGTATGCTTTCCCAAGCATTGACAAAGGACAGTACACCATTCGTCATTATTTTTTGCGCTAGTGCTTCATCTCGCTTACAACGTTCATTTTGCTCTTCCATTGTTCGCAAGCCAGGAGATGCACTTTCTAAAATGAGCTGATGTATACGAGCTGGATACGAAATGGCATAAGATAAAGCGATTCTTCCACCCATTGAATAGCCCAACAGCGTAAATTTCTCTAAATGAAGCTGGCAAAATAGTTCTTCTAAATCCTGTAATTGCTCCTCCATAGAAAAACGCTGTACGTGCTGTGGAATAGCTGTTTGACCATGTCCGATTAAATCAACGGCAATAACACGCACATGAGGTAGAGCTTGTGCTAGATTATGCCATGTTGCTGAGCTACCAGTAAATCCATGTAAGGCAACGACTGTATATTCACCGTTTTCATTCCATATATCTACATGGGTTTCAAGACCACGAATCATCCACTTTGTCATGCTTTTAACTCCGCATTAATTCGATTCCATAAACCTCGATGTGCATTCACATTCTCGGTTCTATCTGTAAATATTTCAACTAATCGTAAAGAATGGTTTTTACATGTTGAAAATTTCTCAGAAAGCTCAGAAATTGTTTCCACACGTACATAGTCCATATCATACATATGTGCAATGTCACGGAATTCAAGGGCTGTTGGTGTGCCAAATAAATCCTCATAGTGATCTTCAACAGTTGACTGTGGTAAATAGGAAAAAATACCACCGCCATCATTATTCATCACAATAATCGTTAAGTTACATTCCTGATATCTGGAAGCAATGAGTCCATTCACATCATGTAAAAAGGCTAAATCACCAATCAGTAAATAACTTTCTCGATTATTTCCCTGACTGAAACCGATTGCTGTTGATACGACACCATCAATCCCGTTCGTTCCTCGATTGGCAAAAACACGTAAATCTTTCGGTGTAGCCAATAAAAATGTATCAATATCCCGTACTGGCATACTACTGCTAACGAAAATATCACTACCGTCAGGAATCATTTTGAGTAAACGACTGACTATAGCCCCTTCATCTTTTTCTACCTCTGCGTATTGTTCAATAAACATAGAAGCAAGCTGATTTGCTTTTTGCCATTCGGCTAAGTATGTTTCCTCGATAGCCGTTTCAGTGATAGCTAATTCTGTTAGCCACTGATTGACATTCGCATGAATAAAATGCGTAGATACGCCTGTAGCATCTCTAAACATAGGGTCTTCATCGATAATCACATACGCATTTGGGCGTGACTTTGTAATAAATTGCATTATAAACTTCGAAACTGGTTGTGCCCCTATTCGGATTACTGTATCTGGTTGTACCAGTGCTTTGAAGTCATCACTCTTCATAATGGCATCATAGGTTGTCACGATAAATGGTAAACAATCCTCTGGTACGGATGTACGCATATTCGATAAACTTTCAACAATGACAGGCCACTTCAGCTGACGTACAAATTCCCAAACTATGGATAATTCTGTACCAAGAGCTAACTCACCAATGATCATAAAACCTCTTTTAGTTGATTGTATAATAGAGGATAGTTCCTGTTGATCCCCGCGTGTTGGGGTTAATTGTCCCATACTGCTGTGCTTAAACGTCACTGCTGGTAGCTCCTGCTGTAAATCAATTAATAGTGGTTCACGGAAAGGTACATTAATATGGACTGGTCCAAAAGGTGCGCTCGTGGCAATGGCTACCGCACGAGCAAGATGACGCTCAATAAAAGGCAATGTTGGTTCAGCACCATCTGCTAACGGAAAATCAACACTCCACTTTACATGTGAACCATATAAATTGGGTTGGTTGATAGCCTGTGGGGCGCCTACCTCACGTAATTCATGTGGGCGATCAGCTGTTATAATGATTAATGGTACACGTGCATAGCTTGCCTCCACAATCGCAGGAAAATAGTTAGCTGCTGCTGTACCAGATGTACATAAAAGAACCACAGGCTTAGTAGTTGCCTTAGCAAGCCCTAGCGCAAAGAATGCTGCTGAGCGCTCGTCTACCTGCCGATACATTTTTACTTGTTTAGTAGAAGCAACCGCATAAGCAAGCGGTGTTGAACGTGAGCCTGGACTAACGACAACATTCTCTACACCAGCTTGCACTAGCGATGCGACCATTTTATAAACATAATCTGTTAGTATTTTTCGTTCACTCATGTAATTGTCCCCCTAGCGCACGAAGCATTGGACGGAATTTTACTAATGTTTCTTCATATTCAGATTGCGGTTCTGAATCTGCGACGATTCCACCGCCTGCATATAAATAAGCTTTATCATTTAGTAAGGCTGCTGAACGTATGGCAACTGCAAACTCACCGTTACCCTCTGCATCTAGCCAGCCTATTGGCGCAGCATACAGTCCCCGATTCATCGGCTCATATTTACGGATGGCTGCCAATGCTTCTTTGCGTGGTACACCACCTAAAGCGGGTGTTGGATGTAATGATTTAGTCAATTGTAAGATTGTTGCATCCTGATTTAACTGACCTTCAACAGGCGTATACAGATGTTGAATATCTCGTATTTTTAACAAGCGTGGTCTATCTGGCACCGTCATGTCCACACAATTTTTACGGAATGTTTCCGCAATCATATCCACAACATACTGATGTTCTCCGCCATTTTTAGGGTCATTTAATAAACTTTGTCCAAAAGCCTCATCTTCCTCTGCAGTCTTACCTCGTTTAATTGAGCCAGCAACACAAGAAGAAAATGCTCGACCATCTTCTACTTTCACAAGTCGTTCAGGTGATGCTCCGAAAAATAATAAATGTCTATGCTCTAAACCAAATAAATAGCTTTCTGGTTGTTCATGAATAATTTGAGAAAGTACTTGTGGTGCGGATACATACTCTTTAAATTGCAAAGCAAGTGATCGTGCAATGACCACTTTATCTGCCTTTTTCTGTTTAATTAATGCTGTCACTTGATCGATTGAGGCTAAATAAGGCTCTTTATATGGTTCAAAATAACTTATGATTTCAGGTTTTGTATACGTTTTCACTTCTTTAACCTGAGCTGCATGGATTAAATGATCGCGCTCTTTTCTTAGCGCTTCGAACTGATCCTCAGCCTGTTGGTCTTGTGTCAAAAGGTGAATACTTACGTATGCTTTATCATCGCGTATCACCAGTTGAAACGTTGCTAATGCAAAATAAGCCTCTGGGAAATCCGTCCATTCCCCGTCTACATTATTTTGAGGATCAAATGTAAAACCGCCAAACAAAATTGGTTGTACCGCTTGTTGACCTTTTGGACAGTTTTTCGTTATGTTTTTCCATTCCGCTTCAACTGCATCAAAGCGGTTTTCTTTAGCGTTGTTTTGAATAGTATGAGCATGTCCTAGCCCAACTAATGTCATTGTTTTTTCTCTATTTTGCCAATAAAATCGTTCACCTTTATAACATTCCTCGCCAGCTGCATAGAACGCCAGTGCAGATAGGCGACTTACTTCAATTGTTTCCATATAAAAATGAAGGCTTTGGCCCAAAGAGTCCACTTCTACTTCTGTGGCTTGGTACCACTTCTGTTGCATGAAAATTACCTCCGTTGTTGCAATGTACATAATGAATGATGGTTAAATAACACATCATATTTTAGTTGGCAACACGTTATTCGTACTGTTGCTAATTGTTCTTTTTTATTTTCAGTTCATAAATGCATGTTCTATTGTATCACTTTTTTTCATTAAACAGTATGTAATAAGCTGTGAACCTACCCATTTTCTCAATCTTCGTTTAAAATAAGAAGAGTCGACAACATTTGAAGGAGAGAAAGACCTTATGACCAAAGTCATTGAAGCTGATAGGGGTTTTAAAGTGTGGTGGCATTTAACACGTCCACATACTTTAACCGCTTCATTTGTTCCTGTATTCCTAGGAACAGCAATTGCCTTAGCAATTGAAAAAGAAACAATTGATTTTGGACTATTTTTTGCTATGCTCATTGCAAGTATGCTTATACAAGCAGCAACGAATATGTTCAATGAATATTATGATTACAAATTAGGATTAGATAACGAGCATTCCGTCGGGATTGGCGGAACGATTGTCCGTCATGGTGTACAGCCAAAAACAATTATGATGATTGCATTAAGCTTTTATGCTATTGCCATGCTTCTTGGCATTTACATATGTGCCTCAACATCTTGGTGGTTAGCTGTTGTCGGACTTGTTTGTATGCTTATTGGCTTTTTATATACAGGTGGACCATACCCAATCGCCTATTCGCCATTTGGTGAAATTGTTTCTGGCGCAGTAATGGGGATGGGCATTGTATTAATTGCCTTCTATATTCAAGCGCTTACAGTAACACTAGATGCTGTCTTGCTCTCTGTACCAAGCATGATTTTAGTCGGTGCCATTATGCTATCGAACAATATACGTGATATTGTTGGCGATACAGAAGGCGGACGAAAAACTTTAGCTATTTTGGTAGGACGTGATAATGCAATTTCCGTGTTATCAGGCTTTTTTATCGTCTCTTATTTATGGGTGATTGCTCTTGTAGCAGTTGATGGTATTACTTTTTGGGCATTAATCATCTTCCTAAGTGTTCCAAAACCATTACGTGCCATTCAAATTTTCCGAGACAAAAAAGAAGCCAAAGAGGTAATGCCTGCGATGAAATATACAGCGCAAACAAATACATTCTTCGGCTTCCTATTAGGAATCGGTTTATTAATTCATTATTTCTTTTATTAAGATGCGGCAGCCTTAACGGGTTGCTGCTTTTTTTACATAGCGTCGGAAATTTTGGCTTGCAATACCATACACTTCTTCATCTGAAAAGCGTGTACGTAATGCCTCTAGTAAATTTTGTGCCTCTCCTGCATGGGCTAAGCCACTGACAGTCCTATCAATCCCATCAAAATCGGAGCCTAATCCAATATGCTCCACACCTACCAGTTTAGCTAAATGCTCCACATGCCCCACTAAATGGTCTAGTGTTGCACCTTTGCCTATAAAGAGTGGGAAATAAACTACATGGATATGTCCTCCCGCCTCAACAAGTGCCTTTGCCTGGGCATCAGTTAAGTTACGCGGGTGATCACATAGTGCACGTGCATTACTATGGCTTGCAATAATATGCTTTGCAAGCGGCAAGACATCCCAAAAGCTTTGCTCATTTAGATGGGACACATCAATAATAATATCGCGTTCATTTAATAATTGTATAACTTCTTTACCAAATGGCTTTAAACCAAGAGTTGCATCCTGTTCAGCACCATGGGCCACAGCATTTCCTTCATTCCATGTTAAACCTACCAACTTCACCCCTGCATCCAGTACAGCTGTCAGTTTTGTTAAATCTTCGCCAATGGCACTACAGCCCTCTAAGCTTAAAATGGCTCCTATTTCGTGGGGAGCTAATTGATCTAACTGTGCCCAATCTGTAATATGCACCATGCCCTCTGTTTGTAATACGTGAGTATGGAATGCTTCGATTTGGCGCATGACCTCAAGAAATTGTAGACTTTGTGGGATTGTTGGGTCAATAAAGATAGCGAATACTTGAGCCTCTACTTGCCCTAATTGCAATCTTTTTTGATTAGCATGTATTCGCACATCCTCAGCAAAATTTGCCGTTTCAAGAGTAGTTAACTTTAAAAGCGCATCACAATGTAAATCAATAATCTTCATATCCTCACCTCTACAGTTATTATACTGCTTCTGCGAGGAAAAACTTACTAAATTTTATCCTGTGGTGTATCAGAAGAGCCGAATTCCTCCAGCTCAATAAAATCATCTGATTTTGGTGTTGAAGAAAGAACATCTTCTTCCACTGGTCGTAAATTGTCTTCTTTCTTTTCTGCATGTTCCACACATGTCAGAGCTTGCGGCATTGCCTTTAAGCGACCAATTGGAATTTCTTTACCACAGACTGTACAATTGCCATATGTACCGTCTGCCATTGCTTGAAGAGCTTCTTTTATTTCTTCAGCATTATCACCACGATGCTCATCAATAGCCATTTCTGTAAGCTGATCCGTTAAATCACTTGCATTATCAGCTGGATGATTATCATAATTCGATAATTCTGTCGCTTGAGGTCGCTCTGATTCTTCTATTCGTTGTTCTATTTCTTGTAATTCTTGCTCTAGTTGTCTTTTTAATTGTTGCATTATTTGTTGATCCACAATAATCTCCTCCTCATGCTTTCATTTTTTCCTATTTTACGATTTCTAAAACATGTCAGCATAAGGAAGACCTATTTACTTACTTGTATAAGCTATAATGGCGTCATGCAAAAATTGCGCTGCTCCTGTTTCACCACGTTCATCATAATAAGCTGTAAAGCGTTCATCAGCAATATACATTTGTGCCAGCCCTGCATGTGCCTCTTTGGAATACTCTTTCCACGTAAAGTTGAGCCAGCGTTTATGCAACTCTGCAACTTCCATCGCAATGTCACTTGTAGTATCTCCAAGTTTCATTGCCTCTGCTAAACGTTCAAACATTTGCTGTTCTAGCTGTTGCATCGCTTGATATTGTTGCTCCGTCATGTTCATAAGCTTAGCATTGGATGCATCCACTGTTTCATTCCCATATTTCTCACGGATTTCTTTGCCGTACTGCTTTTCGTTATTCTCAATTAACTTTTCTTTAAAGCCTTTAAATTTTTCTTCATTAGACATTGGTTGTTCCTCCTCAATGGATTGTATTGTTTTTTCTACTGTCTGTAAGATCGTTTCCAACTGCTCTTTGCGTTGAAGCAAAGCAGCTCTATGTGTTTTGAGCGCCTCAGCATGCTGAAAATTTGGTGCTTGAATAATAGCCTGAATTGTCGCTAATTTCATATCCAAAGCACGGTAAAATAAAATCTGCTGCAACATATCGACCTCCCATTGGCCATAAAATCGATAACCTGCCTTATTGGTTCTTGCTGGTTTCAGCAATCCAATTTCATCATAATAACGCAATGTTCTTGTACTAACGCCCGATAGTTGAGCAAGCTCCTGAATGGTATATTCCATCTCATCACCTCCACTAATGCTACTGTAAGCTTTGACGCAACGTTAAGGTCAAGAGTTAAAATAAAAAAATTTAATTAAACTTAATTATACTTTCAAATCCTTTTACAAAAGGAAAATAGCAAACTAGTAAATCACTAGTTTGCTATTGATTCGCATATTTCCCATGCCATACTATTTCTCGATAACTCTCTTTATCTGTATCACCCTCTGTATTAATAAACAGCACCCTTGCTTGTTCATTTAGGTGCAAGGCATGTTTTAATTCCTTATATTGTTCATTAGTCATTATTTCATAAAAGCAACCAAATGGCGCCGCTCCTGATTCACCAGCTATAATGCGAGTGTCTGTAGCTAAAGGATTTCCTAGAACGCGCATACCTGTTGCTGCTATTTCTTCCTCACAGGAGATACTTATTTTTGTGTAGGCTTTTAAGATTTGCCAAGCCTGTGGATTCGGTTCACCACAAGCAAGACCTGCCATTATAGTTTGCATCTCTCCACCAACAGTGACAAATTGATCTGTATTTTTCTTAAAGCTTTCATAATAGCAATTAGCGACATGTGGCTCAACCAAGACAAATGTAATATCCTGCTCATAGTATTGCTGTAAAAATGCTACTACTGCTCCGGCAAAGGACCCCACACCAGCTTGCAAAAATACATGTGTTGGGGCTTGCTGTATCTGTTCAACAATCTCCTGTACAAGGGTTGTGTACCCCTGCATAATCCATAATGGAATTTCATCATAGCCTTGCCACATTGTATCCTGAATCAAAACCCAACCATTTTCTAGTGCAAGCTGTGAGGTATAACGAACAGTATCGTCATAATTCATTGTCGTAATTTCAGCAAAAGCCCCTTCACTTTTAATATGCAGTAACCGCTCAGCGGCGCTACCAGCTGGCATATATATTCTTGCTTGAAAACCCAGTTCTCTTGCAGCCCATGCCACACCACGACCATGATTTCCATCAGTCGTTGAAATAAATGTTAAATTGCCTACTTGCGCTCTTACTTCTGGAGTTTTTAACTGTTCAAACGATAGCTCCTCTATATTCCTTCCAAGCTTATTGGCAACATATTGCGCAATTGCATAAATACCTCCTAAAACTTTAAAGGCATTTAAACCAAATCGATAAGATTCATCTTTAATCATAATTTTTTCTACATCTATATATGAAGATAGTGCCTCAAGATGATGGAGTGGTGTCTTCTCAAATTGCTCATATGTACGCTGAAATTGACCAACTTTCCTCACTTGATCTAGTGAAAAATATGGAAGTATTGCTGTTGCTTGTTTTATATGATCTTGCTCTAAATAATGCTGATTATAAACCCACCTTAATTTTTCCTTCATCGTCATCCCCCTCAATTTATGGTCAATATCTACATCATAGTCTATCTAACTTTAAAGTACCAGGAGAGTATATATTAGGAAGTAAAAAAACTATACATTTATCGAACATCGATAAATGTATAGTTTATAAGAAAATTATTTAACAAAGATTTCTTTCACTTGATCTAGCATAATATTCGCAGCTAAAATGCCTCCAGCCGTATTCCAAATGACATCATCCACCTTATGTGCATTGCCTTTTTGGACTGCTGTTAAGTTTTTCCAAAGCGGGTCTTGTGTCCACTCTTGTTCAGTTGCTAGTGCTGAATCATCGCCTGTTGGCATGTACGTGAAGTAGAAAATAACATCCCCATCCATTTGAGGGATCGCTTCTTTCCCTACTTCAATCGCTAAGTTTCCTAGTTTAGCATTATCTTTAAATAAATCTGCTTGCGCTGCAACACGTTTAAATCCTAAAGCATCAAAAATCACACCTGAGAATGAATCTGTGTAATAGATACGAGATTTATCGGCCATAAAGCGTACAAATGAAACTTCTTGGTTGGTTTGTTCTCCAAGTTCTTCTTTCAGAGCTTGTAACTTATCTTCGTAAGCTTTTAGAACTTCTTCACCTTTTGTTTCTTGATTTACTGCTTTAGCGTATAATTTAAAATTCTCTTTCCAGTCACCACGTAATGTATCAGAAAACACAGTTGGAGCAATTTTGCTAAGTTTAGCATAATCTTTTTCTTGTCGTAATTTATTGCCAATGATTAAATCTGGCTTTAAAGAAGCAATTTTTTCGATATTTATTTCATGTTCAATACCGACAACCTCTACACCTTCCATTTGATCCTTGATGTGATCATACCATGGATCGCCTGTCCAAGATTGAACAGCACCTACTGGTTTAATACCTAGAGCTAATAATGCTTCTGTTCCTTCATTAGTTAAAACAACGATACGTTTTGGTGTGTCTTTTACTTCAGTTGTCCCCATTGCATGGTCAATACTGTAAGCATTGCTTTCTTTTGTACTTTCTTCTTTGGCATTATCTTTAGAAGTACCGCATGCTGCCAGAACAAAAATAGCAACCACAGCTAGTAAAACTAATAGTTTTTGAAAAGCTTTTTGCACCTTTTCTTCCTCCATTGTATATGATAAAATATTTAAGCATATTTGACGAGAATGAAAATCACTTTCATCTGTCTAAGAACGATATTAATCGTATTGTATGTAACTATCAAAGTCAATAACTAATTTATTAATTTTCCAAGAAAAGAGTACACGTTAAATATGATATTAAAAAATAATTATTCTAAAATGATTGCTTTACTAGTAGGAGTCATACTATTACTTCTTTCTATGGGGATCAGTATTGTGTATGGTTATGCAAATACTTCTATTCAAACTACGTATGAATCTTTTAGACAATTTAACAATTCAAATGAGCATCTTATTATTCAAAATGTTCGAATTCCAAGAGCTCTTATAGCCAGTTGCGTTGGTGCTTCATTAGCTATTACAGGCGTGCTTATGCAGACCTTAACGAAAAATCCATTAGCCTCTCCTGGAATTTTGGGCATTAATGCAGGAGCAGGCTTTGCTGTTGTCTTTGCCATGATTTTTTTCCACATTTCAAGCTTGCAATCTTTTGCGTGGATTGCATTTCTTGGTGCAGCAATCGCTGCTTTATCCGTTTATGGAATTAGTTTCTCAGGTAGAGATGCTGTTACTCCAGTGAAAATAACTTTAGCTGGTGCTGCCATCAGTGCCCTATTTGCATCATTTACGCAAGGTTTACTCGCTACAAATGAAGCAGAGCTTGATCAAGTTTTGTTTTGGTTAGCAGGTTCTGTACAAGGTAGAAAACTTGAAATTCTACTATCTGTTCTACCGTATCTAGTAATTGGGTGGATTGCTGCCCTCATCATTTCCCCCAAAATGAATATTCTCGCTCTTGGAGATGATGTAGCAAGAGGTCTTGGTTTACGTTTAGGACTTATGAAGATATTGGTCGGTCTTATTGTTATTTTTTTAGCAGGGGGAGCAGTTGCAATTGCTGGCCCCATTGGTTTTATAGGGATTGTCGTTCCCCATTTTGCGCGTAAGTTTGTCGGCACTGATCATCGATGGCTTATTCCTATGGCTGCTTTACTTGGGGGGATACTTTTATTGCTGGCTGATGTTGCGGCTCGTTATATTATCATGCCACAAGAAGTTCCAGTAGGAGTCATGACTGCTATGATTGGCACACCATTCTTTATTTACCTTGCGCGAAAAGGTGGAAAAAAATAATGAAACATGTAAAAACAATTCGTTTACTTCAACAAAAAATTTCATTTTTAATAGATGTACAAGCTATAAAAAAATTAACAGTGATTTGCATACTAACTCTTGCCGTGTTCTTTCTTAGTGCATCATTTGGTGATTCATTCATCAATCCATTTAAAGTTTTACAAGCTTTTTTTGGTTACGGCTCAGATTTTGATCAACTGATTATTATTGATTTTCGAATGCCTCGAATTTTCATGGCCTTGTTTGCTGGAATGGCGTTAGCCGTCGCAGGTGCAGTTTTACAAGGAATCATTAAAAATCCACTTGCCTCACCTGATATAATCGGCATATCTGCTGGTGGTGGGGCAGCGGTTGTTGGTTTCTTAGCCATTTTCAGTGATTCTAATCACTCTTTAACAGTTAGTATAGAGTGGTTGCCATTAGCAGGATTCATAGGTGCTACTATCGTCGGATGTATAGTCTACCTATTTGCTTGGAAAGATGGTGTCACACCAAATCGTCTTGTCTTAATCGGTATTAGCGTGTCGGCATTCATGCAAGCAATTACTACAATGTTAATGATTATCGGCCCAATTTATCAAGCAAGTGAAGCGAATAAATGGATTACGGGTAGTGTCAAAAGTTCGGATTGGGATCAAGTACAAATCGTTGTTCCATTGATTATTGTACTTCTACTTATCACCTTTTTTATTACTCGGCAGTTAAATGTTCAAGAATTAGGTGATGATACAGCATCAAGCCTAGGGCAGCCTGTTCAAAAAACACGCCTTTACTTAATTCTATTATGCTCCAGTTTAGTAGCGAGTGCCATAGCATTTGCTGGTGCTATTGGGTTTGTAGGATTAATGGCTCCTCATATTGCACGACGCATTGTTGGTTCATCGTTCGGTGTACTTATTCCGGCATCCGCAGCAATTGGTGCATTGCTTGTAATGGTTGCAGATATTATAGGTCGTACAGCATTTAGCCCATTAGAAGTACCCGCAGGCGTCTTTACTGCTGCTATCGGTGCTCCTTACTTTATCTATTTATTATTTAGAAACCCTAAAAAATAAAGGAGTCTATACTACATGACTGAATCTTTATTAACCAAATCTCTAACATTAAGTTATGGTGATTTCAATATTATCGAAGATCTCAATTTATCTATTCCTTTGAATGAAATTACTGTATTAATCGGAGCGAATGGCTGTGGTAAATCCACACTCTTACGCTCCATTGCTCGATTATTAAAACCTAAAAAAGGCTCCGTTTTATTAGACGGTGAGGATATTTTTAAATTATCTACAAAACAAGTGGCTAAAAACCTCTCTATTCTTCCTCAATCTCCTGTTGCACCAGAAGGCTTAACTGTCCTACAACTTGTGAAACAAGGTCGCTATCCTTACCAAAGTTGGCGACAACAGTGGACTGAAAAGGATGAAGAAATCGTTTTAAGCGCTTTAAAAGCTACAGGTACAGAGCATTTACAAGATAGACCAGTAGATGAGCTATCAGGAGGACAACGTCAACGTGCTTGGATAGCTATGACGCTTGCTCAAGATACAGATATCATTCTTTTAGACGAGCCTACGACATACTTAGATTTAACTCATCAAATAGACGTTTTAGATTTACTATTCGAATTGAACCAACAGCAAAAGCGAACTATTATTATGGTACTACATGATATTAATCTTGCTTGTCGCTATGCCGATCATATTATTACAGTGCGTGACCGTGGTGTCTATCGTCAAGGGAAACCAGAAGAAATTATGACCACTGATTTAGTTAATCATGTGTTTGACCTTGATTGCCAAATGACGACAGATCCAATCTTTGGTACACCTCTTTGCATCCCATATGGAAAAGGGCGAAAAATTTAATCGCTAATTTGAAAAACAACAAGCCTACACAGTTTAATCCTTCTGTGTAGGCTTTCATTTATTATAGCTTTGTTATAAATCTAAATATCAAGTAAATTAAAAAGTGCAGTAGATGTAAATTCATCTACTGCACT